>JAFRKJ010000015.1 GCA_017431785.1 Bacillota bacterium | reverse complement strand
TGTTGACATCCATGAGCCTGCAAAGCTCAGATACTGAATATTCCTCCTTCAGCTTGTCGATTATTTCGTATTCAGATCTCTTAAAGTAACGAATTCCTTGCTTGCACCAACTCCTTTCACTACATATCCTTTTTTTAACCGTTCAATCTCGATTTTCTGTTTCTCAACGATAAGCTTTAGCCGTTCTTCTTCAGTAAGGGATTTGCTTGTATGCAATGCTGAAAAATGATTGCCGGTCTTTTTTCTGTTTTCCAGCGCCTCAGGACCATCTTCAGCATATTTCCTGATCCATCTGTAAATCTGACCTCTACTGATGTTTTCTTCCTTTGCGATCGTCCATTGGCCAATTTTGTCGTCAAAGTAACGTCGAACGATTCTGAGCTTTTCCTCTTTGCTCCAACTCCTGTTCTTTCCACCTTTTGGTCTGCCCATATTTCCACCTCCATTTCCATTTTACCAAAGAAAAAAGCAGACACTCTTTCGAATGTCTGCTTGTGAGACCGCTCTTTTTGAAGTGTCTACTTTTGTTTTACCACTTCACCGAAAGGGTCTCCTTTTAAGTCCTGCGGTGCATTTTGTAATCAGTCCTGCGATATAAAACGCTCTGCATATGACCCAGCTGACCTGATCTTTGCCCCCACACTCGCCTTGACCGGGATTTTCCCGAGGACTTACTTCTAAACTACGCCATGATCGCCGCTTACTCTTCTTCGGCGGTTTACGTGGGACCTTTTGCCCGTAGCTGGCCTGGCCTTTCAATCACAGACCTGGATCATATGCAGAGCGTTTCACTTCGCGCATGCTGTCTTTGGATTATACGACAGGGTGCGGTGCTTTGGCAAGGGGCATTAAAATCATTAATATTCATTAACAATCGATAGGTATGCAGTTGAAAACACACCACTAAATATAGTACAATAAAGTGACGTATTATACACAGCAGGGAGACGAAATGAACGAAGTAATTCAGTTTTTTGTGAATACTTTCTCGGATTTTGAGATATCAGACGCGGTAGATATCATTATCGTTACTTTTGTTGTGTATTATCTGCTCAAACTCATTCTGGAGACCCGTGCCCAGCAGATCATCAAGGGAATTCTTGTGCTGGTTGGAGCGACCTTTGTTTCTGATGTGCTGCAACTGCACACCCTGAACTGGATGTGTAAGGGGGCGCTGACTTTGGGAGCTGTTGCGGTGCTGATCGTGCTGCAGCCGGAGCTCAGAAGAGCACTGGAATTCATGGGACGAGGCCGTATCGTCAGCGGCATCGGAAGCGGAAACAAGGAACACAGCAAGCGAGCAGTTGAAGCGATCACCGATGCTGTCGAGAAGTTCAGCAGCGAGAAGACCGGAGCACTCATCGTCTTTGAGAGACAGACGATGCTTGAGGATTATGCAGAGACAGGAACAGTGGTAGATGCCTTCATATCTACACAGCTTCTTGGCAATATCTTCTATGAGGGATCACCGCTCCATGACGGTGCTGTGATCATTTCCGGAACAAGAGTTTATGCGGCCGGATGTGTTCTCCCTCTGTCTACAAACAGAAATATCAGCAAGGAACTCGGCACACGGCACAGAGCAGGCATTGGAATTACAGAAAACTCCGATGCGGTGACTTTGATTGTCTCTGAGGAAACGGGCATCATCAGCATGGCGGAAGACGGAAAGCTGGAGCGCTTCCTCGACACCAAGACTGTAGAGAAGAGATTGCTGGACATTTACCTGAGCAACAGAGCAATCGGAGGAAAGCTTTCAAGTTTCTCGAAGATTCGCAGCAAGCTGGACAAGTCTGCTGACGTCAAGTCCAAGAGAGATGAGATGGTCTACGGAAAGTCAAACCGCAGCCAGAGAAAGGAGGGCAATGATGAGAAGTAATAAAGTCCTCATGCTCATATCCCTTCTGGTTGCCATCGCTCTGTGGATGTTCGTCATGGGAAACGTAGATCCGCAGATCAGTGAAAGAGTGTCAGGTATAAAGATTGAAATGGAAGGCTCGGATACGCTGAAAGATCAGGAACTCACTGCAACGGTCAACAAACCGAAAGTCGTCAGTGTGACCATAGAAGGAAAACGTTCACAGGTACTCAAGGCCAAGAAAAAGGGCATCAAAGCTTATATCGATGTTTCGACCTGCGATTACGGCAAGAACGAAGCAGAGATTTATGTCAGGATCCCTGACGGTGTGAGCGGAGTAATAGTAGAAGATATATCATCAGAGACCGCAGTATTTACGGTTAGATAGCGATACAGTCAATAAGGAGGAAAAAGATGGGAAGCTTATTCGGAAACGGAGATGTCAGGGGAGTAGCGAATACAGAACTGACACCGGATCTGGCCTTTAAACTTGGCAAAGCAACAGGCTATGTCCTGGGCAAAACCAAGGAGAAGCCAGTTTTTCTTATAGGGAAAGACACCAGAATATCCGGTGATATGCTGGAAGATGCATTGAGCGCAGGCTTCATGTCAACAGGGGCGAATGTCATTAAAGTAGGCGTTCTGCCGACGCCTGCCATCGCATATCTGGTCAAAGCATATGGCGCTGACGCCGGCGTCATCGTGTCAGCATCCCACAATTCCTTTGAATTCAACGGGATCAAATTCTACAACAGCGAAGGTTTCAAGATGGATGATTCCTTTGAAGATGAAGTTGAAACGATTCTCCTAAGAAATATTCATATGGACAGCCATGTATCAGGCGCAGGAATCGGAAGATGTCTTGAAGCGGATGATGAAGCAGAAACGAAGTATGCGGAGTATCTTGAGTCCACGATCGATGTAGACATTAAAGGAATGAAACTTGTCATTGATTGTGCCAATGGTTCCGCATATGAAGTGGCGGAGAAGGTCTTTACAGATCTCGGCGCGGACGTTACCCTCATCGGGAACCAGCCTGACGGACTGAATATCAACGCCAAGTGCGGAAGCACGCATCCGGAACTGATCCAGAAGGAAGTTGTGGAGCGCGGCGCGTTTATGGGCTTCGCCTATGACGGAGATGCGGACAGACTGATTGCCTGTGACGAAAAGGGCAACCTCATCGACGGCGATAAACTGATGTGCATCTGCGCACGTATGCTCAAGGAGAGAGAAGAGCTTCCGGATAACAAAGTCGTTTCCACCTTGATGAGCAATATAGGCCTCCACAGGTTTATGAAAGAGGAAGGCTTCCAGCTGGAAATCACCGAGGTCGGCGACAGATATGTTCTGGATAAGATGCTGGAAGAAGGCGCCGTTTTCGGCGGCGAACAGTCAGGCCACATCATCTTCCTGAACCATGCGACGACGGGGGATGGAATCCTGAGCAGCCTGCAGCTTCTGCAGGCGATTATCCATGCAGGAAAAACAGCCAGCGAAGTAAACGAAGAGATCACGGTTTATCCTCAGGTACTGAAGAACGCGAAAGTCAAGATTGAGAACAAGTTCAAGTACAGCAGAGATGAGGAAGTCAATAAAGCCGTTGAAGAAATATGCGAAGAGCTGGGCGAGGACGGAAGAGTACTCATCAGACCGTCCAGCACAGAGCCACTCGTGAGAGTTATGATTGAAGGGCAGGACATCGGAGATATTACTGCAAAGGCTCAGAAACTCGCCAGACTCATAACGAAACGCTTCAGCTAAGGAGGGCAGTATGTGCGGAATAGTAGGATATGTAGGCACTGACCACGCCAAAGAAAAGATCATTGACGGACTGAAACGTCTTGAATATAGAGGATATGATTCAGCCGGAATCGCACTTCCGATCAACGGAAAGATTCAGGTGCAGAAAGCCGTAGGTGAAATCAAAAACCTGGAAGCGAAGATTGCATCCCCTGATTTCGATGCGCCGGTCGGTATCGGGCACACCAGATGGGCGACCCACGGAGAACCGACGGAAATCAATGCGCATCCACATCTGAATATGGAGGAGACCATCGCCATCGTCCACAACGGCATCATCGAGAACTATCAGGAGATCCGTGAGTGGCTGGTAACAGAGTACGGTATCGTCTTCAAATCAGAAACGGATACGGAAGTCATCGCGCATCTGATCGGCCTCTACTATGACGGCGATCTGCTGGACGCAGTCAACAAGGCAGTTGCGGAAATGCGCGGCGCATATGCGATCGCTGCCATCGCAGCCGATGAGCCGGATAAAATCGTTGCAGTCAGAAAGGATGCACCGCTGGTAGCGGGCATCGGCAAAGGCTTCAACTTTGTTGCTTCCGATATCCCTGCAGTGCTCAAGTATGTCAGAGATGTTTATCTCATTGAGAACAACGAGACTGTTGTCTTGACGAAAGATGATATCGTCATCTATGATGAGGACGGCAACGAAGTCGATAGGGAAGTATACGTCGTTGACTGGAAGGCAGATGCTGCAGACAAGGCAGATTACGATCACTTCATGCTCAAGGAAATCCATGAGCAGCCGGCAGTTATCAGCGAGACACTCATGAGCAGACTGAATCCTGACGACTCCATCAGACTGGATGATATCAGCCTCACAAAGGAAGACATCGAGAACATCAACAAGATCTACATCGTTGCCTGCGGAACAGCATACCATGCAGGACTGGTTGGCAAGATGGTCATCGAGAAGATGGCGCATATTCCTGTTGAGATCGATGTCGCATCGGAGTTCAGATACAGAGATACGTTCATCGATGATAAGACACTGTTCATCGCAATCTCCCAGTCCGGTGAGACGCTGGACACATTGGCAGCTCTTCGTGACGCCAAAGACAGAGGCGCCCGCATCCTGAGCGTTGTCAATGCAGTCGGAAGCTCCATCGCGAGAGAGTCACACGATGTATTCTATACATTGGCAGGACCTGAGGTGGCCGTTGCGTCCACGAAGGCGTACACCACGCAGCTCATCTGCATGTACCTGATCGGTCTCTACATGGGCAGCACCAAGGGAACCATCGACAAAGAGTATTATGACTTTATGCTGAACGAACTCAAGGCACTGCCGGAGAAGGTCAACAAAGTCATCGAAAACGAACCTCTCCTCAAGGAGCTGGCTGAGAGATATTACTACAAAGACAACGTCTTCTTCATCGGACGCGGACTGGACAGCGGCGTAGCATATGAAGGATCCCTGAAACTGAAAGAGATTTCCTACATCCATTCATTCGCCATCGCAGCCGGTGAGCTGAAGCATGGAACCATTGCACTGATGGATTCAGACACCCTTGTCATTTCACTGGCAACACAGGATAAACTCTACGAAAAGATGGTTTCGAATATCGTGGAAGTCCAGGCGAGAGGCGCCCGCATCATAGGCCTCGCCAAGGAAGGCAGGACAGAAATCGAAAAGACCAGCGATGAAGTCATCTACATCCCGCAGTGTGCGGATGAGGTTGCACCTGTTCTCGCGGTCGTACCGCTCCAGATATTCGCGTACTATGTCGCACTCGAGAAGGGTTGCAATATCGACAAACCGAAGAATCTGGCGAAGTCAGTAACAGTTGAATAGAAATAAATTTCGGCGGCGGATCACAGCATCCGCCGCGTGTTATAAAGATCCGCCTTCGGAAACCATGGGAGGTTAGGCAATGAATACAACGGACATTCTCAGGAGATTTCTGTTGGACAGCGATCCCGTAAGCTGTGAACCATACGGCAACGGTCACATCAACAGTACATTCCTGGTACAGACCAAGAAGGGCTCAAGATACATACTGCAGAGGCTGAGCGAAGAGGCGTTCAAAAATGTTCCCGAGCTGATGGAGAATATATCCGGCATCGCGCAGTTTCTGGATGCAAAGGCAAAGGCAGAAGGCACGCCTTGCCATGTTCTGCCGCCGGTCATGACGGTAGACGGGGAGACATATGTTCATGTCACAGAAGAGGCTGCCGATGATGCGGCAGATGTTGCTGCGGCCAGTCTGTCCGGGTACTTCAGAGTGACGCCGTTCGCTGAGAACTCCATCTGTCTGGAGAAGCCGGAATCCGATGAGGACTTTTACCAGTGCGCCATTGCTTTTGGAACATTCATTTCAGAGCTTGCGGATTATCCTGCGGAAACGCTGCACGAGACCATTCCGAACTTCCACAACACAGTGGACAGATACAGGATTTTTCACGAGACACTGGAGCGGGCGAAGAATGATCCGGAGCTTGCGCCGAGAGTGGAGGCGGCGAAGGATGAGATTGCTTTTGTATTGGAGCGTGAGCACAGTGCAGGTGTACTGCAGGAGATGAGGGATTCGGGAAAGCTTCCGACGAGAGTCACTCACAACGACACCAAGCTCAACAACGTGCTCCTCGACAAAGACACGAGGCAGCTGCTCTATGTCATTGATCTGGATACAGTTATGCCGGGTCTGTCCCTCTATGATTATGGTGACTGCATCCGCTTCGGCGCTGCGACAGCTTCTGAGGACGAAAAAGATCTGTCAAAAGTCCATTGCGACCTTCACCTTTTCGAGGTGTTCACGAAAGGGTTTATCGAGAGCTGCAAAGGCCTCACAGATCTGGAGATAGAAATGCTCCCGGAAGGAGCCAGAACCATTACACTGGAGCTTGGAGTCAGATTCCTCACAGACTGGCTTGATGGAGATAAATACTTTGCAACGAAATATCCGGGACACAATCTGGACAGATGCAGATCGCAGCTGGCACTCGCCCTGGATATGGAGAGCAAGAGAGAAGAAATGAAGGAGATCGTAAATGAATTATCTGGGCATTGATCTGAACATGAAGAACATACCGGTACTCGATCAGGAGTTCATCCCAATGGGACCATGGATGATCGAGTACGAAAAAGAAGCTTCCAGACCGATCGGCATCGCAATCGAACGGGAAGATGGTAAAGTTTCTGTTTTTGAGACGAAGCTGAGAGACAAAAGCTTCGAAGAAGCGAACCTCAGATATCTGGAGAGATACATCAAGTTCTGTCTCTGGAGTGTAGGCGGATGGAAGGTCACCATTTGCGGCTGCGACGAAGAAGCGGCGAAGGTTAGAGAAGATTATGTTCTGGGAGGACCGCGTGATTTCGATGTGAACTTCATGATGAACACCTACGAGAGACCGTTCGAGTTTGAGATTTGCGATGCGGCAGATTTGCCTGCAGCCAATGATTCGGACAAGTCTGTTGGCGGACATCTGGAAGGATGCAGAATCGGCTTTGATGCAGGTGGTTCCGACAGAAAGGTTTCCGCAGTGATCGACGGCGAGACAATCTATTCGGAGGAAGTCGTATGGCACCCGAAACTTTCGGAGGACATCTCATACCAGTATGACGGCATCGTTGATTCTTTCAAGACAGCGGCTTCCAAGATGCCGCGCGTCGACGGCATCGGCGTTTCCACGGCCGGCGTTCTCATCGGCAACGCACCGATGGTATCCAGCATCTTCCTGAAGATCTCCAGAGATAACTGGGATGAAGTGAAGACTGTGTACGACAGAGCGGCGCGCGAGATTGGGGATGTTCCAATTGTTGTTGCCAACGATGGTGATGTGACGGCTCTGGCAGGAGCCATGAGCATGGATGTCGCCCCGGTGATGGGCATCGCCATGGGAACCAGCGAAGCAGGCGGATATGTCAATGCGGATAGAAATGTGCTCGGATGGTTCAACGAGCTTGCCTTTGCACCGGTGGATCTGAATCAGGAATCCATGGCGGATCCATGGTCAGGAGACAACGGTGTAGGCGCAACGTACTTCTCGCAGGATTCCGTCATCAAGCTGGCGCCTGCGGCGGACATCGAACTGGACGAAGCTCTCGCACCGGCAGAAAAACTCAAAGTAGTGCAGAACATTCTGGACGGCGCTGATGCGGAGAATCATCCAAAGCGCGAAGGAGCCGAAGCGATTTTCAGAACGATTGGATGCTATCTGGCTCACACCCTGGTGCTCTACGGTCTGTTCTACGATCTGAAATACGTTCTGATTCTTGGACGTGTTGCGTCAGGACGCGGCGGCGAGATCCTCGTAGGTGAATGCAACAGAGTGCTCGCCGATGAGTACCCTGAATTGAATAGCAAAATCACAGTTATGCTTCCGGATGAGAAGATGAGAAGGGTGGGTCAGTCCGTTGCGGCTGCCAGCCTTCCGGAAGTCGTTACGCCATAGGCGGCAGAAATATCACGCCATAGACGGCGGAGGTGAAATAGAATGATTTACAGAAACGCAGAAGTATTTATTGACGGCCAGTTCAGGATCTGCGACTTTGAAGTCAAAGGCGACAAGATCGTGGCGCTGGGGAATCCATATCTGCCGGCGATCAATGAAGCGGCAGGGGATGAAGAAACAGATCTCGACGGTTACTATGTGATTCCGGGTCTGGTTGATGTGCATACACACGGCAGCATGAATGCGGACTTTTCCGATGGGGACTACGAAGGTCTGAAATCCATGGCGGCATATCTTGCAAAATCAGGAGTGACTTCCTTCGCGCCTGCCGGGATGACCTTGCCTTATGAAACGCTGGCGGTTGCTTTTGCAACGGGGAAAAAACTGCATGACGAATGCCCGGAGGGCTGCGCAAGACTCATGGGCATCCATATGGAAGGACCGTTTTTCTCGGAGAAAAAGAAGGGCGCGCAGAACGGCGCGTACTTGCGGGATCCGGATTTTGACGCGTTCAAAGAGCTTTTTGATGGATGCGATGGGCTTGTCAGAATCGTCGATGTCGCACCGGAACTTCCGGGAGCAGCAGAGTTTACTGCAAAGGCAGCAGAGCTTACGACCGTTTCTATTGCACACACAGATGCGACCTATGAAGAAGCATGTGCGGTACTGGATGCAGGCGCAAAACACCTGACGCACCTGTACAACGCGATGCCTCCGATCCATCACCGCAAACCGGGCGTGATCGGTGCAGGATCCGAGAGGGAAGATGTCATAGCGGAACTCATCTGCGATGGATATCACATTCATCCGAGTTCCATCAGAATGGCGTTCAAATTATTCCCGGGACGCATTTGTCTGATCAGCGATTCCCTCAGATGCTGCGGCATGCCGGAAGGGAAATATGAGCTCGGCGGACAGGACGTGTTCCTGAAGGGCGGCGTTGCACGTCTCGAGGACGGAACCATCGCCGGATCCGCGAGCAATGTCTATACCTGCATGCTGAACGCCATCGAGTATGGTGTTCCAAAGGAGACGGCAGTCACTGCGGCAACCATCACACCGGCTCGTGAGATCGGAGCAGATGACCAGATTGGATCGATTGCAGAAGGTAAGTACGCAGACTTCATCATCTGCGGAGAAGACTTGAAACCACAGAGAATATTCTTGGGCGGAGTAGAATTATGAGATACGAAATACGTGACATCAACCTGGCACCTTACGGCCACACAAAAATAGAATGGGTCAGGAACAACATGCCTTTGCTGAATGGTCTTGAGGAAGAGTTTCTGAAGACGAAGCCCTTCGAAGGCGTGAAAATCAGCTTGTCCATCCACCTGGAAGCAAAGACAGCATACCTGTGCAAGGTGCTTGCTGCCGGAGGTGCCCAGATGGCGGCGACAGGCAGCAACAACTTGAGTACGCAGGATGATATCTGCGCAGCGCTGGTGGAAGACGGCATCAGTGTGTTCGCTTATCACGGCGCAACAGAAGAAGAATACAACAGGCACATTGAAATGTGTCTGGAGCATAAACCAAACATCATCATCGATGACGGCGGAGATCTGGTAGGACTTGTGCACGGTGCGCGTCCGGATCTGGCGGAAGAAGTGTGGGGCGGCTGCGAAGAAACGACCACCGGAATCATCCGTCTCAGAGCCATGGAACGTGACGGCATGCTGAAGTTCCCGATGCTGGCTGTGAATGATGCGGACTGCAAGCACCTCTTCGACAACCGTTACGGAACGGGACAGAGCGTTTGGGACAGCATCATGCACAACACCAATCTGATCGTTGCCGGTAAATGCGTCGTCGTAGTCGGATACGGATGGTGTTCCCGCGGCATCGCCATGAGAGCGGCAGCGCTGGGAGGCAGAGTCATCGTAACAGAGATCGATCCAATCAAAGCTATGGAAGCGAAGATGGACGGCTACGATGTTATGCCGATGGCAAAGGCAGCACCACTTGGAGATATCTTCATCACGGCGACAGGCTGCAAGCATACGATCACGGTCGAGCACATGCTCACCATGAAAGACCGCGCGATCCTCGCTAATGCAGGCCACTTCAATGTGGAGATCGATATGGCAGGACTGGAAGAGGCCGCTGTTTCCAAGAAGGAGACCCGCGAGAACATCACGGGTTACACTCTTGAGAACGGCAAGATGGTGAACGTGATCGGCGAAGGCAAGCTTGCCAATATCGCCGCCGGAAACGGACATCCTGCGGAGGTCATGGATCTGAGTTTCGCAGTGCAGGCCATGAGCGCACTGTATATCCTGGAACATCGTGACGAGATCGCACCGGCGCCTGGCAAGCCGGCAAAAGTCATCGACGTTTCGGCAGAGATCGATGACGTTATCGCCCGTCGGCGCCTGGCTGCCTGGGGTATTGAGATAGACAAACTGACACCGGAACAGGAAGCATATCTGAACAGCTGGCAGCTGTAAGGATGACAGTTATAAGATGGAAATATAAAAGGAACTTGCGCAGCAAGTTCCTTTTTTTCTGATTCGTTTTGTTTTGCAGCTATCGCTCTGTTCCTCGGTCAGTTTCGCCATATCGGTCAGTTTGTCCTAGCCGATGAGTTCGCTGATGCGGGCCCTGACCCGATCCTCTCCGAGGATCTGCTGGATGGTCCAGACATCCGGCGACTGGCTTCTGCCCATGACAGCGATACGAATCACTGTGCTCACATGAGCGACAGAGCCTTTGTACTCATCTGGATGCTTCTTGTAATCCTTCGGTTTGACTGCATATCCGAGGTCTGCGGTAATCGTTCTGATCTTTTCGAACCACTGGGACTGGTCGTCACTGTGGTCGTAGGTTTCCAGATAGCGCTTCAGGATTTCCTTCGCATCTTCATCGCTGACCTGCTCAGGGATCTGCTCTTCGATGAAGAAGTAATCATCGTAGAAGTAGCTGATGAAGTCGAAGATCTGCTTCGCATAGATGAGGTCTTTTCTTGGTTTTGCATCATCTCTGCCGATGTTCAGAATCTTCGTGAGATATTCCTTGTCCTCAAGCAGCGGTGCCGCCTTAGGCTTGAACTCACGCGCCCATTCCAGCATGAAGTCGGCCAGCTCGTCAGCCGGGATCTTCAGCAGAACATCCTTGGAGATATCATTGAGCTTGTTCAGGTCAAACAGTGCGCCTGCGCTGCTCATCTTCTCTGTTGTAAATGTGAACTCATCCAGGTCGGCATCAGGATTTGCCATGCGCCATTCCTCAAAGTCTGAGTTGAGAATTGTCATGAGATATTCCTTGACGGCCTGCGGATGATATCCTTCCTGGCGGTAGTAGTCCAAAGAGAGCTCAGGGTCTTTACGCTTGCTGAGTTTTCTTTTGTTGCCTGTCTCATCGTCCAGCTTCATCAGCACTGCAGTGTGGCAGTATGTCGGAAGCTTGAAACGCAGCGCTTCGAACAGCTCTACATGGATCGGGAGTGACATGAGCCATTCTTCTCCGCGGACAACATGTGTTGTTCTCATCAGATGGTCGTCGATGACGTGGGCAAAATGATATGTCGGAATGCCGGTCGCTTTCAGAATGACCACATCCTGGTCATTGGAAGGCATGGCAACTTCGCCGCGCACTGCGTCATTCACGATGATGTACATGACGCCATCACGATTCTGATATGTTACATTGCCGGAGTTACCTTTGCAGGTTGCACCGTTTTCCATACAGCAGTTTTCAGGGCTGATGGCGTTGCCTTTGGATTTGAGTCTGACGACGTACGGCTTACCGGCCTTGATGTTTGCTTCTATTTCTTCATAGGACAGATTGCGGCTCTTCTCAGCATACTTTCCATAGATGCCGGTTGTCTCTTTGGCCGCTTCCTGCTGCGCTCTGATATCTGCCAGTTCCTCTTCTGTCAGGAAACAAGGATAGGCTTTGCCCTGGCTGACCAGATGCTTCACGAAGGCCTGATAGATCGGTCCGCGCTGTGACTGATAGTAAGGGCCGTAGTCGCCGGAGTCTGTTGGTTCGCCGTCTGCTGCAGCAGGACCGCAGCCTGCGCCCTCATCAAAGTTGATGTCGAAGAACTTCAGTGAGTTGATCACTGTATCAACAGCGCCTTCTACATAACGCTTGTCATCAGTATCCTCGATTCTCAGGTAGAATGTGCCCGGTGTGCCATCCTCTGCCTTGCTCTGGTGCGCCAGTCTCTCATCAACAAAGGCACCATAGAGATTGCCCAGGTGAATGAATCCGGTCGGGCTTGGTCCGAGACGCGTGATGATTGCGCCGCCTTCTGCGTTTGCACGCTGCGGGAACATCGCCTCATAGTCTTCCGGTGTTTTATCGATCTGCGGAAACAGCAGCTCCGCCAGTTTGTTGTAGTCCATTGATTGCTCCTTATATTATGTTTGTTTGATTACTTCTGCATGAATGAAACATGCGCATTCATTATAACACATGTAACTAGCAATGATGAAGCATTCGAAGAACTTGGAATAGGCGATGTAGACCCAAGATATATGTTCAAGAGTGTTTGGGACTACAATCATTATTCGTCTGCCACAATAATAGACCTTTTTTGAACTGCATATGATGGATTGGGTCTATCCAAAATGAGAAATTGCATGATAATCAATGAGTAACACAAGAATTGATAAGCACCTGAGTCTCAATGGATGGTTTTTTCCTTGAAACTAACCATATATCGAACGCATATATGGTTGACGAAAATTGAAGATAGATCCAGGGGAATCTTAAGATGTCATTTGGGTCTTTTTTTATAACAGACTGCATTATAGAACAATAAAAGAGCCGGTCAAACGGCTGAACTTGTCAACTAAAAGTAGACAGTTCAAAAAGGTCAAACCTCAATCACAAGAACCCCAGATCGGTTCTATACTGAACTGGGGTTTTGTATTGTAGTGAGTATGCAGGTCTGTAATTGTTATAGTAATATACAAATGCGTCGATCATTTCTTCAGGAGAGTCAAACTGTCTGTGCCAACCTTCAGCATACATCTCTGCTTTTATCCACCCGTTTATCGCTTCGATCACACAATTATCCGTAGGAGTAGCAACGCGCGACATCGAACGAATTATGTTATAATCTTTATG
>JAFRKJ010000014.1 GCA_017431785.1 Bacillota bacterium | reverse complement strand
GACCACAGCAGTTTTTTCCTGCTGTCTACATGCTTCTTTAAGAGATTATATATGACTGGAATCTCGATAAGCAGCGTCAGCACCACAAATCCAAACCCCACGATATAATTTGGCCCTGCATTTAAAACATCATCAAATCTGAGATATACAGGATCCTCCAGCAACAATGCATACGGAAGCAGAAATGATGCGGCATTTGCAAGGATCACAGCCACGGAAGTTTTAATTAGTTTTCCAGTATGCGGAATCAACCAGATGGATAACACTTCTATGACGATCGTTGCCAGTGCAACAGGTGGAAGAATATCAAATGGTCTTGTATCCGTCAGCCAACACCACGATGAATCCGCTAATACAGCCTGTGCCAGTATAAGCAACATGAGGCATGAAAGTGCTATGACCCGGAGTGCTCTTAATTGTATGCTGTTTTTTGTTAGTCTTATATTCACTCTATTCTCCCAAAACAGTCTTTCTCATCTTTGATTTCGCCTCCGGATATTTTTGCAAGAGTTCTTCAACCGAATGGAGTGTATCAAGCTCATATTTCTTTGCGTAATAATAATCCGGTGATACACGTAATAGTACCAACAGGAACAAATACCATCCACTACTTATGTTAAAGAAAGCCGCAATGATGATTGTGACGGCAGCTACAGCCGCAAGAAGTGCAACGATACTCGAGGGCATTCTCCATAGATTCTTCCACTGCGGGTTTTGCTTGTTTGCGATATGTTCAGTTACAAGCAGCAACACAGAAAGAACGACAAAAGTGCCAATCGCAATGTATAACCATCCTGGCTTGGAGAAGTGATCGCTGATACAATATTCTATTACGTATGCGACCACAATTATTAGAACAATAATGAATTCAAATAGCTTAAATGATGAATGTTTCATAATTCCTAATCTGTCTATAAGAAACTCCGTATTGCTAAAACAAGGTCTGTCCGTTAAGATTACTCCCTCTTATTGATTATAGTAGCACATAGGTTGTTCAATCTCAATGACGCGCAAAGGAATTAAGAATTCTGTTAATGCTTCTTAATCTAATATCGTTTTTGTTAGTATCAGTATATTTCCGTTGCAATAGAGAAGACATTCTCTTCCTTGTCTATGGAGAGTAGGGCGGCCTTGTCTGCAATTACCGCGATGCCGTATACCGTTAACCCGTGCTTGCTGATGTAGTCGATCTTACTTTGGAAATAATCGCTGCCAGCTCCGTTCTTATCAAAAAGCAGTGGATCCATCATCCGGCAGAAGATCTTCTGCTGCTTCATATAGGAAAGCATGCTGATCATGTGCTTACGGGCGTACTTCTCCTGCTCCAACCGGTCTAAATCGACTTCCTGCGTCAGTTCAAAATCGTCGGATCCCAGGAGGAACGGGTACTTTTTCTGATCGAAGGGGAGCATGACTCCTGTTTCGTAAGAACTGTTTAGGCCGATAACTTCGTTAAAGTCCCGGTCCGTAACGATTCCCATCCAGGGACTGATGAGCTCGTATTGATCCGCCATTTTTCGTGCGTCATCGTAATCCATGACCCTGTTGAAACTAACATATGCAAGATAAAGCCGATGGTCGTCCAGCCCTTGCAGTTGCTGGGAAGCGAACTTTGGATCCCCTGCAAGGCCCAGGGTAAAGCTGACATCATCCTCTGAACTGCCTGGATTCTCCTTCAGATGTTCTTTTTGATTGTCCTCCAGACTCTTTAAGATTGATTCATTCACATCATGGTGATTGATGGTCCATTCGAAGGCGTTGCCGGTGGGCTTTTGCAGGATGGAAGGGTCGTAGAGTACCATCCGGTTTCTTACGATTTCGCCGTTGACCTGCTTTTGGATGGCGCCGGAAGGCCAGGTGGACTGGCCGATGGTAAAGCCGTATTTGCCAAGTCCCAGATCACGGACGTAAACACTGTCGAAGTGCCTGCAGGGCAGGAAAAGCTCGCTGTAAACGCTGATGTCGGTCTGTAACCGACCGGCTTCCCGGTTCATTTCACCATCGCCGTCTTTTTCCTTCGCGACTACCTGCAGCGGGTTATAATAAAAGGCCGATACCGCCTTCGGCAGGACAAGAAGGCCCAGCAAAAGCAGGATCATCACTGCCGCCAGCAGTCCGACCCAGCGCAGTCTCTTCGCTTTCTTTCTGGTCTGGTCGATTTCCGCCATCAGTTCCCGGTCATCCTTCAGAAGTTCGTCAAAAGAAATCTGGAAGGTGTCACTTATTTTTTTCAGAGTCTCCATGTCCGGATAGTTTTTATTGTTTTCCCAGTTTGAAACTGATTGGCGGGTGACATTGAATTTCTCTGCAAATTCCGCCTGGGTCATCCCATTATTTGTTCTGATAGTCTGAATTTTATTCCCTATGTCCATGGTGCACCTCCTGCTATTACTTACAATTTTAGTGCCGCCCATGTTTCAGGTAAAGCAAGAAACGTTTTACATTTGAAAAATGATGAGGCAGATGAAGTATTATTTATCGTTCTGCCTTCCACTCTATCTGATTCTTGTTATCTTTAAATCTGCTAGTTGCTCAAGTCTCCAATTATTTCTTCAATATGATCCTCCAGGTTTTCTGGTCCCAGATAACAGATATATTCGATTTCTTTGCCTTTGCGGAGGAACAGGTACTGATATCCGATGTCATACGTGTGGAGATAATCTACTGTATCAAAACCTTCAGCAGAAATTGACTTTTCATCGCTTCCAAATTTTTCGACCAGATCGTCTTTGTTAATAGAACGCTTATTTTCTTCTAAATAACGTGCGGCTATCTTCTCGGATCTAGCTTTTGCATACATGCCCCAATAATAGCGCTCTTCAGATAATATCGGCGTCTCTTCCGGGTCATTGCGTATCTGCAAAGCCCCTGTATCGCTGATATCGGAATCCGAGAATTCTGCGTACACTTCCTTGTATTCAGAAAACAGAACGGTTTTCTTAGGCGTGACCCAGTAATCATAACTATCCGGCCAGTGCCCCTCTGCCTGCATCGTCAACACAGTATCTATTGCACTGCTGAATTCCGGATCCACCTGTTCCAAGCTGGCGGGATGGTTTTTATTCTGTACCTCCGGAACATCATTATAACTGATTGCTGTCATTGCCCATCCGATGATCATGCCCGCTACGCAGGCCAATGCAACTGACATCCACGCTTTATTCACTGCCGCAAGCCAGTGAAATGCATCTCTTTTTTCTATCTTCTGTCCAAAGGCAATCCGTTTGGCATGTCTGGCATATTTGATCATGCACCATATAGAAACGAAAACCGCCAAAATGATCAGAACTGATAAGGACAAAAATGTGAGTGCGCCCATCTCATGAATTTGATGAAGGATTCCCTCGTCGAAAATTTCCCATCCATTAGAAACATTCCTCCAAAGCAAATATGCAAAGGCAAGAACAGCGGCTCCGGAACCTATCGCGAAGTTTCTGGCGCGTTTGGAAAAGCTTCTGGTATCTGTAAATAGTTCCGGTATCTGAGGATCCTCGCAGTAGAACACATTCAGTCCTCTGCTGCAATCCGCGAAATGCCAGCCGTTTTCTTCATAAAAAGCGATTTCCTCATCTTCTGCCTTAAATGCCGCGTTAGGGACGATTCTATAGCGCAGTTCTTTGGGCTCACTTTCTTCAAATGTCGCGAAACAGGCATACATGCTTTTCAGGATCCAGCCTTTTCGCGCCAGATCCTCAAGCCACGCCTCCATATATTCATATTCATAAACTCCAAAAGGAATGTATTTCGTCTTGTCTCTACCCATGATGCACCTTCTTTTGATGAATTACTGTCCGGCAAAAGCTGGTGTCAGTTTATTCTGGTCTGCATTCACACTGTCCGGTTCTGAACTCTCTGCCACTGCATGTATTCTCTCAGCATCTAATAAGCATTTTTGGAGACGGTGAACTTCTTCTTGAAACAACTGCTCGCCTTTATTCGTCATGCGATAAGGAATTCGTCTGCCTTCCGGCTCCATCTTCTCAATGATTTTTTCGTCCTGAAATGTGGACAGGATCGAATATAACGTCCCTGGGCCGAGACGGACACGATCAGAAGTCAAGCTGCGAACGCATTCTGCGATCTCCGATCCGCTCATACTTTTCTCATGCAAACAGAGCAGCACATAGTACATAGATTCTGTTATTGGTTCCAGCGCTTTTTTCGGCATGATGTTCCTCCGTAGTATCGTTATACGATATTTCTTTGAGTTCATTCTACTATCGTTTAACGATATTGTCAATATGTGCTGTAGAGTGGATCTACTTCTCATGGGTCGGTTAGAATGGAAACCATTTAAGAATAATGGATTCCCGAATAATAAAAAGCACGAAGAAGTATTGTTCCTCGTGCATTTTTTAAGATCTTGATGCTGTTTTTCCCTGCTCACAGCTGGATGCTCGGGCAGTACATGCCATCCGGCACGACCAAAGTCTCCATTGCTTTTGCATAATCCTCCGGTGCATAGAGCCGCAGTTGTCCATGCGTTATATTGTCTGCAGTACCCTCATCCACATCCAGTAATAAGATCACATGGTAGACGGTTCCATCGATTTCACATGTCTGGGATTCTATGTCGAACGAGATATCATCTGCATCTGCCTTGTTCAGATCTGTGACCAGATTCTGATCCGCGTCATAGATTCCGATATCCAAATCGCTCATATGGATCG
>JAFRKJ010000013.1 GCA_017431785.1 Bacillota bacterium | reverse complement strand
TCATCAACAGAAAAAGAAGGTGTCTTCTCATTGTGGAAGGGGCATAATCCCTTATAGGAGCTGCCGGCCTTCTTAAGGGTGACGACCCTGCCAATGACATCAACGATGTTACACCTGCTTTTGATTTCGTCTACGTTGCTGAAATTGTATGAACTGCGATTGTTTGCCACATTTACCCCTTGCATACCCCTTGTATTTAAGTCGTTACATAAATAACTACGATAGGAAATGGGCAAATCCTTTTATGAATTTTAAATAGTGTCGGATATTGCTCTATATTTTGTTTCCGCGTACCGATCTGTCATTCCCGCAATCTGGTCTTTGATAAGTTCTTCGGGATCAGATTCAGCCAGATCAGGATATTCACGGAGAATCAATTCCGGCTCTCTCATATAATACCGGAACAAGGTCTCGATCACGGTTTCAATGCGCGCCATATCCTCAGCGCTCTTAGCGGCTGCATTGTGATAGACATTCTCGAACATATAGCTTCTCAGCTTGTTCATAGCTGCCAGCTTTTCATCACTTAAAGTGATGATTGGCGAATTCTCACTGTTTGTAATCATATCCCTGACAAGAGTGTCTATTCTTTTTTTATGGGAATTCCCCAGGACCCGAACACAGTCTTCCGGGAGGTCCTCTTCCGTTATGATTCCGCTCCGTATCGCGTCATCGATATCATGATTGATGTACGCGATTCTGTCGCTCGTCTTCACGACCTGTCCTTCCGGGGTGAACGGCATGACAGGTCCGGTGTGATTCAAAATGCCGTCCCGCACCTCCGCAGTCAGATTCATGCCTCTGACTCCCGCGTGGAATTCGAGCACATCAACAACCCGAAGGCTCTGCTCGTTGTGCCGGAAGCCTTTGCTGTAAAGCCTGTTCAGCACCTGTTCCCCGCTGTGTCCAAACGGCGTATGACCCAGATCGTGACCCATTGCGATCGCTTCGGTCAAATCTTCATTCAATCCCAGACTTCTGGAGATGGTTCTGGCGATTTGCGACACTTCGATCGTATGGGTCAGCCGCGTCCTGTAATGATCACCCTCCGGCGCAATAAAGACCTGTGTCTTATGCATCAGGCGCCGGAATGACTTGGAATGGATAATACGGTCACGGTCTCTCTGAAAGTCCGTCCGGATGTCGCACTTTTCTTCCTGTCTCTGCCTGCCCCGCGTCTCAGCCGCTTTTGTAGCATAAGCAGAAAGATATTCATATTCCCGCTTTTCAATATCTTCTCTCGTTGCCATCACTATACTCCTGTTGACCCAAAACCTCCGCTGCCTCTCTCGGTCTCTGTGAGCATTTCAGAAGGTTCAATTTCAGCCTGAACGACAGGTGAAATCACCATCTGTGCGATACGTTCTCCATTATTGACTTCAAAAGCCTCCTGTCCCAGATTGATCAGGGCGACTTTGATCTCACCGCGGTAATCACTGTCAATAGTCCCGACTCCGTTGACAAGTCCGATTCCGTGTTTCACCGCGAGTCCGCTTCTTGCCCGCAGCTGAACTTCGAATCCGGGTTCGAATTCCATAAAGAGCCCGGTCGGGATCAGTGCCCTCTCCCCGGGCTGCAGGAGCACAGGCTCATCCAGCCATGCACGGATGTCCATGCCTGCGGAACCTGCTGTCTCATATGAAGGATATATGCCGGAAAGACTATTGATTTTTACTTTCATTGATGATTCCCTCAATATCCATTTCTTTATTTGTAATCACAGCCGCGCAGTAGTTATCAAGATCACCGATCATTTCTGCTGCCTTCAGTATATCCTGCGTCGTGACTGCATTATACTTCTCCAACGACTCGTCGACTGAGAACAGCCTGTTCATCAAAAGTTTGTTCCTGCCCAGAGAGAACATAAGTGCAGCCGGATTCTCCAATGAGAAAATACTGGTCGTCTTAACCTGCTCTTTTGCAATTGACAGTTCTTCCTCCGTGACACCTGCTTCTTTCATTTTCTGCAGTTCATGCCTGATTTCTCTGATCGTCTCTGCAGCGTTCTCATAAGAAACGCCGGTATAGATATTGAAGAAGCCTGTAAAACTATTGAAGGAGTTGATAGAACTAACATGATAAGCAAGGCCCTTCTGCTCTCTGATATTCTGGAACAGTCTGGAACTCATCGATCCACCGAGAATACTGTTCATCAATACAAAAGCATGATACAGTTCGTGATCATACGATACACCAGGCGCAGCCAGACAAATATGTGTCTGCTCAATGTCTTTGACCTTCACGAGCGATGACTTTTGATATGGGCTGATTGTTTTATCAAGCTTAGGCGCTGTATCATTCAAGACGCCCATTTTCTCACTGAACATGTCAATGATCTTCTGTTCGTCAAAGTTTCCTGCTACTGCAACGACGATACTGTCAATGGCGTAACGGCGCCTGTAATAATCGACCATCCTGTCACGATCGATCTCGGCAAGGCTCTCAGGTGTTCCAAGTATGGATCGTTCCAGCGGATTGCCGCGGTTCACCTGTTCTGAAATGAGATCAAAGATTTCATCATCCGGGGTATCCTTGACCATCTTGATTTCTTCCAGGATAACCTGACGTTCCTTATCCAGCTCGACTTTGTCGAATGTGGAACCGAGCACCATGTCAAGCAGTATCTCCGCGCCTCTGTAAATATTCGATGTCAGAGTCTTGACATAGTAACAGGTCGCTTCTTTGCCGGTCATTGCATTGAACGTGGCGCCGATCTTGTCCATATCTTCTGCGATCTGCCGTGCGGTCCGGTTTTCGGTACCTTTGAACATCATATGTTCTATGAAATGAGAAACACCATGGGTGAGATCGTCTTCATAGACTGATCCGGAAGCGACCCATATTCCGAGGGCCGCTGATCTGACCATGGTGTTTTTTTCTGTAATGATAGTGATTCCGTTGTCAAGTTTGATCTCTTTCGCCATTATTCTTCCCCTTTTTCTTTCACCATTTCCATAAGAAGCTTCATCTTGGACATGACATGGTCATAGGCGCCTCTCCCGTGCGGGACCATGCAGTCCGTGCAGTCTTTAATGCCATTTTCCGTATATTTGAAATTACCGCCGCACTCTCTCCCCAGAGCGTAGAGCGGACAGTAGCAGAATAGGCAATTGAAGGACTCTTCATCGCCGTTCTTATGACATGGGAAAAACTCGCACTCCTTGTGTGAATAGAACTTATAGTTTTCAGTCTGCATCTCTTTCATTGTTTAATACCTTCTCTTCCTCGGCCTGTGCTTCTTCGGTCTTAGGTTCTTCGATCTGTGGTGTTTCGGGTTTGAGCTCTTCGGGCTTTATTTCTTCGGTCTTAGGCACTTCGACCTTCGGCTCTTCCGCTTGTGCCTGTGACTGCTCTTCAGCCTTTGCGATGATTTCCTCGTATTGCTGCTGCGCCTCCTCCACGGTTACCGGTACAGGCATGGTCTCCTTAATCAGATGTCCTGCCAGGATCTCGTAAAATCCTGCCATCGTTGAGTAAATGTAAACAACAAGTGGAGCCGAAAACAGTGAGCCAACGATGCTGAAGAGCGCAATCACAAACGAGTTTGATGTGATAGTGCTCCCAAGCGATTCCATGATCCCGGCTGGAATTCCTGCAAGCAGTGCCCATCCGATAAAGGAAAGACTCAGAAGGAAGTATTTCATTTTGTTTCCCTTCATCATTGCCTTTGATTCATTCATGCATTGACGGATGCTTTTGTCAGGATCATCTGCGAGAATGAAGAACGCCTGGCTGTAACGGAAGGTTGCAATGATTCCAGGAATAATGAACAAGCATGACCACAGGAAAATGAAGAGACCCCTGTAAAGAAACAGGCCAAGCGCCTTTCCGAACCGCTCAAATCCAAGGAATATATCCGCAACCTGCACATCATGCTTTCTGAATGTCGCAAGGAAGAACAATGTCAGTCCCAGTTCCAGAGCTCCTGTGACAAGCAGCAGATAAATCGTGCTCAGAAAACTGATTTGCGGCATATTGTTGTAAAAATCAACATAGAAACCGGCATCCATTCCATAAGTATAGCCATTATTGGTCATGAAACTGCCAACGTTTGTGCCGAAAAGCGCATCAAAGACGGCCCTGGGGACATGTAAGACCAGGATGTATACACATACGGCTATAATGGCGAGTTTCCATTTGCCGGTCAGGACATTCCTGCCCAGCGTACGGAGCGTTTTGCAAGGCTCCGTAATAATGATGTTTTGTTCTACTAATATATTCTGCATATCGATTGACCTTTCGTTGATTTCAAATTTATTCCGTAGTATGTTATCACAAAAAAAGATACGTTTCAATGAAAACAACGACAGGTTTTTTCAGGCAAAACAAAAATAAAGAAACCGGGAAAAAAATCCCGGTTTCCGTAGAGTTTCTACAAAGATCATAGATGTTTTATTATGTTTGTTCTTAGTACAGATTCTGGAAGATCTCAGCGATTTCTTCTTCTGAAAGTTCAACATAGTTGTTGCCCAGCAGTCTCTGCTGATTGTCGATGGTTGACTTCGCGAAGGTCGCAACCTGATCTTCTGTCATGCCGTACTCTCTGAGCGGCTTCTTTTCGAGGATCTTGCCGAGGAATGCGTCCAGTTCATCGTATACAACTGCTTCGTCACAGCCAAGAACGTCGCAGAAGATTTTGTTAGCTTCCTGGATCTTGCCGACAGGCTGCTTTCTCATGTACATCTTGAATACTTCAGTGAAGCAGATGAAGTTCGCCTCGCCGTGAGGAATGTGGAACGCACCGCCGTGTGCATAGGACAGAGCGTGTACAGCTGCGCAGCCGGCGTTGCCGAATGCGATTCCTGCATAAGTTGCTGCCAGGCAGAAGTTCTTGAGCAGGTCAGCTCTGTTTTCCTTGGTGTTGCCGCCTCTTTCGACGATCTTCTTGTATCCGCCCATGATCATTGCGATCGCTTCCTTTGAAAGGATCTCTGTGAACGGAGAAGCCTTCGGTGACAGGAATGACTCAACAGCGTGGATCAGAGCGTCTACGGATGAAGTTGCGAATACCTTGTCAGGCAGACCCTGCAGGGATTCCGGAATCAGAACTGCTTCGTCAGCAAAAGTATCCGGCGTTGCAATACCCTTCTTCAGGTTGAGGGAAGGAATAGAAGCAACTGCTACGTTCGTAACTTCTGAACCTGTGCCGCAAGTTGTCGGAACAGCGATGAGCTTCTTGATCTTCTTGCAAGGATACTTGTCCGTGTACAGATCAGCTACTTTGTCAGGAATCTCGCAAGCGAGAACCTTGCAGCAGTCAACGATCGTACCGCCGCCGAAAGCGATGATTCTGTCATACTCATACTTGTCCATCTCAGCCTTCATGGCATCCATCATTTCATCTGTCGGTTCGCCCATTCCATACTTTTCCTGGAATACGACCGGCATGTCAATGCCAAGACCTTCAACATATGGCTTGTACATCCACTCGTTTGTTACGAGGATGTCGCCCTTTCCGAGCTTGAACTCGTCGTTGAAATCCTTGAATGTGTCAAAATAGTGGATTGTCGGGACTAATTTTAATGCCTGCATAGTGCATAACCTCCTTGAATTTGGTTTACAATAAATATATTCTTTATACTATCGTCTTATTCGTCATAGCTGTGGTGGAAGATCTCTTTCATCGCTTCCTTGAGCTCCGGTCTGAAGTCAGGATGCGCGATATCGATCAGTGCTTTTGCTCTTTCCTTGTTGCTCTTGCCCCAAAGGTCCGCAATACCATACTCTGTAACGACGAATTCGGTGTCGTTTCTGGAGTCTGTAACAACCTGCTTGTCAGCCAGATGCGGCGTGATCTTGGAGATCTTTGTACCGTCCTTCTTGACAGCCATGGACGGCATAGCGATGATACCCTTGCCCAGTCCGTCTCTTGCCATTGCAGCGCCGCGGATGAAGTCGACCTGACCGCCAACACCGGAGAACTGTACGTCGCCGCCCAGTGTGTCGGATGCTACCTGCCCGTAGAGGTCGCAGCCCAGAGCACCGTTGATGGCAATCATCTTGGAGCAGTTCATGATGATCGTCGGATCATTAACGTAGTCAACAGGCATGATCTTGACTGCATGGTTGTGATCACAGAACTCATACAGTTCCTGAGTACCCATAACGAAGTTGGCGACCATGACATCCTTATCGAAGGACTTCATTGTGTTGTCGATGACGCCTTCGTAGTAGAGCTGCATAGCGCCGTCACCCAGCATCTCGGAGTGGAGACCCAGATGCTTCTTGTTCTTCAGCTGTGCGCAGACAGCGTCAGGAATGGAGCCGATACCCAGCTGCAGTGTTGCGCCGTCATCGATCAGGCTTGCGCAGTACTTACCGATTTCTTCTTCGACCGGTCCGATCTTGGAAGCCGGGATCGTTGGGAGATATTCATCATACTCTACGATCGCGTCAGCATACTCCATAAGCGGGAATACAACATCTCCATAGGAGAACGGAACGTGTTCGTTGACCTGTGCGATAACGGTCTTAGCGGATTTGATTGCCTGTACTGTGTAGTCACCGGATACACCAGTTGAAACATAACCGAGTTTGTCAGGCTTGGAAACCTGAATGAGAACGACGTCGACGACGACTCTCCCCTGTCTCATAAGCTCAGGCAGTTCATGGAAGAAGAATGTTGTGTAATCGCCCCAATCGTTGCAGGCTTTTCTCGTCTGTCCGGAAATGAACCACATATTCGGATGGAAGTTTTCTTTATACTCTTCCTTGCAGTATTCTCCGGGACCAAGTGAGAACATGTGAGAAATCTCAACGTTCTTGTAGTTTTTCGCATTTCTGACCATGGCTCTGACCAGCTCAGCCGGTTCGCCAACGTCATGCTGGAAAACTACTTTGTCATTTGACTTGATGAGCTGTACAGCTTCATCAGAAGTCATTTTCTTTGCATCATAAAGTTCTTTCCAGTTCTTCATTAACTTTTTCCTCCAGTAATTGTTCTATTTTTGATACGTGATCCTCTGACCACATTTTTAAAACATCACCGTTGACAGTGTATTGATCGATGATCGGACAGCACGCCGTGCAGCCGCCAATCACCAGAAGATGGTCGTATGCAGTCCCCTCTTCGACATGCTCAAATTGTATTTCCGGAAGATCCGATTGTATCTTTCTGAAAGCGTCTCCCCTTTGGTAATGGGGATTGCAGCCGCCGCAGAACTTGACTCCGCACTTCATGTTAAATTCTTAACTTTCCTTCTTAAAATCCGAGGCCGCTCGGGACTGCCAAGCGGCCTCTTGTTTACACTGTCTATTCTGTTATCTCAGGTAGAGGATTATTCCTTAATGCCTGCGATAGCCTTTGCCAGAGCCTTCTTGCCTTCGATGTTGCCCTGTCTCTGGATCATGATTCTCTGAGCCTGCGGAGAACCAGCACCGTGCATGGACTCTGTTCTGTAGCCAACAGCTGCAGCGCCGAGGCACAGGTTTTCGATCAGTCTGAGGACTCTCATACGCTGTTCTGTTGTGCAGGATGGAGCTGCAGCATAGAACTTGTTGCAGATCTCGCCGATCGTCTCGCCGTTTCTTCCTACCGGAAGATCGGAATCGAAGTCTTTCTGAGCCGGCATGGTTACCATCAGTCCGCCTGCGATATCCTCAGCCAGTCTTACGATTTCATACGGGAATCTTGTGATGTTCTGCTTACATACGTTAGCCAGCAGCAGGTCGATCTGATAGTTGCCGGCCTCTGTCGGATATCCTTCTGTTGAGCAAGCGATACCGCAGCAGTACAGTGTCTCGTTCAGGTGTGTCATCTCGATCAGCTTGTCCTTGATGTGGGAAGCTTTCTGAGCGCCATTGTACTCTGCAGCCAGAGCAGCAGCACCGATCAGAACGTCGCCAACACCGACTTTGCAGCCGCCGTAGGACTGTCTGTGATATCCTGCGAATCTTTCAACGACCATGCCTGCGAATTCATATTCTCCAGCGAGGAATACATACTCGTTCGGAATGAATACATCGTCGAATACTACGAGAGCTTCCTGTCCGCCGAACTGAGCGTTACCCAGGTCGATGTCAGCGCCTTCTTCGAGCTTTCTTGTGTCGCAGGACTGTCTGCCGTAGATCATGTACATACCGTCAGCATCGGATGGGCAAGCGAATGCTACAGCGTAGTCAGCATCCTCTTCTCTCATTGCCTGTGTCGGCATTACGATGTGCCAGTGTGAGTTGATGGAACCGGTCTGGTGGCACTTAGCGCCGCATACTACGATTCCGTCTTCTCTTCTCTCTTTGATTCTTACGAACAGGTCCTTATCTCTCTGAGCGTGCGGAGCAAGTCCTCTGTCGCCCTTCGGGTCTGTCATAGCGCCGTCGACTACCAGGTCTTTTTCCTGGACCATCTTCAGGAAGTTTGTGAAGTTTTCATGGTACTTTGTGCCATACTTCTTATCGATTTCATAAGTGGATGAGAACATAGCGTTGAAAGCATCCATACCTACGCATCTCTGGAAGCAGGAACCTGTCTTCTGTCCGCACAGTCTCTGCATCTTGACTTTGTTCTTCAGATCTTCTGTGCTCTGGTGAAGATGCGCGAATCTGTTGACTGTTTCGCCTGTCAGGTTTGACTTCGCTGTCATCAGGTCTCTGTACTCCGGATCCTGAGCCAGATCATAAGTGACCTTTACGCAGTTGATGGACGGTCTGATGATTGGGTGATCTACCCAGTTGTCAACCTTTTCACCGAACATGTAAACTCTTGTGTTCAGTTTTCTTAAGCTTTCGATGTACTGTTCGCCTGTCATTAACATAATAAAACTCTCCTTCTTATTGCTTTACTCTCCGCCGGCAGAATTGCAGGCAGATATTATGAACAAATATAGCGTATTATATTAAAAAGGCAGCGCAAAAATACTGCCAGATTAATCGTCTTTCACTTCTCCTCTCAGAATCTTTCTTGCCATTTCGAGAAGATCCTCGCTCACCGAGGTATCCAGGACAACGTCCTTCACTTCAGGACACCCTCCCATTACAAAATCTTTTACAACGCTTTCAAGAGTTTCCTGAGCAGATGGACACTGGGCGCACGCTCCGGTCAGTCTGACATATGCGACGCCGTCTTCATATTTGGAAAGACTGGATCCCCCAAAATGTTCCTGTAAAACAGGATCGACCTGTTCTCTTAAAATTGCTCTGATTTTTTCTTCCAATTCGTTCTCCTGAACACTGCAGATTTATGCTTATATTATATGTGTGAATCCCTGTAATTTCAAGCAATAATACTAGCAATAACACTATGGTGCGCAAGAATATAATGCAAAAAAGCAACAAAACACATTGAAATCATAAAAACGGTCTGTCAGCGGCGTGTCAAAGTCCTTTCTACGGCTTCATGCCAGCCATTCAGCAGCCTTTTTCGAACCTCATCCTGCATGCTGTTTTTGAACACTTTGTCGACCTGCCAGTTGCTCACGATATCTTCTTCAGACTGCCAGTATCCTGTAGCCAGTCCTGCCAGATATGCGGCGCCCAGTGATGTGGTTTCGATGCAGACAGGCCTGTAGACATCACACCCGAGAATATCTGCCTGGAACTGCAGCAAAAAATCATTCGCAGATGCCCCTCCGTCGACCTTGAGCGCGTTCAGTTCCTGTCCAAGATCCTCTGACATGGCGTTCAGCAAATCACAGGTCTGATATGCCATTGACTCCAATGCCGCACGAACGATATGGTTTTTGTTAACGCCTCTTGTGAGTCCGACGATAGTGCCTCTGGCGTAAGGATCCCAATACGGAGCTCCCAGCCCGGTGAAAGCGGGAACGATATAGGCTCCCGCCGTATCTTCGACCTTGCGCGCCATTTCTTCTGTCTGCTGCGCGCTCTCGATAATGCCAAGCTCATCTCTCAGCCACTGGATCAGAGCTCCGGAAATAAATACAGATCCTTCCAAAGCATATTCCACTTTGTCATCGATTCCCCAGGCGATAGTCGTCAGCAGCCCATGGGCTGAATTCACAGGCATATCGCCTGTATTGATCAGCACGAATCCGCCCGTACCGAACGTGTTTTTGGCTTCCCCTGCATGGAAGCAGGTCTGTCCGAACAATGCAGCCTGCTGGTCGCCTGCGGCTCCGCTGATTCTGATCGCTTCTCCGAAAAGTCCCTTCTCTGTCTCTCCGTAGATGCAGCTGGATGGTTTTGGCTCCGGAAGCATGCTCTTTGGAATGTCCAGTTTTTCAAGAATAAACTCATCCCAGCACAGTTCATGAATGTTAAAAAGCATTGTCCGGGAGGCATTGGAATAATCCGTTACATGCACACGTCCGCCGGTCAGATTCCAGATGAGCCATGTTTCGATGGTTCCAAAGAGCAATTCGCCCTTTTCTGCCCGTTCTCTCGCACCTTCAACATTCTGCAGGATCCATCTGAGCTTCGTGCCGCTGAAATACGGATCTATGAGGAGCCCTGTGTGCTGCTTGAACATAACGCTCAGTCCGTCTTTTTTCAGTTGCTTGCAGTAATCGGCTGTTCTTCTGCACTGCCATACGATCGCATTGTAAACCGGTTCCCCTGTTTCTTTATCCCAGACTACCGTGGTTTCTCTCTGATTCGTAATGCCGATGCCGTCAATATCTCCTGCAGTAAGACCTGCCTTGGACAGTGCTCCCCGCGCGACCGCAAGCTGTGTTTCCCATATTTCCAAAGGATCGTGTTCGACCCATCCTGCCTCCGGAAAGTACTGTGTGAACTCCTTTTGTGCTACGCTGATCTGATCACCTTTCTTATTGTAAATGATGCATCTCGAACTTGTTGTGCCCTGATCCAGGGCCATGATATACTACTCAGACATTCCCATTCTCCAATCTGTACTTTACGATACAACGCATTATCTCAGTCGATCCGGTTCTGCCGGCCGCCTTCCTGATAGGACTTCAGATTCTCAGCCAGCAGTTCTATGATTTTAGCCCGCGTCTCCCTCGGCGTAAATGCGATGTGCGGTGTGATCACGCAGTTATCCAGTCCCAGTAACGGGCAGGATTCATCCGGAGGCTCTTTTGCAAGCACATCTAGCCCTGCGCCTGCCAGTTTGCCGCTTTTCAGGGCATCTGCCAGAGCTTTTTCGTCAACAAGCCCACCCCGCGCTGTATTGATCAGAATCGCACCGTCTTTCATCCTGCTGATGAATCCTTCGTTGACCATTCCTCTGTTTTCTTCCGTAAGAGGACAGTTCAGAGATACAACATCTGCTTTTACGGTACGCTCAGGATCCCTGCTGTACGGGATGACCTCCATCCCGAGTGCCTTTGCGATTTCTCCAATGCGTTTACCGATGTTGCCGTATCCTATGATACCCATACTCTTCCCGTTGAGCAGCGTCAGAGGCGTGGTCTCCACATCATCATAAGTTCCGGGATGATTGGTCAGCTGCAAAAGCAGCGCAATGGCATGCTGTGCTACTGCATCAGTGGAATATGCAGGAATATTTGTGACTGCAACACCCTTTTCTGACGCAGCCTGCAGATCGATATGGTTGAAACCTGTCGCCGCGATGCCGATGTACTTCAGCTGCGGATTCTGTTCCATGACTTTACGGTCGATCGGAAAGGAATCAATAAACACTGCCTCTGCACCTGCAAGTCTTGCTTTTGCTTCTTCTGCTGTTGACGTGAGATAGTGCGCAAAATCACAAAGCGCATCTACAGGTCCCCAGGACAGATCGCCCCGGTTGATATCGATACAATCCAGAAATACTGCTTTCATCAAAACTGCCTCCTCGTCGTCCGGCGCATGCCGGTCTTTTGATTCAGTTTAACATATGTTGCAATAGAATTCACAAGTTTCTTATGCTATACTGAAGGCGATTCGTATGACCCTGACCGCATCTGTTCTGGACAGATAGACCAAAGCATACTCCGAAAGCATAAATCGAAAGGATACACAGAAATGAAAAAGTCCACGAAAATCATTATATTGATCGTACTGATCCTGATGTGCGTACTGATGGCAATCGGCGGCATTTCCATGGGAATCGCCATGGCCGGCTGATACCGGAACGAAATGAAAAGAGACACCTCTGCGTGAGGTGCCTCTTTTTTATTGTTGGAATTACTTCACTGTCTTTAGAAGTTGTGCTCTTCCTCGATTTCGTGATGCTTCGCGATGTAATCCTTCGCGAAGGATCTCAGATAATCGTGACCGAACATGAGGTATTCTGTCTCTTCCTTGCGAGTCTTGCCGTTCTTGCCAGCCTTGTTCGCGATGAAGAAGATGATGCCGAGAATGACCCATCCGCCGACGAACAGCCATTCCGGACCGGTAAGCGGTGACGGGCTGCCAAGACCAGGCAGATACAGCCAGAAGAAGAACAGCGCTACCAGCATCGCCAGAGCTCCGATAACCGGACCGGCCGGTGTACGGAATGGTCTTGCGAGCTCCGGTTCCTTTCTTCTCAGGATGAAGAAGGACAGGGATACCATGAAGTACGCAACGACTGTTCCGAATGCAGCAGCGTCAACGAACCATACCAGCGCGGATCTTCCGGCACAAGGTGAAATAACTGTGATGATACCAACGAGCAGAACTGCTGCTGTCGGGGAACCATACTTCGGGTGTACCTTCGCGAAGATTTCAGGCATCATCTTAGCTCTTGCCATAGCGAAGATAACACGGGAAGCACCGACGACGAATCCGTTCCAGGAGGTCAGGATTCCGCACATCGCGGCGATGATCATCAGTTTACCGAAGATCGGGTTGTTCATGCACCATGCGAAGCAGTTCGCTACCGGAACAGCTGCCGGATCGTTGTTGAATCCATCGAGTACGTCTCCCGGTGTGGAGATCGCGACTGCGAAGATCATCAGGCAGTACCAGAAGGCAGCCATGCAGATGGAGATGATCATAACTCTTCCGATCTTGCCGAGCGGAATGTTCATTTCTTCAGCAGCCTGCGGAATAACGTCGAATCCGACGAACATCGCAGGAACAGCCAGCATTACGGCTACGAAGCCTTTGCCGTCTGAGAAGAGCGGAATAAAGTGTTCCAGGGAACCGGTTGCTGTACCGCAGATCGCGAATGAAATACCGCCGATCGCCATAGCAACGGTAGCAACAGTCTGGAAAATAGCGGAAGCTTTCGCTCCTCTGTAGTTAACGACAGTCATAACAACAGCGCCGACTGCCGCAATGATAAGGAACGTCGTCGTAACGTCCGATCCCGCAAATGTCCAAAGTGTCGCTCCCTGCGGCAGTACGCCTGCGAACAGGAAGTTGATAGCGTTGGAGAGCGCCGGGCCTTCCCAGGCAGCTACGCCCAGATATGCCAGCGTGATCATCCAGCCGGTGAACCAGGATGCGTTGTATCCCATCGCTCTGTATGAGAATACGAGTTCTCCGCCGGACAGCGGCAGCATCGGTGTCAGCTCCGCATAGGTCAGACCTACGAAGATCGCCATCAGACCGCCGAAACCAAAGGCGATCATCGCGCCAAGGCTTCCGCCGTTGCCGACCCATGAACCGGCCAGCATGATCCAGCCCCAACCGATCATGGTACCGAACGCCAGTGCCAGAATGTCCTTCATGTTGAGGGACTTTTGTAATTCATGTCTTTCTTGCATTATTTATCTCCTCTTGTTTTGGGGAATATCTAATATTGCGATGTGTCAAAAGAACCGTCCCTTTTGACACATATTTGTGTTATTTAGCAGCTTCTGCCAGTGCTTCTTCGAAGATCTTCAGGCCTGCTTCGAGCTGTTCGTCTGTTGCGACCAGCGGGCACAGGATTCTGATAACGTTGTTGAATGTTCCTGCTGCTTCGAGCATCAGGCCCTTGTTCATTGCGTTCTGTACGATCTTTCCTACGATCTCTGCATCCGGGGTCTTCTTCTCGTCCTTGATGAACTCGATACCCATCATTGCGCCGATTCCTCTTACGTCGCCGATGCACGGATACTTCTTCTGCATCTCTTTGAAGCCGTTGCCCAGAACTTCTGCGATGTGCAGTGCCTTGCCCGGGAAGTCATCTCTTGTCATGACTTCGATGACCTTCAGTGCGGATACTGCTGCCAGTGCGTTTGCACCGTATGTTCCGCCGATCGTTCCTGGATTGACCTTGTCCATGATCTCTTTTCTTGCTACGATCGCTGAAAGCGGGATGCCGCCTGCGATGGACTTCGCGGTCGTCATGATGTCAGGTGCGCAGCCTGCTTCTGCATAGTACTGTGATGCGAACATCTTGCCGGATCTTGCCCAGCCGCACTGTACTTCGTCACATACCATCAGGATGCCGTGCTCGTCGCAGATCTTTCTCACTGCCTTTACCCATTCCAGCGGTGCAGGAATGAATCCGCCTTCGCCCTGTACCGGCTCGAACAGGATCGCTGCACAGGAGTCATACGGTGTAGCCTCGATGAAGACTTCTTCCAGCTTGCTTACATAGTAGTCGATCGCTGCTTCGCCTTCCAGATCGCCAGGTGCTCTGTACAGGTTCGGGAACTCTGCTCTGTAGATACCATCCGGGAACGGACCCATGCCGACTGCATATGCCTTCTTCGCTGTCATCGTCATCGTCAGGGATGTTCTGCCGTGGAACGCGCCTGTGAATACGATGATGTTTGGTCTTCCTGTAGCGTTTCTTGCTACCTTGACAGCGTTCTCATCAGCCTCGGAACCGGAGCATACGAAGAATGCCTGCTTCTCCTCACCTCTGACCGGCGCGATCTTGCAGAACTCTTCTGCCAGTGCTACATACGGCTCGTGAGTCGTGATGTTGAACATGGAGTGGAAGTACTTGTCCGCCTGTGCCTTGACCGCTTCGATCAGCTCAGGATGTGAGTATCCGATGTTCAGTACGCCTACGCCTGCGATCCAGTCGAGGAAGATGTTTCCGTCTACGTCCTCGAACATTGCGCCTTCGCCTCTTTCGATGACTGCTTTGTACGCAGTTCCGATGGCCTTAGGGGTTGCCTTTGCTCTTCTTTCGATCAGAGCCTGCGCCTTAGGACCCGGCAGTGGTGTTGAGATTTTAGGTAATGCTGTTCTTAATTCTGACATGATTTTTCCTCCTTAGAATATATTGTCATGTATATAAGGAACATAATTAAGAAACATATTGTTTCTATCGTTATTATTTTATCACAATGAAACTCTTTTGTTTCTGAAAACAAATACATTCATGTCAGGTTTCCCTGATTTTGTTGCGGAAATGCATTATTGTGTCTTCTTGCCTGACGTTTTTTCCTCACGCGCCGCCTTGAGTTCGGCGATCTGTTCTTCCGTCAACTCGACATTTTCACTCTCATCTGATTCGGAAATGGCAGAGCCCAGATTGATGACCGACTTCTCCAGTTCCATGATGATGTTGTTGATCCTGGCCAGTTTCTCAGGATCCGTGCTCTTGTCGACACTCAAGTTGGCGTTGTAGAGAATGTCTTCCAGTCTTCTTCTGACGTTGTACAGATTTTCACGGGCTTCATTGACTCTCTTCTCGTCGACCGCGTCAGCAATGGCTTCCTTCCTGGTTACCACGCCGCCGCCCTCTTCGAGTTCATACTCGGAATTGACGTTCACCGGGATGGCGTCGATGCCGATCTGCTCTTTCACGGTCTTGGCGAATTCGATTTTTACTTCGGGTTCCCCGTGGACCAGGAACAGCTGCTTCGGGAGCTTCTGGAATCCCTTGAGCCAGCCCAGCAGTCCGTTCATATCGGCGTGGCCGGAAAAGCCTTCCAGATTGTGGATCTTCGCATTCACCTGCACTGTCTCACCGAAAAGCTGTACTTCTTTTTCCCCGTCTATGATGCCTCTGCCGAGGGTTCCCTCCGCCTGATATCCTACAAAGATGATGCTGTTTCTCGCATCCCACAGGTTGTGTTTCAGATGGTGGCGGATCCTTCCCGCTTCGCACATGCCGCTGGCGGAGATGATGACCTTTGGTTCCCGATCAATGTTGAGCCACTGGGACTCCTCCGTCGACTGCGTGAATTTCAGATTCGGGAACTCTAATGGATTCTCGCCTTTGCTGATGTAATCCTTGGTCTCTTCGTCGAATACCTGGGCGTTCTTCTTGAACACTTCCGTTGCTGCGGCCGCCATTGGGCTGTCCACGTAGACCTTGATTTTCGACAACTGCTCCTGCCGCGGATCGGTAGGATCTTCATAGATCTTGTTCAGTTCGAAAATCAGTTCCTGTGTTCTGCCCACCGCGAAGGACGGAATCACGGAATTGCCGCCGCGGGCCGCCGTCTCACAGATGATGTCCACCAGATGGTTCACATCCATGGCGTTGTCCGGATGGTTCCGGTTGCCGTAGGTCGTCTCCATGATGACATAATCGGCCTTCTTGATGATGGTGGGATTCCTGAGGATCGGCCGGTCCATAACGCCCAGATCACCGGAAAAGACGATCTTGGAGGCGCGCACTTCCGAGCTTCCTTCCACCTTTTCGGAAACAAAGATCTCAATCTCTCCTGATCCCAGAATATGACCTGCGTCATTGAAACAGATGCGCACTTCGTCGTTGAGTTCCACAAGCTGGTTGTAGAGAACCGGTTTTACGAACTTCAGAGACTCCTCCGCATCCTTTTCGGTGTACAAAGGCTCCACGAGCGGTCTGCCGGCTCTGGAGTTCTTCCTATTCTGCCATTCAGCTTCCTGTTCGTGGATGTGACCGCTGTCCAGCAGCATGATCCCCAGCAGGTCCGCGGTCGCATCCGTGCAGTAGATCTGTCCTTTGAATCCCCTCTTCACAAGAAGCGGGATCCTGCCGCAGTGGTCGATATGCGCATGGCTCAGAACAAGGTACTCTATTTCGGCCGGATCAAAAGGAAACGGCTCGTAGTTGAGTTCTTCCTGCGCCTTGCCGCCCTGGAACTGTCCGCAGTCCAGCAGCACCTTGTGATTTGCTGTCGTGATCAGATGGCATGAACCCGTCACGCCTGTTGTCGCTCCGCAAAATTGAATCTTCATTGTCTGTACCTCTCCAAATGCTTAAAACTACTCGATGATCTCTTTGATCAATTTTCTCTCTTCCGGTTTCGTATCATCTATAATAAATGCCTTTGCTGCTTCTTCGCAGGCAAGCGTTAACTTATCCTCATCGTTTCCGTAAAGCGTGCAGAGCACTTCACCGCGTGTGACCGTGTCACCAAGTTTTTTCGCCAGTACGATTCCGGCAGAAAGATCGATTTCGTCTTCCTTCCTCTGTCTGCCTGCTCCTGTATGCTGCGACGCCAGGCCGATGGTCATAGCATCCAGCGCTGAAACATATCCGTCCCGCTGCGCGAGGATCTGTTTTGACAATTTCGCCTGCGGAAGTCTGGACGGATCTTCTGCGATTTCGGGATCGCCGCCCTGTCCACTGACGAAGCGACGGAATTTCTCCAGAGCGCTGCCGCCCCGCAGGGCCTGCTCCGCGGCTTTCTCTCCCTGCGCGATTCCTTCTTCCAGTCCGAGTCCTTCCGTCCCTGCGACCCGGCTCAGATAGATCATGATCCCGGCGAGTTTCAACGACAGCTCCGTAATATCTTCCGGGCCCTGCCCCTTCAGCACGTCAATGCCTTCCGCCACTTCCAGAGCATTTCCGACGGCACATCCGAGGGGCTGCTCCATATCGGAAATGACAGCCATGGTTTTCTTGCCGCTGCTGTTTCCGATATCCACCATCAGGCGTCCCAGTTTCTCCGCATCTTCTTCCGTTTTCATGAAAGCGCCTTTGCCGCATTTGACGTCAAGCAAAATCGCATCGGAACCGGCTGCCAGCTTTTTGCTCATGATGCTGGAAGTGATCAGACTGAGATTTTCGACGGTGGCGGTCACATCCCGCAGCGCGTATATTTTTTTATCCGCCGGCGCGATCTGACCCGTCTGGCCGATGACCGCAATGCCGCATGTGTTGACCTGGTCGATGAAGTCGCTCTCTTCCATTGCAGTTTTGAATCCCGGAATGGCTTCCAGTTTATCGACAGTGCCCCCGGTGAATCCCAGTCCGCGGCCGCTCATTTTGGCCACCGGAACTCCGCAGGCTGCAGCCAGAGGCCCGACGATCAGCGTTGTCTTATCTCCGACTCCTCCTGTGCTGTGTTTGTCCACCTTGATGCCTTTGATCGCGGAAAGATCAACAACATCACCCGACAGACGCATTGCGTTCGTCAGTTCCACAGTTTCCTCTACATTCATCCCACGAAAATAGACGGCCATGAGAAACGCCGACATTTGATAGTCAGGGATCTCTCCTGCAGTATAGCCGTCTACCAGGAATTTTATCTCTTCCGGCGAAAGCGTTCCGCCGTTTCTTTTCTTCGTAATCAAATCAACTGTATTCATCTGCTCCTCCTGTCGTACCCCTCTGCTCTGTATTATAGCACAAAATCTTAAGATTTAACGGTTTATCGCTTATGATGTTGAGTAGAAAAGGTTGACTTAGAAATGTTGACTTAGAAAGGAAGTTCAATCAATGAATCTGCTTGAAGAAGCCATCATCTACGCGACGATCATGCATCAGGGAAAGATCCGCAAGTTCGAAGGCTCTCCCTACATTCTGCATCCGCTGGAAGTTGCACAGATATTATCGACAATGACAGACGACGACGAGATCATTACAGCCGGTATCCTGCACGATATTGTGGAGGATACGGACGGGACTCTGGAGGAAATCGAAAAACGGTTTGGAGAAAGGGTCGCGCAGCTGGTCGACTATGAATCGGAAAACGTATATCCGGGCGAAGAGCGGAAAGACACCTGGAAACGCCGCAAGGAAGAATCTCTGCAGGTTTTAAAAAACAACGGGGATGTCGGCCTCCGGATGCTGTGGCTTGCGGACAAGCTGTCCAACATCCGCTCCCTTGCCGAGAGTTACTCCGAAAAAGGAGAAGCGATATGGCAGGAACTCCATCAGGATATATTGCGACCAGCCCCGTGCGAGTGGATGAATACGCGAAAATAATGGCCGATCTGGCTCACTCCATCCACAGCATTACGGTTTCGGAAGACGATGGATTCCCTCCTGCTTCCGAAAGACTGAGGCGCTATATAACCACCGGCATCGCGCGTGAAAACGAAGCGCTTGCCTATAAATGCATGGAACTGATTGCGTCACTTCCTGAATCCGGCACTCTTGTTCACGGTGATTTTCACACAGGAAACGTTTTCCTGCATCAGGGAGAGCCGCTCCTCATCGATCTTGACAGGATCTCCACCGGTCATCCGATTGCGGAAATCAGCGACCTCTACTATGCTTACGTGGTTCTGGGAGAAGATGATCCGTCAGCCATCGAGAATTATATGGGATTCTCCTATCAGACCGCTACGCAGTTCTTTGACTGTTTCCTGAAACACTATCTGCACACAGAAGATGAAAGCAAAATCAGAGAAGTGAAAGAAAAGGCTGCGATCCTGTGTTCCAGCCGGCTGATCCACAGAGCCTACAAGAAGAACGAACTGACAGAGGCGGACCGGGCCGTCATCGCGCGCAATGTGGAACGGATCTCCTGGATCCTGAATCAAAGAGCTGAGTCACAGAGGTGAGACACAGATCCGGATCATACAAGAGAGCACCGCTTAAGAACGCGCATTATAAGAGGCTGCCGCATTGATATGCTCCCCGTCAAGAGGACATTGAAACAAAATAAGATTTTTGTACGACCGACATCGATACGATGCTGGTCGATTTTTATGGATGTGTGAGGTCTCCCTGATTGGTGGCGAGCATTTTAATCATCGCTCAGCCAGTGTCAAGGGTAAATGCACGGCTTCTCAGCCCTTGACACTGTCCTCGTCGATGATTGGGCAGCCACTACACCAATCAGGGATATCTTCGCTGCCGTTCAGGCAGCTAATTCGTATGACAGATGTTTTTCCATCGGTGTCAGTACACCGAGGTT
>JAFRKJ010000012.1 GCA_017431785.1 Bacillota bacterium | reverse complement strand
TGTTTTCCGCAAGCAGCAAACATTGCTGCTATAAGAACAAAAACCAGAGGTAACGCAAGTCTCTTCTTCATTAATAATTCCTTCTTTCTATTTGTTAGGAGGAAGATCTGTTCCTCATAATACACATATTTCGAAAAGAAAAAGCCTTTTACCACGCGGTAAAAGGACCCAATATACTCTCCGTCTGCACATGATTTTCACATGCCAAACGCAAGCCTTTCCTCCTTTCAGAAAAAAGACTTGCCCATCCGGAGCAACGGTACAATCAAGTCCTCGTGATCTGGAAATTTCTTTCCTGTACCAAGCAGACGGCAGGTTTCCTGGCTTGCGTTTTCCGACGTTGCCGCCTTCCCAATTTCTCAGTGGCTGCGTTTCCGCATGGCATCATCAATACGCTTACAGTGACGGGTTCGCACAGGCCTCACACCTGTTTCCCTTTTACCCTCTGGCCAAGCACGATAGGCTTGCAGAGGCACCGGCTGCTTCCTGTTATTCAGTTATAATCATTATAATTTTGGCATAAAACTATGTCAACGAACGCAGACAGCAAAAAGAAGGGCTCTTCATTGCGAAATGCCCTTCTTATCAGTGTTTTAGCTATTAGCCGATAACAGCTCCGGTGTGCTCAACATAGAGTGCCTCTATTGCTTCGATCCTGCCAAGTCCGGAGATCTGGCAATCGATTGAATCGAAGTATCCGGATGCCTCGAACATGCTCTTCCAGGAGTCTTCATCGTCGCCTGCCATGTCGTTGTTGGCATGGTCGCCTGCAACTACCATCAAAGGTCTGAGAATGACCTTGGTGTATCCGGCTGCCTTGACGGCTTCGATAACTTCTTCACATGCTGTCTCTTCCGGCTCGCCTTCAACTGTGCCGATGAATACGTTCTTGTAACCAAGATTATCCATCTGGGTCTGCATCTGGCTGTAGGTGACCTTTGCAACGTGTGCTGTGCCGTGGCCCATGAACACGAATGCTACGCCGTCGGCTGCTGCTGCATCAAGGCTGTCAAAGCCTGCTTCTGCAACTGCTGCTTCTGTGACTGCGACTGCAACGCGCTCTTTGTCCTTGTTGACAACGGAAGCATCAGCTCCGACTTCACCGCAGAGCGGTTCTGCGATCTTGACGCTCTCGAACTTGTCGGAAACTGCATCAACAGCTTCCATGAGCTCGTCGTACTCTGCACCATGCATAAGGTGTGTGGGCTGGATGACCAGATTCTTGACACCGTTTGCGATCGCGCGCTCCAGAGCCTGGTCCATATTGTCGATGAACTCTCCGTCTCTGGCCTGTACGTGGTTGATGATGATCTGAGCTGTAAATGCACGTCTTACGGACCAGTCCGGATATGCTGCTGCAAGTGCCTTCTCAATGCCGCCGATATCTTTTGCACGGCTGTCATTGAAGGATGTACCGAAGCTGACTACGAGAAGCTCGTTCTCGCCGATTTCATCAGCATTGAGCGGGTCATCCAGAGCGGCATCGCCTGTGTCGCGTCCGAAGTAATCCGGATCTGCATCTTCGCCTTCCACCAACTCTTTCTGAGCATCGGTGAGTGCATCCCAGGCGGCCTTTGCCTCAGCGCACTGTGCGTCGGTCTCATCAGTCCTGGTCTGTACATAGATGGCATCGATCAGAGCAGCGACCTTGTCAGCTTTCTCCTGATCAGTCTCTTCCGGTTCCGGTTCGGGTGCTGGTGCAGGTGTCGGTTCCGGTTCGGGTGTTGGCTCCGGCTGTTTTCCGCAAGCAGCAAACATTGTTGCTATAAGAACAAAAACCAGAAGCAACGAAAGTGTCTTCTTCATTTCGGGTCCTTCTTTCATTTAATTCTTAGGAACGGAACATCGTCCCCTGATGTATGTAAATGAATTACATCAGCAAATTGAAGGCGCAGTAAAAGAAAAATCCTCTTACCAATCGGCAAAAGGACCCAAAACCAGTCCCGGGAGCATTTTCGGAACACACCAAAAATGAGCCTTCTCCCCCTAGGGTGAAAAGACATGCTCTCTCGGAGCTACGGTACAATCAAGTCCTCGTGATTTGGAAATTTCTTTCCCGTACCAAGCAGACGGCAGGTTTCCTGGCTCACGGTCTTCGACAATGCCGCCTTCCCAATTTCTCAGTGGCTGCGTTTCCGCATGACATCGTCATTCCGCATACAGTGACGGGATCGCACAGGCCTCACACCTGTTTCCCTTTTACCCTCTGGCCAAGCACGATAGGCTTGCAGAGGCACCGGCTACCTCATGTTATTCAATTACGAACACATTATAAGATTGACACACTCGCATGTCAACGAACTAAATGCCGAAAATATAATACACTTCGGTTACAATTACCATGTTTTCCTGTCAGATCACGCTGCAGATCAGGTTTTCCACCCAATCATCCAAACAATTTCTCCGCTTTTGTGATATGATACATGTGATGTTATTAACCGGAGGACATACAAATGTCAGTTTCTTTAGAAGAACTTCGCTCGCTGTTCAAGACCGGCAACACTGAAGAGCTGAACAGGCTCTGCAACTCCTTTGCCGCTCAGACATCCGACAACGAGTATCTCCCCGTTTTTTCTGCTTTCGCATCATGCGGTGAAATCCTGCGCCAGTATAAAAAGAACACAGACGATCTTCTTTTCAAATTCAACAAGAATGCTACTCATTCTTTTTTCAGCAAACTGGTCTTGGGAAAGAACGAATTCTATACGAATCCTATTCATGAAACATATTACCAGGATATGGACCGCGCTGTTGATGCGCTGAAAGATGCTGTGCAGTCACTCCCTGAAGGAGATGCACTTCGAAGTGAGATCTCTGCAGCAGCTGTGCGTCTTCTCATGGAACCAACTCCAAAGGAGAAACCGGATATGCGCTTCCTTCTCACCGCGGATGACGCGTATGCACTCCGTCTCCTGCCGTTTATCAGCACTGAGGAACTCGCTGCGCTGAAAGAAGAATATCTCAGTTATTATCCAAAGAAAAAGAACAGGCTCCCCAATCAGGAGAATCTGCTCAACGAGATCAAGAAGCTGATCGGTTAATATAATACGGAAATTCTGATCCTGTTTCAGTTACAAAACTGAACAGGATCTTTTTGATGCTTCTGTACATCGATTTTGTACAACCTGTTGCTTAATTCAGTACAACTTTGCGTTTCTTATCGTCATTTTAACTATATATTTGTTACAAATTTGGGCAGGTTGTATTTTGATAAATGAGACAAGTTCCTTTATACTTATATACAGAGTATTAGTCGAAAAAGGCTCAGTGAATTACCCACGATTAAAATCGCGGGCTTCCCGCTTCGCAGGCAATAACCTTACCCAGATGCAGATTTGATTCCGCATCAGAGCAGTGGGTTTGACCTCCACGGGACTCTACGCTCTCTATTCCGGAGAGACTATATATCCTTATCGCTTCTTCCAGGATGGATCCTGCTGCCTTCTCATCTCTTGAAGGGTGGTGATACCCGCAGTACCTGCAGGTATAGCTCCTCTTACTCAATGGATGTTTGGTCAGCTTACCGCATACAGGGCATATCTGTGT
>JAFRKJ010000011.1 GCA_017431785.1 Bacillota bacterium | reverse complement strand
TTTAAGGGTAAGTAGAGCTTTGCTTTACACAGGCTGTTCAGGCCATACTATTCAGTTTTCAATGTGCATTAATTGTACATTGTCTAGAAGAAATATGCGGTGACTATAGCGGGGAGGACACACCTGTTCCCATACCGAACACAGAAGTTAAGCTCCTTAGCGCTGATGATACTTGGAGGGCGACCTCCTGGGAAAGCAAGACGTTGCCGCTTATTTCTTTTTTTGCGTTTTTTTGCACTGGATTTGTGATATAATTATTATGTATTTTTGCGAGAAAACGACGGGCTGTGTGAAGAGTATACAGCCGTATGCGAGGGATATAGATGACATTACTAAAGATATTGTTTTTGCTTTTAATAATCATTCCTTTTGTGCTGTTCCTGCTGTTCATCATCGATCGGGTGATGGATGACATGCCTTCCCGTGAAGAGATGGAGGCGGAGATGACACGCAGTGAGAGACGGCGCGCAGACAGGCGCAGAAGACGTCCTCCCGCTGAGCAGGCCGCAGTATCCAGAAGAAAGGAAATCAACTACGCCACTAAGCGCAAGAGGCGCAAAGAGAGAAAGCAGCAGAGAAAACAAAGAAATTCATAAACAGATCATCAGTCATGAAAAAAGGATATTTTATTACATTTGAGGGGGGAGACGGTGCAGGCAAATCCACCCAGATCAACATACTCAAGGACGAACTGACCGCTGCAGGTTATGATGTTATCTTGACCAGAGAACCCGGCGGAACGCAGATCAGTGAAAAAATCAGAGAAATCATCCTGGATCCCGCCAACGGCGAGATGGATGATATGACAGAAGCGTTCCTGTATGCAGCAGCAAGGGCACAGATCGTCAGTGAGCTGATCAAACCGGCCCTGGGGGAAGGGAAAGTCGTCATATGCGACAGATTCGTCGACTCCAGTATTGCTTACCAGGGCTTTGGAAGAGGACTCGGTGATGCGATTGGTGTCATCAACACCTATGCGGTCGATGGATGCATGCCGGACGTGACCATTTTACTGAGGCTCGACCCGGAAAAAGGAAGCAGCAGAATCGCAGACAGAGAGCATGACCGTATTGAACAGGCTTCTGATGCATTTCACAGAAAAGTGTACGAAGGGTATCTGAAACTTGAGGAACTGTATCCGGACAGAATCGTCGGAATCGATGCTTCAGGAACGATCAATGAGATTGCTGAAGAAATTTCCATCAGGGTAAAAGAGATGATGAATAGGGGTTAACGTTAGGTGTAATGATACTTGATACGGGAAGAGATAACTTAAGACTGAAAGACAGACTGGAGAGACTTGTGCGGGAGAAGAGGATCTCCCACGCATACATTTTCGAAGGCCCGTCAGATATAGATAAGGAAGCTTTTGCGCGGGGCTTTATAAAAGGTGTTCTGTGTCCCAAGGGTTTGGGTGAGAACTGCGGCCAATGCAGCATATGCAGCAAGATCGATCATGGAAATCATGAGGACATCACTTACTTCAGAAAAGACGGGTTGTCCATCAAGGATGCTTCGGTCCTGGCGCTGCAGGAGAAAATCAAGGTCAAACCTGTTGGTGACCGCAATGTCATGGTCATCAGCGATTGTGATACGCTTACTGCAAAGGCACAGAACAGTCTCCTGAAGACTTTGGAAGAGCCTCCGGGTGATGCGCTCATCATACTGCTTTCAGAGAATATGGAAAATCTGGCGCCGACGATTCTGTCCAGATGCGTGAAATTCAGGATCGACGCCCAGACAGAAAGCCTTGAGGATGAGAAAGCCGGAAAGATGATTGAAATGTCCATTTCAGGATGCCGCTTTCATGAACTTGTCCATGAGGCGGGCGATTATCTGAGAGACAGAACAAAAGCATGGATGCTGCTGGATTCCATGGAACGGGTATACCGGGATATGGCAATCGATGGCAGCGATGCGCGCAGATACAGATTTGAAGATATCTGCAGGTATGTAAACAGTATAGAAGAAGCCAGAATCAGGCTGAAACAGAAGATGTCGGCAGAGTACGCTATGAAAGAGCTGCTGCTTGAAATGACAGAATAACATTGTGATAGAAAGGAACGAAATGACAGACGTTGTAGGCGTTAAATTTAAAGAAGTAGGTAAAATGTACTATTTTTCTCCCGGAGAAGAGGAAGTTATACTCGGGGATGAAGTAATTGTAGAGACGGCAAGAGGCCTGGAGTTCGGCATGATATGCAAAGAGCGCACAAGCGTTGATGAATCGGAGCTTGTAGCACCGCTCAAAAGCATCATCAGGAAGGCGACAGATGCAGACCGCAAGAAACATGAAGAGAATCTGGCGAAGAAGGATGAGGCGCTGAGGATTTGCCAGGAAAAAATAGATGCCCATGGACTGGAGATGAAGCTCATCGATGTAGAGTACACATTTGACAACAGCAAGGTCGTATTCTACTTTACAGCAGATGGAAGAGTGGACTTCAGAGAACTTGTCAAAGATCTGGCATCTGTATTCCGTATGAGAATAGAACTTCGTCAGATCGGCGTAAGAGATGAGGCTAAGATGATAGGCGGCGTCGGTAGCTGCGGAAGAGGTCTCTGCTGCAGTACATGGCTCAGAGATTTTGAACCTGTATCTATCAAAATGGCCAAAGTGCAGAATCTTTCCCTGAACCCGACAAAGATTTCCGGTATTTGCGGCAGGTTGATGTGCTGTCTGAAGTACGAAAATGAGATTTATACAGAACTCAAGAAGGGCATGCCGAACGTAGGGGAGAGAGTCAGAACTCCTGATGGAACAGGCGTCGTAACAGACGTCAACATTCTTGAAAATCTGGTCAAAACCAGATTGGTTCTCGAAGAAGCCTCAAAGGAAAACGACAACGAGGAGAAGCTCAGTACCGAGTTCTATACCTACGGCAAGGAGGAAATCAGGAGATTCAGCAAAAAGAACCGCAAAGGCGGTGGGAAAGTCAGAGATAAGAAAGACGACAGTCTGAACGGACTTGATCCGGAGCAGATCAAGGAAATCGAAAAACTGCTGAAGGACTGATACTGACGTATGATGCATAGGGAAACCATTGAAGACATTGGGTTCGGCGGACTGAAACTCGTACAGAGTGAGGAAGGATTCCGGTTCGGAATTGACGCTGTGCTGCTTGCTGATTATGCATCCGGCTTTTGTGCAGGTGCGGAGCACGTCGTGGATCTGGGCACAGGAAACGGCGTGATTCCTCTGATTATGAGTCATAAGATGCCGGAATGCAGTTTTACGGGAATCGATCTTCAGGCAAAGGCAATCGAGCTGGCGCGGAGAAGCTGCACGCTGAATGGGCTGGAGGACAGAATCCGGTTTCTGGAATGCGATGTGGCTGATCTGGCAGGACAGATGCCTCAGCTGCGGGGCAGTGCAGATGCCGTCGTTTCCAATCCACCTTATGTCGCCAGGGGTGCAGGTATCATCAATACAGAAGACAGCAAGTTTCTGTCCAGACAGGAGTCAACGGCAGGTATTGATGAGTTTGCCGCAGCGGCAGGATTCCTGTTGAAAGAAAGAGGCCATTTCGTTCTGGTTCACAGACCATCCAGACTGGTGGATATCTTCTGCAGCTGCAGGAAATACGCCCTGGAACCGAAGGATATCCAGTTCATTTCACCGCGCAGAGACACCAAACCAAACATCGTGCTTGTTCACTGCACCAAGGGCGGAGGACGGGAACTTGATTACCGGGAGCACCTTTATGTCTATGGTGAGGACGGGAATTACAGTCCTGAAATCATGGAAATTTACGAAAAAACTCGTTGAAAATATTTCCAAATTGTGCAATAATATCATATACGGGAGGCGGGGAAATTATGAGTGTAACATTAGATCTGAAAACACTGCTTATAGCATTAGTTCTCATCGCACTTATCATTCTGATCATCTATGCAATCCTGGCGGTCAGGAAACTTCTGGTAACATTGGATCACACGAACAAGGTGCTTGAGGATGTTGAGGTTGTTTCAGCAATTGCTTCAGCACGCAGTCAGGATGTTGACGGCATCATTACAAACGTTTCCAGCACCGTTGCAGATCTTTCAGATGCAGTCAAAGGCAATCAGGGCACCATGTCCGCTGTTGCAAGCATCGTCAAGTCTGCAGCGTCCATCAAAGGCATGATGTCGGACAATAAATAGGAAATAATACCGAAAGGAGTTTTCATATGAAGGCAACGGGAATAGTAAGAAAAGTAGATGAGCTCGGCAGAATCGTTTTGCCTATCGAGTTGAGAAGAACACTGAACATCGACATCAGAGATCCATTGGAAATCTACGTTGACGGAGAATCAATCATGCTGAAGAAATATCAGCCGGCATGCATTTTCTGCGGCAGCTCAGATGGTGTGAAACAGATTCACGGTAAGAACGTCTGCGCGAAGTGCATTAAGGAGCTTCAGGAGTTATAGAGCAGAACAATAGAGAAAAAAAGAAAAGGTGCAATTCATTTGCCCTTTTTTTACGTAAGGAGATAAGACGTGGCTAAATTAGTAGTAAGAAAAAGCGAGCCTCTTCACGGCGAAGTCAAAATCAGTGGTTCCAAGAATGCTGTTCTGCCGATTCTGGCAGCAACACTTCTGACGGAGGAAAGATGCATTATCAAGGATGCGCCTGCCCTCAGGGATGTAGACGTTATGTGCGATCTGCTCAGAAGCCTTGGCGCTACCGTTGAGAGCGATCTCGATCACAATGAAGTAAAAGTCAGAGCGGAAGGTGAAATCAAGTGTGAAGCACCGTTCGAACTGGTCAAGATGATGAGAGCATCCATTCTGGTGCTCGGAGCACTGCTCCTCAGAAGCGGCAGAGCGCTGATCCACCTGCCTGGCGGATGCGCGATAGGAGAAAGACCGATTGAGTTGCATCTGAAGGGCCTGAGGGCTCTTGGGGCGGAGATCGACGAACAGTCACTCTCCAAGGGAATCGTTGATGCAAAGGCAGGAAAGCTCAAAGGAAGCACGATTTATCTTGATTTCCCAAGTGTAGGCGCGACGGAAGTCATCATTATGGCAGCATCTCTGGCAGAAGGTACTACTGTTCTGGAAAATGCCGCTCAGGAGCCTGAAATCGTCGATCTGGCCAACTATCTCAATAAAATGGGGGCAAAGATCAAGGGCGCAGGAACTGACACAATCAAGATAGAAGGCGTCGAGAAACTCCACGGTGTTTCCCATCATGTCATCCCTGACAGAATCGAAGCGGGAACATTCATGGTCAGTGCAGCGATCACAAAGGGACGCATTCTCGTTAAAAATATGCTCCCTGATCATCTGAAAGCAGTCATCGCCAAGCTCAGAGAGTGTGGTGTCCTTATCGAGATGACAGATGAAGGCGTCATAGTGGACGGAAGCCAGAACACCATTGTGTCTACAGATATCAAAACACTTCCTTATCCGGGATTCCCGACAGACATGCAGTCACCGTTCATGGCACTGCTGACTGTTGCAAAGGGCCCAAGCGTGGTCATGGAGACTGTATTTGAGAACAGATTCATGCACGTAGCAGAGTTCAACCGTATGGGTGCCAATATCAGAACAGAAGGAAAGTGCGCTATCATACCTGGCGGCAGATCCCTGCAGGGAGCTCCCGTTATTGCCACTGACCTGAGAGCAGGGGCTGCGGTTGTCCTGACTGGCCTCGTGGCAGAAGGCAAGACAGAAGTATCCCAGATTTATCACATCGACAGAGGGTATGAGCATTTCGTTGATAAACTCAAGGCACTGGGAGCAGATATCGAACGAATCGAAGACTGATCAGCGAATCAAGGACTAAAAAAGCAAAATCAAAAAAGCGGCCGAGATGATGAGCCGCTTTTTTTCTTTACTGTTATATGCTTCTTGTTTCTTACTTCTGAACGGAAGGGTCCAGGAAGTTAATGATGTTCTCCAGAACTGTCTTTCTGTCGCCTTTTTCGAAGGTATAGATGATCATGTTCTGCTCCGGCATATCCTTGGCGATGATATCATTCTCATACTGTCTGAGACTGGTCGCACTCTCGATCTGTCCCTGGAGAGGAACAGCACTTGTAAAGAAACTTACGAGGCGGCTTTTGGCATCGGAATTCCAGAGACGGCCTGTTTTTTTACATTTATATGTAGTGCTGCAAAGACCTGCAGTTGTTTCATATTCCGTTGAAAGACTGTCGAGATAGCTTTCCCCACGCGCTCTGATGTTTACGACCAGATCCAGAGTGCCATTGGTGGCATTCACAGATTCAATATAGGAAGCAGAATAGATGAGGCCGGAATCTTCATCCTGCTGGCATACACCAGTGTTGAGGGTGTACATGAGGCTGACGAGATTTCCTGCAACGTCCTCGCTGAGGACCTTTTTCGGCATATCAGTTTCTTCCATAGTGTATTCAAATTCAGCTTCCAGTTTTTCGAATTTCTCGGCCATATTCTCATAGGACTTCTCAAATCTCGATTGGAAGCTTTCTATGTGGTTGGAGTCCACAACGACGACGGCGCTGGCATAGTATGGCGTGTAGCCTTTGTTGCTTTTGCTTGTAAAGGAAGCAATGTCAAAGAGTTTACCGGTGCTTTTGCCGGAAGCCAGGAAACCGCCGATGGTGTTGATCGGATTCGGATAACTGTTCCCTTTGACGAAATCAAAAGGATCCGTATATTCAGGTATAGACATCTTGATTTCAAAAGCCTGCGCATAAGTGGATTCTGTATCTTTGCTGGAATTGTGGAACGTGCTTACCGCAGCAACAGGGCCGGAAGTCAAAATGATATTGTTGTTTCCGGTGTTGAGGTTGATGAGATTATCACATTTGATGTATTTCTCAGGAATTTCATCAATTCCAACGAACTGACCGTCTGCACAGTCTGTAATAGCAAGGGTAATGTCGCCATGTTCAATAGGGCCGAGAAGGGCAGTCTGCCCGGTGGCGATCAAATCCTTGCTGGAATGAGGGTTTTCTGTATTGAAACTGCACAGGAAAACGCAGTCAGGTTCGTCTTCATAGCCTTTCGTAGCGCTGTTTTTCAGCACCATGGAGTGGTCTCCTTCAAAAACAACATCAATGCTGTTTGCCTCAGCCCACTTGTTCATGTAATCGGTAAATACTGAGAATTCACAGCTTTCCTCTGTAAACACTTCACTGAATGCATCTTCATTCGCACTGAGGAATTCACGGAGCTCACCGCTCCGGTCCACTTCACTGCATCCTGATAGGGAGAGTGAGATAACAAAAATAATAGATATGATAAAAAGAAGTAGCCGTTTCATTGTAGATTTCTCCTTGTGAATGCCTGAACCTGTAATTATAATATCATTATACATCACATCTACTTCATTCGTGTTAAAAATACATTAAGGCAGGGCATAAAAATGAACACAAGAATAGAAACCGACAATCTTATCATCCGGGATGTCTGCTTCAGCGATTATGAGCAATTCGCCCAGTGGGAGGTAGATCCGGATATGACAAAGTACTTTTCGCTGGATGCGGACAGGACATATGAGGATGTCGTCACAGAGGGATTCGAATTCAAGGGGGATAAGAGCATACTGGATCTGACAATCACACGAAAAGAGGATGGAGCCCCTTTGGGAAGGATCATCATAACCAGAATCGATACTCATTCCAGGTCTCTTGATGTCACAAAGATCTATGTAGGCGGAAACAAAAGGGGATCCGGCATTGGAAGCGAGGCTCTCCTGGGCCTGATGAAGTATCTGTTTGAGGAGCGCGGCCTGCAGAGAGTAACGCTCGATTACTACACAGGCAATACGAGAGCGGCGGATCTGTATCGGAAACTGGGATTTGTAGATGAGGGCGTGGCACGAAACGCCACCTGCAAGGATGGAATGTATTACGATCTGAACCTGATGTCCATACTCAGGGACGAATATTTCGCTAAATATGGACAGGCCTGAGAAGCAGGAAAGAAATACCAGTCCTATGGTATAAAAGGGCTCACGTTTCATTGACATAAACATTAATACAGTAAACTCCGGTTTTTTCGGAGTTTTTGTGTATTTTTGATGAATTTCTTATTGACTGGTAGTCTATTTTGTGTATAATCATTCCTAGACGTCAAAATGACCACAAGATATAGTGAGGAAGTAAAAAATGAGTGAAATCAAAGAAATCATCAAACGAGACGGTAGAACCGTGGAGTTCGACATATCAAAAATATCAGATGCTATCTATAAAGCAGCAGAAGTCCTGGGCGGACAGGATAGAGATACATCAAACTATCTGGCAAGACAGGTCGAGCTCTATCTTACAGAGGTTCAGCACAATGAAATCCCTACAGTAGAGCAGATTCAGGATACCGTTGAGAAGGTTCTCATCGAAAACGGTCACGCCAGAACTGCCAAGGAGTTCATACTCTACAGAGCGGAACGTACCAGAGTAAGAGATATGAACACCAGACTGATGAAGACCTATGAGGATCTAACATTTAAGGATGCCAAGGATAATGACACCAAGCGTGAAAACGCCAATATCGACGGCGATACTGCGATGGGCACCATGCTCAAATATGGATCTGAGGGTGCGAAGCAGTTCTATGAGAGGATTTTACTCAAGCCGGAGCACGCAAAAGCCCATAGAGAAGGTGACATCCATATTCATGATATGGACTTCCTGACTCTGACAACGACTTGCTGCCAGATCGACATCGAAAAGCTCTTCAAGGGCGGATTTTCAACTGGTCACGGCCATCTGAGAGAGCCGAATGATATCCAGAGCTATTCCGCGCTTGCCTGCATCGCGATCCAGTCAAACCAGAACGACCAGCACGGCGGACAGAGTATCCCGGACTTTGATTACGGTATGGCGCATGGCGTTGTCAAGACATACAGAAAGCTGTACTGGACGAACGTCGGCAAGATGCTCAATCTGCTCTTTGACATCGAGGAAGGTGTTGAGAAGGTCAAGGCCATCGGCAAGGAAATCATGGAGGAGTACAACCTCTGGCCGATTATCGCAGACGACAATGGATATAAGGAAATCGAGCAGCAGTATCTTGAGAAGCTCATCGATGCCAAGTACATTCCTACGATTCAGAAAAAGGCCACAAAATATGCCAACGAGGAAGTAGACAGAGCGACGTATCAGGCAATGGAAGCGTTCGTGCACAATCTCAACACAATGCACTCCAGAGCAGGCGCGCAGGTTCCGTTCTCATCCATCAACTTCGGTACGGATACGACTCCTGAGGGAAGACTTGTCATCAAGAACATCCTTCTGTCCATCGAAGCAGGGCTGGGCAACGGTGAAACAGCGATCTTCCCTGTCAGCATCTTCAAGGTCAAGGAAGGCATCAACTACAATCCGGAAGATCCGAACTACGACCTGTTCAAACTTGCGATGAAAGTGTCTGCTAAGAGACTCTTCCCGAACTTCGCATTCATCGATGCGCCGTTCAACCTCGCATACTACAAAGAAGGAGATCCGAATACAGAGATTGCTTATATGGGATGCAGAACAAGGGTCATCGGAAATGTCCACGATCCTTCCAGACAGGTTGTAGGCGGAAGAGGAAACCTCAGTTTCACATCAATCAACCTGCCGAGAATCGCAATCAAGGCCCACGGTGATATCGACTTCTTCTTTGAAGAACTGAACCGCAAACTGAATCTGGCTATCGATCAGCTTATGGAGAGATACAAGATCCAGGCAAGCAAGAAGGTCAGAAACTATCCGTTCCTTATGGGACAGGGTGTATGGATGGATTCCGATAAGCTGAAGGAAGACGATACAGTAGGAGAAGTCCTCAAGCACGGAACACTGAGCGTAGGCTTCATCGGCCTTGCTGAGACACTGAAAGCGCTGATGGGAGTACATCACGGCGAAAGTCCGGAAGCACAGAGCCTGGGACTGGAAATCATCGGTTTCATGAGAAAGAGACTGGATGAAGAGTCCAAGAAGACAGGTTTCAACTACACACTGCTGGCAACACCGGCAGAGGGTCTGTCAGGAAGATTTGTAAAAATCGACAGAGCTAGATACGGCGTGATCGAAGGAGTAACAGACAGAGAGTACTACACGAACTCATTCCACATCCCTGTATACTTCAACATCAATGCCTTCGAAAAGATCAAACTGGAAGCGCCTTATCACGCACTCACAAATGCAGGACACATCAGCTATATTGAGCTGGACGGAGATCCAACCAAGAATCTGGATGCATTTGAACAGGTTGTAAGATGCATGAAAGAGAGCGGCGTAGGATACGGCAGCATCAACCATCCTGTAGACAGAGACCCTGTATGCGGATACACCGGAATCATCGACAATGAATGTCCTTGCTGCGGCAGAACGGAAGATGACGGCGATACAGGATTCGAGAGAATCAGACGTATTACAGGATATCTTGTAGGAACGATGGACAAGTGGAACGACGCCAAGACAGCTGAGGAAAAGGACAGAGTCAAGCATTCACTTGGAAATGAGACGATGGAGCAGCTGGATGAGGCTGCAGAGTAAACTCTGACAATAGAGAGGACGATAAAATGGCAGATTCAATCAGAATCGCCGGAATAATGAGAGAATCGATCGTTGACGGCCCGGGTATAAGATTTGCAGTCTTTTGCCAGGGCTGTCCTCACGATTGCCCGGGATGTCACAATCCTGAGACTCATGATTTTGCCGGCGGTACAGAAGTATCAGTCGAACGGCTGCTGAAGGAATTCGATAAGGACCCGCTTTTGGCTGGCGCGACATTTTCAGGCGGTGAGCCGATGTGTCAGGCAGAAGGTTTCGCGGCATTCGGCAGAGGGATCAAAGAAAGAGGCAAGACCATCACCATATACAGTGGTTACACCCTTGAACAGCTTCTCGCAAAGGCAAGAGAAGATAAATACGTGAAGGAACTGCTGCAGATGTGCGACCTTCTCATCGACGGGCCATTCGTTAAGGCAAAGCGCGATTTGACCCTCAAATTCCGCGGAAGTTCGAATCAGAGGCTCATAGATATGCAGAAGACATGGAAAGAAGGGCGGCTTGTTCTCTGGGAGGAATAAAAATTCCTTGCATAGGTCATTGCCATGTGCTATAATCTCAAATGTTCGAGCTGAAATTATGCGAATGCATTAATATACTAGAAAACAAGGAGGTGCGCCAGATGTCAAATAAGTGCGAAATATGCGGAAAAGGTCAGGTTTCCGGTAATAACGTATCCCACTCAAACAGACACACTAAGAGAAAGTGGAATGCTAATATTCAGACAGTCAGAATCAATGACAACGGAACAGTAAGAAGAGCCAAGGTATGCACAAGATGCCTCAGATCAGGCAAAGTTGAGCGTGCCCTCTAAACCAGACCATGTACACCTGCCTTTGGCAGGTGTTTTTTTTATCACTTTTTTATGTTACAATTCACCTATGTTCGATAAAGAAACTGATTTAGGAAAAATACACTTTCCCACAAGTGTCATAGAGAGAATTGTAAAAGATGCTGTAAACACCTGTGACGAAAAAGTTTTCCTCAACAAGTACAAAGGGAAATATATGAGTATAGTGCCCGGCGGCGACGATACAGCAGAGGAAAAGGACGCAGGAATCATCATTACGGTCTATGTTATCATGTCATTCGGTGCAAGCATCGGCAAGTACTCCAAGCGGATGCTTACGTACATCTATGAAAATGTGGAAAAGGTGATGGGCAGAAGACCGAGCAGTGTAACCATTGTAGTCACAGGTCTGAAGTCAAAGGACAATATTGCAAAAAGACATATAGAAATAACAGAGTAGCACATGGAGCTTGAAGATAAGATCACAACATTAAAAGGTGTAGGGCCGAAGAAGGCAGAGGCTTTCGCGCGGCTCGGCATAGAAACCGTGGAGGATCTTGTATTCGCATTTCCCAGAATCTATGAGGACAGAAAGAACATCGTTCCGATCGCACAGCTCAAAGAAGGTGAAACGGCACTCTTCATCGGTGAAATCGATGTGATCAGACCAGGAGGGTATTACAGAGGAAGGGGTTCCAGAGTGCTGCGGATGCTCGCAACAGATGATACAGGCTCAATTGAGGTTGTATTTTTTAATGCAGCTTATCTGGCAAAGACCATACACAAGGGCGACAAGTTCGCTTTTTACGGGAAGCCTGTGTACAACAGAGACCGTTTGCAGGTCGTCCATCCGCAGTTCGAAAAGGCGGACAATGCTGAAACCGGAATACTTCCCGTATATCCGCTCACAAGCGGCATCACGCAGAGGGAGATGCGGCGGCTGCAGAAACTCGTCTGTCCGATTTACAGCCAGGTGGAGGATATCCTCAGCGAAGAGACGATCCACAGAAATAACCTGTGCAGAATCGAGTATGCTATAAAGAATGTCCATTTCCCGGAAGACAGACAGAACTACCTGGAAGCAAAGTACAGACTGGTATTCGATGAGTTCATGGTTCTGGAAACAGGGCTCATGGCATCAAAAATTAGCGAACAGGAGTATGAGAAGGGAAGCCGGTTCCTTGATGACAGCTCAGAAAAAGAGTTCATAGAGTCATTGCCGTATCCCCTGACGGGAGCACAGCAGCGCTGCGTCAGTGAAATCATGGCAGATCTCACATCGGACAGACCGATGAACAGGCTGATCCAGGGAGACGTGGGATCCGGAAAGACTGCAGTTGCACAGATCGCGATGTTCAAGGCCGTCAGAAGTGGATATCAGGCTGTCATGATGGCACCGACGGAAATTCTTGCAAGGCAGCATTACGAGGGAATCAGCAGGGAATTTGAGGCCTTTGGAATCAGGACAGGATTTCTCTCCGGAAGCATGAAGGTAACAGAAAAAAGACAGGTGCTGGAAGGGCTTTTCGATGGTTCTATCCAGGTGCTCATCGGCACCCATGCCGTGATTCAGCCTGATGTTGTATTCCACAATCTCGGGCTTGTCATTACCGATGAACAGCACAGATTCGGCGTCAGTCAGAGAATCAAACTCAAAGATAAGGGTGACTGGGCCAATGTGCTTGTTATGACAGCAACGCCGATCCCGAGGACACTGGCAGTCGTGCTGTACGGTGATATGGACGTCTCTGTCATCGACGAGATGCCGCCTGGCCGCATGCCGGTCGTCACAAAGTGCCTTACGGGGTTCGATGCGAGGGAGAAATGCTACGACTTCGTTGAACGGCAGATCCGGGAGGGGCATCAGATCTACGTCGTCACGCCGCTGATCGATGAGTCTGAGGCTATGGACGCCAGATCCGCCGCCCAGGTCTTTGAAGAGCTTGCCGCACGTTTCGCCAGGACGGAAATGATCCACGGCAGTATGAAACAAACGGAAAAGGATGATATCATGGCGCGTTTCAGCGCAGGGGAGATCGATGTTCTTGTTGCCACAGTGGTGATCGAAGTCGGTATCAATGTACCAAATGCCACCGTCATGGTGGTCGAAAACGCAGAACGCTTCGGTCTTGCACAGCTCCATCAGCTGAGAGGGCGTGTAGGCAGAGGCAGATGGCAGTCGTACTGCTTTCTGATCACGGAAGGACAGTCTGAACTGGCTTTGAAGAGAGGCGAAATCATGGAAGCATCTTCTGATGGATTTTATATCGCAGAAGAGGATCTGAAACTGAGGGGACCAGGTGAGATCTTCGGCACACGGCAGCACGGTCTTCCGGACATGAGACTGGCGGATATGGCGAAGCACATGAATGTCCTGAATGACGCCAGGGATGAAGCAAAAGCAATCCTGGAAGATGATCCGAAGCTGCAAAAACCGCAGAACCAGCCGCTGAAGCGCAGAGTGATAAAATTAATGGGAAAGGATATGTCACTGAACTTATGAGAGTCATAGCAGGGAAATACAAAGGCAGGAGACTGAATTCTCCTGATGATTACAGCGTAAGACCGACCACAGACAAGGTAAAAGAGGCCATGTTCAGCATCCTGACAAATGAGCTGTACGGAGCACGCGTATTGGATTTGTTCGCAGGGACAGGGGGTCTCGGTATTGAGGCGCTGAGCCGCGGCGCAGAGTACTGTCTGTTTGCGGATTCTTCCAGAAGGAGTCTGGAAATCCTCAGATCGAACCTGGAACACTGTAAGATCGAAGAGGAAATCAGAATCAAGGCGGGAGATTACCGGAAGGTGCTCAAAAACCTGGCAGGCAGAATCGAAGACGGGCTGGAAGAACCTTTTGATATCATCCTTCTGGATCCTCCATATGACGGAGGATATATGGCTGAGATCTTTGAGCTGATCTCAGAAGGAGGCCTTCTGGAAAGCGACGGAACAATCGTCGCAGAGCACAGAAAAGAGGAAGATCTTCCGGAGGAATTCCACGGCTTCGTCAAAGTGAAAGAAAGACGATATGGTGTGGTGAAGCTTTCGATTTACAACAATATGTAGTTGCTTTATAAAATGAACTATGATAGAATTTTTTAGAAGCCGCAGGAGGTAATCTACGATGACAAAGGCACTCTATTCAGGCTCATTTGATCCTTTGACGATGGGACATCTGGACATCATCAGAAGGGCAGCGAAGCTGTATGATGAGCTGACAATAGGTATAATAGTCAATCCTTCAAAGAAAGCAATGTTCACTCTTGAAGAAAGAGAGGAAATGCTCAAAGAAGTCCTGAAGGATTACGATAATGTTAAAGTAGATCATTTTTCGGGGCTTCTGGCTGATTACGTCAACAGGAGTGGGTTCGATGTCGTTGTGAGAGGTCTCAGAAACACGACAGATTTCGATTATGAGATGCAGATGGCACAGGTGAACGACAGACTGTTCAATGATTTTACAGAAACAGTATTCCTGATGGCAGATCCGCGATATTCGTTTATCAGTTCAAGTGTGGTCAGGGAAGTGAGCTCACTTGGCGGAAACATAGAAGGACTCGTTCCGGAAGAAATACTAAAAAGAATGGTCAAATAAACATTTATTGTCAGGAGGACACGAATGAGAGTTTTGGAATTACTTGAAGAAATCGAAGAGATAGTGGATACTGCGGCGGGATTTCCGCTCACAGGAAAGATCATGATCGACTCAGAGGAACTTCTTGAGATCGTAAGAGAGATCCGTTCCGAGCTTCCGGATGAGATCCAGCAGGCACAGTGGATCAAGAATGAGCGCGAGAGAATCATTGCTGAGGCGAAGAACCAGTATGAGTCAGTCATCGAAGATGCGCAGAAACAGGCAGACGCTCTTGTTGAAAACAATGACATCACAGTCAGATCCAAGATGAGAGCAGACGAGCTGATGAGCGTTACAGAGGAGACGGCGAAGCAGCTGAAGGTCAGCACATATGAGTATCTCGACGGTATCCTCTACAATTTCCAGGGTAAGATGGAACACCTGAACTCCATATACTTCGGCGAGATGTTCGGGAGCATCGAGAAGGCCTTTGAAGAAATCAACACAGCTTTGGCAGCCAACAGAGGAGAACTCCAGGATATGGCATACAAAGCTCAGATCAGCGCTGAGAGCAGACCTGAATTCTCAAAACCTCTGCCTGATATGGACATGGAGCCAGCGATGGATGAAGAGGCGCCGGAAGAATAAACCGAAAGCAGCAAGCAGGAATGTGTCAGGGGTATCCTCTCTGACACATTTTCTTTTAGTGAGAATTTCAGTATGACAACAGTAGGCATTACAGCTGAATACAATCCGCTCCACAATGGACATGTGTATCATGCAGCGCAGGCCAGGAAGCTGTCAGGCGCTGATTGTGTCATTGCCGTCATGAGCGGAAACTTCACCCAGCGCGGTGAACCGGCCGTATGCGATAAATGGGAGAGGGCAAAAGCAGCCGTTGTTTCCGCAGAAGTGGATCTGGTGGCAGAGCTTCCGTTTGCCTTTGCATGCAGCAGGGCATCCGTTTTCGCAGCGGGAGCCGTGGATAGTCTCATCGGACTCGGAGCTGACTGCATTTCTTTCGGATGTGAAGCGGAAGATCCATCACAGCTGCAAAAGCTCGCAGAGATGCTTGTGTCTGATGCTGCGGAGATCGAGGAGAGCCGGTCGGGCTACATGAAGAAAGGAATTTCCAGCGCAAAGGCATACGAGATGGCCGTGACAGAGGCTGCCGGTGAGCAGGCCGCGATGCTTTTGCTTGCGCCTAACAACATTCTGGCGATCGAGTATCTGAAACGGATCCTGTATTGGTGCGGCAAAGGCCGTACGGTAATGAGTCTTCCTGTCAGACGGTTCGGCAGCGGCTACAAGGAAGCAGCAGGGGAGAATGCAGGATTTGCCGGAGCAGGTGCGCTGCGGAAGATGATTGAAGCGGGAGAAGATGTCAGTGGGTACATTCCATGCGCGCAGCAGTTTGAAGACACTGTGCAGTTGCAGTCCAGATATCTGCAGCAACTCAAGGGAATTGCCCTCCGGAGCGATGCGGATCAGTTGAGCCGCATCTATGGCGTAGGAGAGGGTATGGAAAACGCTATCATCAGAGAACTGAGAAAGGCGGAAAGCCTCGGGCAGCTGATATCGGCGCTCACCTCGAAGAGATACACCCAGGCTACCGTAAGACGCGCATTGACTCATCTGCTCGTGGGCACTAGCTGGGATGAGGTGGATCGATTAACAGCAGAAGGTCCATCTGCGGTCAGACTATTGGCTGCCCGTGATGCCGGCAGAAGATTAATGCGGGAGCGTAATGATGAGACCCTCAGGATCGTGACGAACAGAAACAAAGAGGATGAGCAGCTTTCTCTTGCATCCAGAGAGCTCCTTGATCTGGACGAACGGGCAGCAGATCTCTATAATCTCCTCAGGGCAAGGGATATCAGGACCTCATCCGATAGGGTGATGCGGCCGTACATCGGATAAAACCAATTCATATTTGCATAATTTGCATAAAAAAATCATGCGCAGAGGACATATTGCACACTATTTGTGATATAATGCTATATGTGCCCTTGCGCACTTTAATTACAGCAAATAATTGATCACAGGAGGAAAACTACAATGAAAGTATTGGTTATCAATTGCGGAAGTTCTTCACTGAAGTATCAGGTGCTCGACATGCAGAATGAAACGCTTGAGTGCAAAGGTCTCGTTGAGAGAATCGGCATGGACGGATCACAGATCACACACGAGAAGACTGGAATGGACAAGTTCAAGCTGGTAGTACCGATGGAAAACCACAAGGACGCAATCGGTCACGTACTTGCAGCGATTCAGGACGAGGAACACGGCGTAGTAAAAGATATGAGTGAAATCGGCGCTGTAGGACACAGAGTAGTGCATGCAGGCGAAAAGTTCGCGAAGTCAGTTCTCATCACTGATGAAGTCATCAAGGCTCTTGAAGAGTGTACTCCGCTGGCACCGCTCCACAACCCACCGAACCTTCTCGGTATCGCAGCTTGTCAGGAACTTATGCCGGGAACTCCTATGGTTGGTGTTTTCGATACAGCATTCCACCAGACAATGCCTCCTGAATCATACATATACGCAATCCCTTATGAGTTCTATACAAAGCACGGCATCAGAAGATACGGATTCCACGGAACTTCACACAAGTATGTTGCTGAGAGAGCTGCGGACATCCTCAATGTCAATCTCGACGATCTGAAGCTGATCACATGCCACCTGGGCAACGGCGCATCCGTATCAGCCATCAAGAGAGGTAAGTGCATCGACACTTCCATGGGATTCACTCCGCTGGAAGGTCTCGTAATGGGAACAAGATCAGGCGACATCGACCCTGCCATCGTAACTTACATGAGACAGTGCGAAAACCTTGATCAGGGTGTTGCAAATGAAATCCTGAACAAGAAGTCAGGCGTACTGGGCATCTCCGGCGTATCAAGCGACTTCAGAGACCTGGAAGCAGCTGCAGAAGAAGGAAATGAAAGAGCACTGCTCGCACTGAAGGTATTCGCACACAAAGTAAGATTCTACATCGGAGCATACATTGCTGAGATGAACGGATGCGATGCAATCGTATTTACAGCAGGCGTTGGTGAAAATGATATCGGCATGAGAGACATCATCTGCAACGATCTTGGAAATCTGGGAATCAAGCTGGATGTCGTAAAGAACAGAATCAGAGGTAAGGAAACAATCATCTCAAGAGATGATTCCAGAGTAAAGCTCATCCTTATCCCTACCAATGAGGAACTGATGATTGCAAGAGATACTGTAGCAATCGTTACTGGGAAAATACACTAAAATCAACAAAAAGATAAGTCAGAAGAGAGGTCAGAAGATTATGAAGAGAAAACCAAACATCGCAGTAGTCGGAGCAACGGGAGTCGTAGGATCGACGTTCCTGAAGGTCCTTGAAGAAAGAGATTTTCCATTTGAGAACATCTATATGATGGCATCTGCCAAATCAGCAGGAAAGAAGCTGACATTCAAGGGAAAGGAATACACCGTTGAAGAGCTGACCGAGCACTCTTTTGACAAGCCAATCGATATCGCGCTGTTTTCAGCCGGCGGCAGCACGAGCGCCAAGTTCGCTCCGATCGCCGCTTCAAAGGGCGTTGTTGTCGTAGATAACAGCAGCCAGTGGAGAATGTATGATGACGTTCCTCTGGTTGTACCTGAAGTCAATCCTGAGGATATTTCCTGGAACAAAGGCATCATCGCAAATCCGAACTGCTCCACGATTCAGGCTATGGTTGCACTGAAGCCGCTGCAGGATAAATACGGTATCAAGAGAGTTGTATATTCAACCTATCAGGCCGTATCAGGATCCGGGGTCAAAGGCATCAACGATCTGAAGAACGGACTCGAGGGAAATGACGAAGAACTGCAGGCTTACGCTCATCCGATTGCAGGAAACTGCCTTCCGCACATCGATGTATTCATGGACAATGGATACACCAAGGAAGAGATGAAGATGATCAATGAGACCCACAAGATTCTTCACGATGATGATATCAAGGTAACAGCTACGACAGTTCGTGTTCCTGTCTTTGATTCCCACAGTGAGTCGATCAACATTGAACTCGAAAAACCATTTGAACTGGAAGATGTTGTTGAGTGCTTCAGAAATTTCCCGGGCCTCATCGTTCAGGACGACGTAGCGAACAACGTTTATCCGCTTGCTCTGGATGCAGCAGGAACTGACGAGGTTTATGTAGGCAGAATCAGAAGAGACTACTCCGTAGAAAACGGAATCAACATCTGGGTCGTAGCGGACAACATCCGCAAAGGAGCTGCGACGAACGCTGTTCAGATCGCAGAAAAACTCCTGGAGGAAATGCCGGACTAACCGTACTAACAGAAACACTAAAAAACGGACCATACGGTCCGTTTTTTTCGCTTTGTTTTACCAATTACTCGGTAGCCATGATGTCCTTGCCATCATAGTAGTTGCAGTTAGGGCATACTCTGTGAGGAAGCTTTGGTTCGTGGCACTGTGGACAAATTGAAATGCCAGGAGCCTTCTTCTTCATGTTTGCTGCCTTTCTCTGATGAGTTACTGCCTTTGAAGTTTTTCTCTTAGGTACTGCCATGTTTACACCTCCTTCGTGCCGGTTATAGCACGCCTCCGCCGAACTGGCATCGGCGACTGATTTCAATATTTCTTGACATACGAAAAACCCATATGTCGCAACATTGAAAGTATACACGCGTCAGGGTTCGTTTGTCAACAATAAAATGTGAATCTTATGTGAAACCGATTGAGTTCCCTTGAAAGGGCATGTGACCGTATGTTATCATCAGTTTGTATGTGCAATAAGGGAACAATAATAAAAATCGCAGGAGCGTATGTTGCATGGGTTATGGGCTCGGGATTTGCTACGGGGCAGGAAATCCTGCAGTTTTTTACAAGCTTCGGGTACAACAGTCTGCTTCTTATAGGAATGAACCTGATCGGATTTTTGCTCATCGGACCGATGATTCTGGAATCGGGGTTCAAAAACGGTCAGCAGAGCCATTTCCAATACTTCTGCGGCAGATATATAGGTACTTTCTATGATTGGTTCCTGCCGGTGAGCATGTTCGCAGGTATGGTCATACTGATTTCAGGCGCTGGCGCCACACTGCAGGAGTATTACGGGCTCAATCACTATGTGGGCGCGCTCATCATGGCAGCGGCGGCTCTGATTGCGTACATTGCAGGATTTCAGAGGTTTGTGAAGGTTGTTTCCTTCATCGGGCCAGCCATTATTGCGTTTACGGTTTTTGTGGGTGTTGTAACGCTGTGCAGAGACTGGGATGGTCTTGCTCTGGTGAACAACTTCCCGGATGAGATGGAGGCCAAGCAGCCTGTCATATTCCCGTGGCTGTCCGGACTTCTGTACATCTCTTATAATCTTTGCGGAGGATCCAAATACTACACAGCATTGGGGAAATCTGCAAATACGGTAAAGGAAGCCTTTTGGGGTGCAGTAGTCGGGACAATCGCTCTGATGGCTGCCATTCTCCTTATGAACTGCGCTATGCTGACGGATATCGGGCAGACCGCAGTACAGGAAGTGCCGACCCTTTACCTTACGAGAAAGATATCATATCCACTGGGCGCAGTGTTCAGTATCATTCTCATCATGGGAATCTTCTCCTCCTGCAGCGCAATGCTGTGGACGGTGAGTGAGAAGTTTGTGAAGCAGGGGACAGCAAAGAGCCGCATCTTTGCAGGATGCCTTTGCATTGCAGCGTTCCTGCTGGGGCTGCTGCCTTTCGCTGAGTTAGTTGGAAAAGTCTACACAGTGCTTGGATATGCGGGACTTGTTTTCGCAGCCTGTGTTATATATAAACGCATTCAGACAATCATTGGGAGAAAAGTACAATGATCGGAACATTTGTAAATGTCGGAACCATTATTGTTGGGAGCCTCATAGGCGGGCTTTTCAAAAAAATCATGAGCGACAGGGTCAATGACGCTCTCTTCGTTGCCATGGGTATGGCGGCCTTCGGTCTGGGCATCAACGCTGTGGTGCAGAATATGCCGAACACCCAGTATCCGGTTCTGTTCATCTTCAGTCTGGCCTTCGGAGGAGCCATAGGAACCATCCTCAGGCTTCAGGATAGAGTGGATCATATCACGAAGAAGAAAGGTGGAGACGGAAGACTCGGTGAAGGCATCGTTACAGGATGTCTGTTGTTCTGCGTTGGCACACTCTCCATTCTGGGACCGGTGCAGAGTGCTCTGTATCAGGATCACACTTTCCTGTTTACCAACGCTACGCTTGATCTTGTAACAGCGATGGTGCTTGCAAGCACCTACGGGATCGGTATGTGCCTTGCTGCAGCCGTTCTTTTCTGCTGGCAGGGGGGCATCTACGGACTTACACTGCTCTTGGGCAATTTCATTACAGATACCATGATGTGTGAACTCAGCATCGTCGGAGGATTTCTCATTGCCATGTCCGGCATCGGAATCCTCGGACTGAAAGACTGCAAGACGGTTAATTTCCTTCCTGCGCTGATCGTTCCACCAATCTGGTGTGTCATAGCAACTCATTTATTATAAGGAGGAAGCATAATGGGAGACGGAATGGCAGGAATGAACTTCTTCGCGATCGTTATCATCATAGCGATCATCGTAATATATATCATAGACAAGAGAAAAAGAGATAAAGACAAGTAGGAAGTCATAAAAGGGGGTATCAATATGAAACTGAGAGTAATCGCGGGCGTCGCCTTTGCAATCGCAGCTGCGGCAGTCCTGTGCCTATTTGGGAGTGGCGTCTGGGACGGCGATGAAGAGAACACAGCCGGCATCAAGACGTTCAAAAGCTACAGCCAAATCGAGAACGTCCTGAAGGACATCCAGGAAGAAGAACCGATTGTCTATGCGATGGGTGTCGCAGAGGACGCAGATATGGCTGCGGAAAACGGAAGCGGCGCTTCTGTCAAAGAGACGGAACACTCCGACACCTATCTGCAGGTAGACGGTGTTGACGAAGCAGATATCATTAAGACGGACGGTCATTATATCTACTACACATCCAGATTAGGTTACGATGTCATTGTTGCAAAGGCATCAGAGGGGAAAACCGAAGAGGTCGCTGTGTTAAGCGAAGAAGAAACTGGTGTATCAGCAGATGAACTGTATCTCGCAGATGGAAGACTGATCATTGTTGGTACGGAGTATAATCCTTCAGAACTTCCGTATGACTATATGAGACCTTTGAATACATCCGTATGCATTTACGATGTTTCCAAACCGGAAGATCCGGAACTCATCCAAAAATACACACAGAGCGGCGGCCGTATTTCTTCCCGCATCAGCGGCGGGTATCTCTATCTGATCACACGGGATTACCTGGGCGAAGCGAAGGACCGAATCGTACCGATGGCAGGCTGTGGAGATGATTTTATAAAACTGCAGCCTGAGCAGATCTGCAGCTTCCCAAATCCATCAACCCGTTCCTATGTTGTAGCAGGTTCCATCAGCATCGAACAGTCTGCCGAAAAGATTAAAACACAGACCAGAGCTCTTCTGGGCGCGTCTGAGGACATCTATTGCAATGGTAACGCGATCTACTTCATGGATTACCAGTTCAATTATGATGAAAACAGGTCAGATGAGTGGACCTCCATTATCCGCGCAAACATCGACAAAGGCGATATTGCTTTTGCAGAAAAAGGCTCTATCAGGGGTCGTGTTCTGAACCAGTTTTCCATGGATGAAAAAGACGGATATCTCAGGGTTGCCGCCACGGCGAACATCAATGGGAAAGACGTGAACTACCTGTATGTTCTTGGCGATCAGCTGAAGACTGTTGGTAAATTGAGAGGATTTGCGGCAGGTGAAGAGATCAAAGCAGTCAGATTCATGGGAGAAACCGCATATGTGATCACTTATGAGCAGACTGATCCGCTGTTCGTCATCGATTTGAGTAATCCTGCAGAACCGGAAATGCTCGGAAGTGTCGAAATCACAGGATTTTCTTCACTGCTTGTTCCTGCCGGCGACGGAAAGCTGATCGGTATCGGGATGTCTACTTCTGAAGGGAAGTTTGGTGAGGTGGAAGATGGTCTGAAGGTAGCTCTCTTTGACATCAGCGATCCGCTGAAGCCAAAAGTGCTGGACAGCAAGGAATATAAAGACAGATCCAGTGATGTTCAGTATGACCATAAAGCACTTGTCGTAAACAACAGGGAAGGATGGTATGCTTTGCCGTATTATTCCTGGAATGATGAAACGGGCGGCGTGCTACAGCTTCAGGTTTCAGGAGATAAGCTGGATGAGACGGCCGATTTCACTGGTGATACAGGAATTGACAGGTGTCTTTATATAGACGATTACCTCTACGGCCTCGGAAGTGATGAAGACAAGATAATTTCGTGGAAGAGGACCGAATAATCCTGTAACAAGGAGTATGTTTTGTTGTATAATGAAAAATATGGCAAAAGGGAGGAAATGAAGTCATGACGAACAAAAACGTTAATCTGGATTTCGAACAGAGAGTCAAAGATATTATCGGAGAGATCAAAGGCTATGGTTTTGGTATGCTCAACGATATGATTGACCCGCAGTTCGTGGAATGTGATCCGGAACATATGACGTGTAAAGTCAGATACAGAAAATTCAAATGGGAAGACAACGGGCGCGGTGAGGTTCACGGCGGTGTCATTTCGGCGATGATGGATACGACCATGGGAATCAACGCGATCGCGCTGACGGATGGCAGCGTTTCCACCTCGGACATGACGATCAGTTTTCTGAGACCATTCAGAGGCAAATCATTTATTGTTGAGTCAGAGGCAGTTCAGGTAGGAAGTCGTGTCATCAGACTGATGGCAAAGGCCTTTGATGAAGAAACCGGTAAATGTCTTGCCATGTCAACCGGCAGTTTCATGCATGTTGACTATGAGCAGGCTGCAGAGAAGAAACTCGGAGTTTAAGGAACACAAGGAGAGTAAGAATGAAAGATAAGAAATTTGAAACAAAATGTGTCCACGGTGCATATAAAGCAGAAAGCGCACAGCCGCAGAATATGCCGATTATCCAGAGTACGACATACAGATACTACAACGCACATGATGTTGCAGAACTCTTCGATCTGGACAGTCCGAATCACATGTATGCCAGACTGGGCAGCCCGACAGTAGATTATCTGGAACAGAAGATGGCTCTCCTGGAATCCGGAACGGGCGGAATGGCAGCTTCTTCCGGTCAGTCTGCGAACCTGATTGCGTTGCTCAACATCTGCAAAGCAGGGGATCATGTGCTCAGCGGTACAAATATATATGGCGGAACATATAATCTGTTCAACGTAACACTCAGAAGACTTGGGATCGATGTAGAGTTCTTTGATCAGGATATGGAACTGGAAGAAATCCTCAAGCTGCAGCGGCCGAATACGAAGGCGCTCTTTGGAGAGACCCTTGGAAACCCGGCCCTCAGCGTTCTGGATATCGAAAAGTTCGCCAAAGCGGCAAACGAGATGAAGGTTCCGCTCATCGTGGATAATACTCTTGCTACACCGGCTCTTTGCAGACCGATTGAATATGGAGCACATATCGTGACCCATTCGACGACCAAATTTGCTGACGGTCACGGAACCAGCATTGGCGGATGTGTCGTGGAAGGCGGAAACTTTGATTGGACAGTAAAAGATGAAAACGGAAACCTCAAATTTCCGGAGATGGCTGCTCCCGACGAAAGCTACCATGGATTGAATTTCTACGAGAAGTTCGGTCAGGCCGCTTTCTGTACAAGACTGAAGGCAGTTATGGTCAGAGACCTCGGATGCACCATGTCACCGATGAATGCTTATCTGACACATCAGGGACTGCAGACGTTGGATGTCAGAATGGAACGCCATGTTAAGAATGCGGAAGTAGTAGCGAAATTCCTGAAAGATCACCCTATGGTTGATTGGATCATCTATCCTGGTCTGGAAGGGGACAAGTACTACGAACTGGCTAAGAAGTACATGCCTAAAGGCGCGAGCGCTGTCATGAGCTTCGGTGTAAAGGGCGGAAGAAAAGCAGGCGAGAAGTTCCTGGAGAATCTCGACCTCTGCAGTGTCGTAGTACACGTAGGGGACATCCATACAAGCGTGCTGCACCCTGCAAGCACGACCCACAGACAGCTTTCAGAAGAAGCACAGCTGGCTGCTGGTATCGACCCGGGTCTTATCAGACTATCCGTAGGTCTTGAAAACGTAGATGATATTGTCGCCGATCTTGATCAGGCGCTGAATAAAGTGAAATAACTAATAATGTGAAATAGGAGTAAACATGCCATTAATAATACCTGACAAATTACCTGCAGCAGGTGCGCTGAAGGATGAAAACATATTTACCATGACGGGTGCCAGAGCGGCATCACAGGATATCCGTCCCCTCAAAGTCATCATCGTTAATCTGATGCCGACGAAGATCGCGACGGAAACACAGCTGGCGAGAGTACTGGCGAACAGCCCGTTGCAGATAGAGATGAAGCTGGTCGGCATGGATATGCATACATCGACGCACACCTCACAGGATCACCTGAGATCTTTCTATACAACACTGGAACAGTTCAAGGAAGAGTACTTCGATGGTATGATCATCACGGGTTCCCCGATTGAAACGCTGGAATTTGAAGAAGCAGATTACTGGCCGGAACTGTGTGAGATCTTCGAGTTTGCGAAGACACATGTTTACAGCAATATGTTCATTTGCTGGGGCGCGCAGGCAGCCTTGTATTATTACTATGGTATACCGAAATACGTCCAGAAGGAAAAGCTCTTCGGGGTTTTTGAGCATCGTACGCTGCGTCCTCACAATCCGCTTGTCAGAGGGTTTGACGAGCTGTTTTATGCACCTCATTCCCGCTATGCAATCACGAAGAAGGAAGATATTCTAAAGCATCCGGAACTCAGAATCCTGGCCGAGTCTGAGGAAGCGGGACCGCATATCATATCCACAGAGAACGGAAGACAGATCTTTGTTCTGGGGCACCAGGAATATGATAAGACAACGCTGGCAGATGAATATTTCAGAGACATCAACAAAGGCCTGAAAACAGATGTGCCTGCGAATTACTTCAGAAATGACGACCCACAGCAGGAGATCATGTTCCGTTGGAGAGGACACGCAAGCCTGCTGTTCTCTAACTGGCTGAACTACTACCTGTATCAGGCAACGCCTTACAATCTTGATGATCTTCGCAATGGAACAGAAGATGCATGGAAAGAAGCCTTCAAGGATGAGGATCCATTGGACGACAAAGATTGAGAAACAGTACTTTTATCAACTTAAAGTTGACTTAAAACCCCATATATAGTATAAAGTTATTTAGGAACATACTAAAGATATGGGAGGTGCAATCTGATGGCATGGAACAAAAACGGCAAGGAAAGAGATAAAGCTGCAGAGAAAGCAGTGAAGACCCGTTTGGGAAACACACATCTGAAATCCGTCAGAATCATTGGCTCAGAAAAAGATCCTGAGAGCGGCGTGGTAACGGTTCATGTTCTCAGAATGGTCGGAAACGACAATTATCTGTTTAGAGTGAATTGCACAGCAGAAGGATCGGGTTATGCAATGTCCGGTCTTGTGCCTGTTACAGATTGGCAGGAGTACGGTGAATACAGGGTTTACAATCCAAAACCTGCATCTATCGAAGCACTTCGTCCAACACCGAAAGAAAAGAAATTCACAGGATATAGCAAATAGCGAAGAAGACCCGCCTGGTTAAGGGCGGGTTTTTGAGGAGGAAAAAAATTGATCAACAAAGCGTTACTGAAGAATCTATCCAAGCAGTATCCGGATATCAAGGCCGCCACGGAAGAAATCGTAAACCTCAGTGCGATACTCAGCCTTCCGAAGGGCACAGAGTTCTTTCTGAGTGACCTTCACGGGGAGCATGATGGTTTTGTACATATGCTTAAGAGCGCATCCGGCGTTATCAGAAACAAGATCGATGACATTTTCGGTCCAACCCTTTCCATTGAGGAGAGAGACGCACTTGCAGCGCTTGTTTACAATGCAAGGGCAGAGATAGAGCGCAGGAAGAAGAGCGAGGAAGATTTCGATAAGTGGTGCAGGACCGCCATCAGTCAGCTCACACAGGTTCTCAAGTCAGTCACAAACAAATACACGCAGTCAAAGGTACGTAAAAGACTGCCGAAACAGTATGCATATATCATTGACGAACTTCTCCACGCTGACTCCAAGTACAACATGGGTGATTACTATGTGAAAATCGTAGAGACCATCGTTGACTGCAGAGAAGCAGAGGACTTCATCATCGAGATGACCGAGTGCATCAGCAACCTGGCTGTTGATAGACTTCACATCATAGGAGACATCTGGGATAGAGGCGCCGCACCGGACAAGATCATGGACTACCTGATGGATTTTCACGACGTAGATTTCCAGTGGGGCAACCACGACATTCTCTGGATGGGTGCAGCTACAGGAAGCTGGGCGTGCATAACGAATGTACTTAGAATCAACACGAAGTACAACAACTTCGATATGCTGGAAGTCGGATACGGTATCAATCTGAGACCGCTGGCAACCATGGCGGCAGAAATTTATGCAGATGACCCATGCAAAGCATTCTGGCCGAAGACAATAGAACGCAACAAGTATGACCCTGTCGACGATGCACTCGCCGCCAAGATGAACAAGGCGATTTCCATCTGCCAGTTCAAGATAGAAGGACAGAGGATCATGGCGCACCCGGAATATCATCTTGAGCACAGACTGCTGCTTGATAAGATCGATTATGAGAAGGGAACCATCAAACTGCCGATCGGTGAATATGAGCTGAATGATACAAACTTCCCAACCATTGATCCGGCAGATCCGTACAAACTGACACCGGAAGAGGAAGCCATGATGGATGCGCTGGAGCCGGGCTTCACGAAGAACGACAAGCTGCAAAAGCATATCAAATTTCTCTTTACCCACGGTGCGCTGTATACGATCGTGAACGGCAATTTGCTGTATCATGGCAGCATCCCTATGAATGAGGACGGCAGCTTCAAGGAATGTGAAATCAACGGACATGTTCTGAGCGGAAAAGCTTATATGGACTACCTCGATGAACATGTACGCCAGGCGTACTTCCATCCGAAGGATTATGAGATGCCGGGATGGAACGGCGATATCATGTGGTACCTGTGGCTGTCCGCCAACAGTCCGCTCTTCGGCAAGGATCAGATGACGACTTTGGAGAGATGTCTGATCGACGACAAGAAGACGCACAAAGAGCATACAGTTCCTTACTACAGACTGATTGAGCGTCAGGACATCTGTGAAAAAATACTCAAGGAGTTTGGTCTGGATCCGGACACATCGATTATTCTGAACGGTCATGTACCTGTTAAGCTCAAAGACGGGGAGAGTCCGATCAAGGGCGGCGGAAGACTGTTCATCATCGACGGCGGAATGTCGAAGGCCTATCAGAAGACAACTGGAATTGCCGGCTATACTTTCTTCATCAATTCAAGATATATGGCGCTGGCTCAGCATAAACCTTACAGTCCGCTGCAGGAAGACGGCACACAGGTTTTCCATGCACCGGTGATAGAGATCGTAAGGAATATGGATAAGCGAATGCTTGTTGTCGACACAGATCTGGGCGGTGAACTTTTGAGAGAAAGAGAGGAACTCAGAGCACTGGTCGAAGCGTACAGAGACGGTACTCTGAAGGAAAGATAAAGTCAGCAAGATAGTTTCTGTTCGTTCATTAAAATAATATGCAATTCTGCAACAATAAACACAAATCCCCCCTTGTCAGATGGGGGGATTTGTGGTTTAATTACTATGGTATGATTTGTTATAAAAATAACAAATATGATAATTATTTAAGGAGGCAATAGAATGAACTTTTCACTGACGAAGGAACAAGAATTCGTAAGAAAAATGGTACGCGATTTTGCCGAAACCGAGGTTGAACCTCTCGCAGCAGACATCGATGCGGAACACAGATTCCCAGAAGAGACTGTTGAGAAAATGGCCAAGTACGGCTTACTCGGCGTGCCATTCCCAACTGAGTATGGTGGAGCAGGCGGAGATCACATTTCCTATGCTATCACTGTTGAAGAACTTTCAAAGAAGTGCGCATCAACAGGCGTAATCTGCTCAGCTCATACTTCACTGTGCTGCTGGCCTATCTTCAACTGGGGAACAGAAGAACAGAAGCAGAAGTATCTGCCGGATCTTCTCTCAGGAAAGAAGCTTGGCGCATTCGGACTTACTGAGCCAAACGCTGGTACAGACGCATCCGGACAGCAGACAAGAGCAGTCGACGGCGGTGACTGCTGGATCCTCGACGGAGCTAAGGTGTTCATTACAAACGGCGGATATGCAGACGTATTCGTAGTAATGGCAATGACAGATAAGTCAAAGGGTAATCACGGAATCAGCTCATTCATCGTAGAGAAGGGCGACGAAGGATTCTCAATCGGTAAGACAGAGGACAAGATGGGTATCTGCGCATCCTCAACTACAGAGCTGATCTTCCAGAACTGCAAGATTCCTAAGGACAGACTTCTTGGTGAAGTAGGACAGGGCTTCAAGGTTGCAATGTCAACTCTCGACGGCGGACGTATCGGTATCGCTTCACAGGCACTGGGAATCGCTCAGGGAGCACTTGATGTAACAGTTGATTACATGAAGGCTCGTAAGCAGTTCGGCAAGTCCCTTTCCAAGTTCCAGGCACTGCAGTTCATGGTTGCAGAACTGGCTACTGAGATCGAAGCTGCAAGACTGCTTGTTTACAGAGCTGCTGATATGAAGGACAAGCACCTTCCTTACGGACCAGCTGCTGCAATGGCTAAGTACTTCGCTGCTGAAACTGCAATGCACGTAACTACTAAGTGTGTACAGCTCCACGGCGGATATGGTTACACTAAGGATTATCCAGTAGAGAGAATGATGAGAGATGCTAAGATCACTGAGATCTACGAAGGAACTACTGAAGTTCAGAAGATGGTAATCGCTGCATCAGTTCTTGGTAAATAAGCAAATAGGAGGAATTACAAATGGCATTTAATATTATAGTATGTGCAAAGCAGGTTCCTGATACTAACGTTATCAAGATCAACCCTAAGACTGGTACTCTGATCAGAGATGGCGTTCCAAGTATCCTGAACAACGACGATGCAAATGCTCTCGAAGAAGCATTGAGAATCAAAGACAAGTTTGATGACGTACACATCACTGTTATCACAATGGGACCTCCTCAGGCTAACGATCTTCTCTTCGAATGTATCGCTAAGGGCGCTGACGAAGGAATCCTCGTATCCGACAGAGCTGTAGGCGGATCAGACACATGGGCTACTTCCAACACTCTGGAAGCTGCAGTAAGAAAATGGGTCAAGGAAAACGGCGACTATGACCTGATTTTCACAGGCAGACAGGCTATCGACGGAGATACTGCACAGGTTGGACCACAGCTGGCAGAGAAGCTGGGACTCCCTCAGGTTTCATATGTTGAGGAATTTGAGATCGCTGATGACAGAAAAACTGTTACAGTTAAGAGACAGCTGGAAGACGGATATGAACTCATCGAAGTTCCTCTCCCTTGCCTGCTGACAACTATCAAAGAGCTGAACACTCCTAGATACATGACAATTTCAGGAATCTATGGCGACAAAGAAATGAAGGTTTGGAACGCCAAGGATATCGAAGTTGACCTGACTAAGGTAGGTCTTGAGGCATCACCTACAAACGTATTCAGATCATTTACACCTGCTCCTAAGCAGCCGGGCGTTAAAATCGAAGGCGACAGCGAGAACGAACAGGCTAAGAACTTACTGATCAAGCTTAAGGGCAAGCACGTAATCTAAGAGTAGGAGGGAATATAAATGGCTATTAACATTATAAAAGAAAAATGTATTGGTTGCGGACAGTGCTTCAAGAGCTGCCCTAAGGATGCATTTTATTTCGAACCATATGATGGCAACAAGCTCGGTAAGGTTGCTGCTATCGGACCTAGCTGCGATTTCTGTAATCAGTGTCTGACTTCATGTAGATTCGGAGCTATCGAAGAAAAGAAAATCGAAGTTCAGGCTGACCTGGGCGACTACAAGCACGTTTGGGTATTTGCTGAGCAGAGAGACGGCAAGCTCATGAACGTTGCACTGGAACTGATCGGCGAAGGTCACAGACTGGCTAAGGAAATCAGCGAAGATACAGAAGTATGTGCTGTTCTTATCGGTTCAGAAGAAGACATCGCTCCTCTGGCTGACGAGTGCTTCAAGTATGGCGCAGAGAAGGTTTACAAGATCGCAAGCCCTGTTCTGCAGCACTACACAACAGATGCATACACTTATGCACTGAAGGAAGCTATCGATGAGTACAAGCCTGAGATCGTTCTCTACGGCGCAACTCACATCGGACGTGACTTCGCTCCAAGAATCGCTGCAAGATGCAACACTGGTCTGACAGCTGACTGTACAAGACTGGACGTTAAGGTATCAAGCTACATCGAATTCGCTAAGAAGAACACTACACTTGATACTTCAACACTGGATCCTAACGACCCATCAACTGGAATCAAGCAGACTCGTCCTGCATTCGGTGGTAACCTGATGGCTACTATCATCTGCCCAAGAACTAGACCTCAGATGTCAACAGTTCGTCCTGGCGTAATGCAGAAGAGAGAGCCTGTTGAAGGCGCTACTGGTGAAGTTATCGATGTTAAGACAACTGTATCCGAAGACGATGTTAAGATCAAGATCAAGGACGTTGTTAAGTCAGCTAAGGAAATGGTATCACTGACAGACGCTGACATCATCTGCTCAGGCGGAAGAGGACTTGGCGATCCATCAGGATTCGAACTCATCAAGGAATTCGCTGACAAGGTTGGCGGAGTTGTTGGTTCATCACGTGCTGCAGTTGACGCTGGCTGGATCGATCACTCACATCAGGTTGGACAGACTGGTACAACAGTTAAGCCTAAGATCTACTTCGCATGTGGTATCTCCGGCGCTATCCAGCACCTGGCAGGAATGCAGACTTCAGAGTGCATCGTAGCTATCAACAAGGATTCAGACGCTCCGATCTTCGAAGTTGCTGACTTCGGTATCGTAGGCGACCTGTACAAGGTAGTTCCTGAAATCATTGCTGAGTGGGACAACGCAGAAGCTCTGTATGATGCTTCAACGAAATAAACGATCAACAAATAATAACCATAAAATCAGTTGAAAGTTCAATAACAATAAAAAGGATGCTGCAACCGCAGCATCCTTTATTTTATGTATTAGATTGCCGTAGAGTGTCGCAGCTTAAGTCCTCGTCGCGGGCAACTGCAGTGACTTGTTCACATGAAACAGAACGTCAGGCAAACTCGCAGCAGAAGCTGCTCAAACATGCCTGACGTTTAGCTGTTTCATTTGTTCATTTCATCCGCAGTTGCAACCGCTCCTGCGGAAATAGCTGCGACACTCTCCGGCGAATCCAACACTAGAAAGAATGCTGGAATTAAGCTCTTAGCGTATTTTTGAGCGTGCCGGGCAGTGCCTAAGGCGATATCCGCAGGAGCAGGAACAATCATATGTGAAATGAACTTAGAAAACAAAAATCCCTGACACTGTTTGAGCGGTGTAACCGCGAGTTTGTCAGGGATTATATGTTTTCTGTGAATGGAACATTTATGATTGTCTGCGACGAGGACGTAGCCGTGGTACTTCCTGGCACGCATAAAAATAAATGATGCTAAGTATAGTTTGTTACTTACTTGAATTCCGGATAGTAGTTGTCTGATCTGGTAAGGGTTGGTTTTGGTGCCGGATCCAACTTCTGATCTTCAATGCCGAGAATCTTCTCAGCAGGTACCCATGGACGATTCTGAATGCCGCTTGTCTCCTCATGGGTCAGGTAACCGCGGTATGCAGTCAGACTTCTCCTCAGGAAACCGTCTCTTACACATGCTTCGGCCACACCGTTTTTGATGATGTTTCTGAAGTGTGGGAGCACAGATGCTGCATAGGAAACAGATGTTGAACCTGCGATTGCTCCAGGGATATTGCTGACGCAGTAGTGAACAACGCCTTCTTCGATATAAGTTGGATTCTCATGAGTTGTTTCATGGAATGTTTCAATGCAGCCATAGTCGTTGCTGATATCTACGATTACGGAACCGCGTTTCATGGAAGCGACCATTGCACGATCGATCATGAATTCTGTTGCATTCTTTGGCCAGCGGACACAGTTGATAACCAGATCCGTCGACGGAAGAATGTTCTGCAGATTGACGTGGTTTGAGATGATGGTTGAAATCTTGCCATTGTATTTACTGCTGATATCTCGGAGAACGCCTACGTTTACGTCAGCGACTGTAACCTGACATCCTATGTTGACAAGAACTTCAATGGCTGCTTTGCCGACGATACCGCATCCGCAGACAACAGCTCTGACCCCAGGTGCACCGGCAAGCCCGGAAGCGAATTTTCCGCTTCCTCCGTTTGTGCTCATCATTGACCACAGACCCATGAACGCACCTGCCTTACCTGCAGCTTCGCAATTCGGGGAACCGAATCTATGAGAATCTTCAGCGGTGAATGCAATGACCTTTTTCTCTAACAGCGCATCAACTTCTTCTTTGTGTGCAGCAGGGTGGATACAGGTGTAAATGATCTGACCTTCTCTCAGGTAATCATATTCACTTGCCTCGATTTCCTTTACCTTAGCGATAAAGTCGCATTCCTTCCAAATGGTTTCATTATCTGCCACGACTGTTGCGCCTGCTTTTGCATACTCGTCGTCATCGAAACCTGCTTTGAATCCAGCACCGCTGCATACAAATACTTCGTTGCCGTCAGCCACGAGGATACCGACTTCTGTAGGTGTAGCAATGACACGGAATTCACCGTTCTTGATGTCTTTCAGTATTCCGAATTTCATAGTATTCCTCCATTTTATCTATACTACTTGCAGTCTGAAAAGCTGTTAGTCTATGTACTTCTTGAGGTGGGTGAGGGGAAGACCGACGACATTGTCGTAATCGCCCTCAATGTGGTCGATATATTTACGAAAGGATCCCTGGATCGCGTATCCGCCGGCTTTGTCATAAGGTTCATCCGTTTTGACATACGCCTTGAGTTCTTCATTGGAATAGGAATTGAAAAAGACCTCAGAATCCTCATAAAAGCAGCTGGTGTGTCTTATGCCATCCGTAAGTTCATACTGTCCTGCATTTTCAAGTTTCATCTGTCCAAAATAGGAGATACGGCATACACAGCACCCGGTGACTACATGATGTGATGTACCTCTGAGACGGCTCAGAATGGCATATGCCTCGCTTTCATCTGCAGGCTTGCCGATAATGCTTCCATCCTGTACAACAACGGTATCAGCTGCGACGATGATGATATCTTCGCCGGCAGGGGGCCAGTCGCGATTGACAGAAAAACGAACAGGATCGCGGACTGTTACACCGTCTTCTGAAACAGGAATGATTTCGTCAGCAACGGCAAAAGCCTTCGTCATGGCCAGATACATTGTCGCAGTTTCCGGCTTCATGTCGAAGGGCAGTTTTTCTATGATTGATGCCGGCTTGACCACTGGGTCATAGCCGGCATTATGTAACATTTCTATACGCCTCGGTGAGGCAGATGCTAATATGATCATTTTTATCTTATGGTGTTTGAGTTTGTGGTTGTGTATCTGGTTGTGTATCTGGTTCTGGTTGTGGTTCCGGTTCTGGTTCTGGTTGTGGTTCTGGTTCCGGTTCTGTTGGTGGCGGCGCAGCTGTAGTTCCCTTTGTTGTGGCAGGAGGCAGTGTAACTGTCTGTGATTCTGTTGTCGACTCTGTTTCTTTCTTGCTCTTCTTCGTCTTTGTCTTTCTCTTTGCCACCTTAGAATAAGTGCCTTCCGTATAATACTCTCCATTGACCTGGGTTACGTTGGCAGGTTTATCTGAGAAGCTGGCTCTCGGAAGATCTTCACAGACACGTTCCATAATGGCAGCCCAGAATCCTGCAGCTTTGTAGGAGTAGTTGGATACTGACATATTGATATCATTGCCCATCCACAGTGCCATGGAGTAGTAAGGCGTAAATCCGGAGAACCAGATATCGTACATATTACTTGTTGTACCAGTCTTGCCGCCTGCAGGCTGTGAGTTGATGTATGCGCTGCGGCCGATACCCTTGGTTACTACAGTGTGGAGAACATCAGTCATGATCCATGCTACACCCGGATCATATACCTGTGTCTCTTCTGCCTGCTTCTCGAAGAGTGTATTATTATTTGAGTCGAGTACCTTGGTGTAGAAGATCGGTGTCTTATAGACTCCGCCATTAACGAAGGTCTCATATGCTGCAGCTTCTTCGAGAGGGGTCAGACCGTAAGTCAGACCACCGAGGGAGATTGCAGCAGGGTTGCAGTCGCTTTCATCATTGAGCGTCGTAATGCCGACTTTCTTCAGCATATCCAGACAGTAATCAGCACCTTCGTTGCGGTCAATCTGCTGGAATATCTTATAGGAGCATACATTCAGGGACTGCTGGAGTGCTTCTCTGACTGTAGTAGGGCCATGGTATCCGCCGTCATCATTCTTCGGCCATACTTTGCCGTTTCCGTCCTTGGTCAGGGAATCGTTGATGACGCTTCCGGCCGTTACATATTTACCCCAGTCAGAACCTTCGCTGGTATCCAGACTAAGTCTTTTGTTTGCCTTCTGATATTCGTAGCTCATCTGAATAGCAGGACCGTATACCGCAATTGGCTTGATGGAGGATCCAGGCTGACGAGGATTAACGGCTCTGTTGTAAAGCTGTTTACCTGTAGCCCCGCGGCCGCCCATCATACCTTTGACTTCACCGGTCTTATTCTCGATGATAACGGCAGCAGCCTGAGGCTGACGAATCTTCTGCTTGAGCGTGAAGTTATCATCCGATACTCTCAGGCCATCATCTGTTTTCTTAAAGAATTCAGGATAATCTGCAAAGAACTGGGCTGAAACAACACAGTTTCCGTTTCCGTCAAGCGTCTTGTACTCAGCAGGAATGGAAAGAGCACCACTTTCGATGAAGTAGAACTTTCCGTCATCTTCCTTCTTGTACATACTCTTGAACTCAACGCTGATATCATCACCTGTTGAGGAAGTTGTCTCATAGAAATTCAGCCTTTTATCTTTGAGTATGGTCATGCTTCCGTCGGAATTCATTTGGTATTCTTCCGGCGAGAGGGTGAATCTTCCATTCTGGATGTAATTAGAATAAGCGTAAGCAAGTACAACGCCGTTTTCACTCACCAGATTGTTGTCTTCATTTGTTCTAGTGTATGAAATACTTGTGAAGTTATCATCATCCGCAAACTCTTCTTCCATGATCTTCTGGATTTTGGAGTCCATGGAAGTATAGATCTTGAGGCCCTTGGTGTATACCATGTTCTCAGCGTCATTTTCAGATACGCCATATTCCTCCATGATATCGTCGATCAGCTGCTCAAGGGCATAATCCGTAAAGTATGAAGTCTTGCTTGCGTCTGCAGCAGTACCGATTTTGATTTCATCCTTGATATCATGGGCCAGAGCTTCATCACGCTGCTGTTCTGTAATAGCTCCATTGCTGCACATGTTGTTCAGGATGTATTCTCTTCTGTCCTTTGTCAACTCTCCATTGTAGAGATAGGTTACTGTCGAAGTCTTTTTGATCTTAGGCAGTGAAGTCTGCGTGTTATAGTAATCTGAATAAACCAGAGCATAGACGTCAGGAGACTGCGGCAGGGCAGCCAAAGCGGCGCACTGCTCCAGATTTAGTTCGCTGGCCTTTTTGTTGAAGTAGGACTCTGCGGCAGCTTCTACACCGTAGGAGTTGAACCCAAGATAGATGGTGTTGAGGTAAGCTTCCATGATCTGTTCTTTAGACAGATCTTTTTCAAGCACAATGGTGCAGTACATCTCCGTGATTTTACGCGAAAGGGTACGTTGGCTCTTGATCTCAGACAGATATACGTTTCTGGCCAACTGCTGCGTTACAGTGGAAGTACCGCTGACTTCACCTCCGCCGAAGAGACTTTCCTTCACAGCACCAATCATACGGATAAAGTTGAATCCACTGTGAGACCAGAACTTATGGTCCTCAATTGCGATGACAGCGTTGACCATGTTCTCAGGAATATCCTTATACTTGATAACAGTTCTGTTGCCATTCGAGAAGTAGAGACTCTCGATTTCATTGCCATCTGTATCGTACATGACGGAACGCTGGCTGATCTGTGAATAGATATCATCGGTATTGATTGCAGGGGCTTTGAGGAAGATGACTCCAACGTAGATGCCAACTGCAAAAACAGCGATGAGAGCGATTGCCACGAAAGTCTTGAGAAACGCTTTGCCTGCAGTGTCTTTCTTCAGTGGCTTGCGCTTCGTCTGTCCGGATGCGCTGCCTCCGAATTTAGATGATGCAGCAATGCCTTTCGCCTTAGCGCTGGAAAGATTCTTCTTGGCCTTTGCAACCGCAGCCTTCTTAGGTTTAGCGCTTTTCGTCTTATCGCGTTTATTTTTATCGCTTCTGCGTTTTCTCTCAGATGGAGCTTTTTCAGAACCGGTTGTTTTCTTATCAGAGCGATAGCTGGAAGCAGAGCCATAGGAATACTCTGCGTCCGCAGCATCGGCACTATATGTATCGGTTTCAGAAATCTTGTTTTTCTTATCTGCTATTTCATCGAACTTTGCGAAGAAATCGTCGTTTGTTTCATTATACTTGTCAGACAAAATACTATCCTCCGAACTTAGAATTTACATACATCAAAATTATATCATAGGCTGAGTATTTTATGTGATAAAGAATCAAAAAAATAAATGGAAATAAAAGGAATAGATTCTTGTAATTACCATTTACATATGATACATTCGAATAAGGGGTATACAGGAATATGATGAGAAGACCGATGTTTTTTGCCGCATTGGGGTGTGCGGCAGCTGTTATGATTTCGTACTATACGGGGATTGCCATCGCGGCAGCAGCGTTAGGCTTGTTTTCCCTGTGCTATCTGCTGCATGCAAAGGCATCAGATCCCAGAATGAAGCGCATTTTCGCAGTTATGCTTGCCGCATATTGTCTGGGTGCGGCGTCCTTCTGGCATGAGGAACGGCTACTTCAGAAACAGATTCATCAGTTGGAAGGAAACAGCCTGTACGGTGAAGTCAAGGATTGCGGGAAAAGAGTGAATCAGCAAGGGGAGCCATATCTGCGGCTCGTCATACAATCAGATCAGGGAAAGGTCCTGGCAAAATGCTATGAATCCTGTCAGGGTGCGGAAGATGTGATTCCGGGAAGTCTTGTCAGCATTACGGGGGAAATGCAGGTGCCGGAGGGCAGACGCAATCCGGGGTGCTTTGACTACGCACTGTATTTGAGGTCATTAGGCATTGCGAGGACGGTGACCTGCAGCAACGTGGATGTGCATGGACAGAGGAAGTACACACAGAATCCTGCAGCTTTTGCGGCAGGCAGAGTGTACTGTTTCAAAGAACAGTTCCTGGAGAAACTGGCCGGCGTCGCCGATGCCCGAACAGCATCCGTTATCAGAGCCGTGATATTCGGTGACAAAGGTGATCTGGATGGAGATGTGCTGGAAACATTTCAGAAGAACGGAACGGCCCATATTCTGGCCGTCAGCGGACTTCACATCGGCATCATATATGGATTCATACTGAAACTGTGGCGATGGAGAAGAAGATGGGTGTTCTTCGCTTTCAACATGAGTTTCTTCCTGCTGTATGCCATGGCATCCGGGTTTTCACCATCGGTAACAAGAGCCGTTGTGATGGTACTGCTGCACATCATAGCAGGAATGACAGGAAAGCGGTATGACTTGGTCAACGCTGCTTTTTTCGTCTTTCTGGCTGTGATATTGAAAAATCCGTTTATGCTCTTCAATACGGGATTTCAGATGTCTCTTCTGGCAGTGCTCACCATCGCTCTGTTTTTCCCTTATTTCAGCAGGCTTTACTCCGGCATTTTTCTGGCCAGTCTGGCGGTGCAGGCAGGGCTTGGGCCATTCCTGATCTACCAGTTTAATTACCTTTCTGTGCTTGCCGTCATCGTCAATGTGCCTGTGGTAGCCCTTGCAGGTCTCATCGTACCTTCCGCGCTGCTTGCTATGGCGGTGAGCCCAACTCCATTGATTGATCCGGCAGCAAGTCTGATTAAGCCGCTGTGTGCGGTGTTAGTCCGGCTCAACGAAGTGACACAAGTGGACGGAATCACATCCTTTCAGGTGGCGAGTCCTCCGTTGTGGATCATGGCCGCCTATTATCTGAGTCTCCTGACCTTTGCAACAGAAGAAGGACGGCTGCAGCTGATCAGGGCGGTACATAAAAGCATGTATATTCTTAAGGTGCTGCTTCTGATAACAGTTCTCAGCATCAGTTTTCATGCCTTTGCGTCAGATGGATTTGATCAATGTGATATCACCTTTGTTGACGTGGGGCAGGGAGACTGTGTCTGTGTAAAAACAGAGGGAGGTTTATGGAAAAACGATCAATGTTTTCTCTTCGATGGCGGCGGGAGCGCAGATTATAATATAGGGAAGAATACCTTGCGAACCTATCTTCTCAAAAACGGAGTCTCTCATGTGGATGGAGCATTTGTAACGCATCTGCATATGGATCACTACAAAGGGATATGTGAACTTGCACAAGAGGGAATGATAGACAAACTGTATGTGTATGAGGCAAATAAGTGGAAGCAGGCGCAGCTCATGGAGGAAACAGGCCTTGGTGCTGAGCGGTTTGTGTACCTGGGAAAGGGTGATTACATTAGTTTACGTAAAAACAATTCTGTTTATTTAGAGATTTTGCATCCGGCCCGCAAATCTGATGCGCAATATCAGAAACTGATTGATGACGAGACTGATGAAAATCTGCTGAGCCTCGTATTTAAGATTACTTTTTCCGGGCGCAAAGGCAATACCGCACTTCTGATCACAGGCGACATGGGAGAAGAAGGAGAAAAGGAAATGATCAGGGAATACGGTCGTCATGTGTCAGGTGCTTCATCATCAGAATTGTGTTCTGAAATTCTCAAAGTCGGCCATCACGGCAGCAAAACCAGCAGTATGGAAGCATTTCTGGATGCTGTGCGGCCGGAGTTCGCTGTGATCCAGGTGGGAAAGAACAACATGTACGGTCATCCTGCACCGGAGGCCTTGCAGCGCCTTGCGGATGCAGGGGCGGCCATTTACCGCAATGATCTCATGGGAGCAGTCGGTTTTGAGATCAAAAAAGGTGAAGTTGTGGACATCAAGACAATGATTAATGATGAATAGAACCGATATTCATGTTATAATCACGCTGCGGGGGTTATTATGGCTTACAGCGAAGAAAAACATGCATTTGAACAGCTTACGGCGGATATGAAATCAGGCGACATACCCGCAGTTGTCATACTCAGAGGCAGCGAGGAGTACCTGATTGATTTTTATGCGGAAACACTGATCGATCGGTTTGTAAGCAAAGAGTGCAGGATGCTGGATCTGACGACCTTTGAAAGAGATAAGGCTGATGTACAGGACATCATCGGGAATCTGGAGACCCTCCCGTTTATGTCGGAACGAAAGGTTGTGTACCTTCCGGAATTTTTTGATGACAGAGGAAGAATGCCAAAGGCGATAGACCGGGGGACAAATGACAAGAAAGAGCTGGCAGAGCAGCTGGAGAAGATCGATCCCGCAACAACGCTGTTGATTATCACGGCAGCAAATGCTGAGGATTACAAAGCGGAGAAGCTTGTAAAAGACTCTGAACTGTACAAAAAAGTATCAAAACAGGGCAGGAAGGGACTTGGCAGAGTGTATGACTTCGGTCCCCTCAGCAGGAAACAGCTCAGCGGTTTTATTGAGAAGCGATTCAGAGCTGCAGGCAAAAGCTATCGACCCGGCATCGTATCCATGGTCATCAAGGAAACGGGTTATGAAAGCCGGGATAATGACTACGGTCTGTATGAACTGAACAACGACTTGCGTAAAATCATTGCTTATTGCGGTGATGCACAGGAAATCACACCGCAGGATGTGTCAGAAGTCATAGGGACCAGCCCCGAAAAAAACGTCTTCCGTATGATTGACGCCATGACGATGAGCAGAAAGGACGAGGCTTTCCGGCTTTTGCATTATCTGCTTCAGGACGGTACGTCGGAGATGAGCATTCTTGCGATGATCACGGAACAGTTGGAGATCATGCTCACAGCCTGTGAGATGAAAGATGAGGGAAAGAGCCTCGGTGAGATCCAGAAGACGCTTTCCAGCGGATATCTGGGAAAGAGAAGAATCGCGGAATACAGGACAAAGAAAGCACTGGAGAGCGGCAGCCGCCTTGGAATGAGCAATCTCAGAAGAGCACTCAAAACAGGATACAAGACAGAAGAGAACATCAAATCAGGGCTGATGCCGGGACGCCTGGCTTTGGAATACTTCATTGGAAACATGTAATGGAGAACAAAGGGACACAACTCAAAGCAGATATGATGCTCATGCTGGTGACACTGGGATGGGGCGTATCCTATTTTATGATGGACTTATGTCTGCAGGAGATCGATCCTCTGACGCTGAATGCCTTCCGGTTTTTGGGTGCGTTTGTGGTGGCCTGGCTGCTGACAGTAAAACGGGCGATTCATGTAAACAGAATGACATTAAAGTACGCGTTTCTTGTTTCCCTTTCGCTGGTCATCGTATATATAGGTGCGACGTACGGCGTGAAATACACCTCCCAGTCAAACGCAGGTTTTTTATGCGGGACCGCGGTGATTTTCACCCCGATACTGGCCTTCTTCTTCAAGAAGGTCGTGCCTGAAAAGAGGATCGTTTTCGTCGTTTTGCTCTGTACTGCAGGCATGGCGCTGCTGACGCTCAACGAGCACATGCGTGTGGCTTCAGGAGATATCCTGTGTCTCATGTGCGGTCTGTTTTATGCGGTGGATCTTCTGATCAATGAAGCAGGCGTGCGGCATGAGGAGGTCGATGCTTACCAGCTTGGTATCTATCAGCTGGGATTCACAGGCGTATGGATGCTCATACTCGCATTGATCTTTGAGGATATCAGCCTTCCGCAGAGCGGCGGATGCTGGGCGTCGCTGATATTCCTGACCGTATTCTGCACGGGAATCGCATATATTGCGCAGGTAATCGGACAGCAGTACACAACGGCGACCCATGTGGGCGTTATTTTCACACTGGAACCCGTTTTTGCGGCAATCGTGGCATATCTGTTCGCAGGTGAAAGACTGCTGCCGCGCAGTTATGTCGGAATGGTCATGATGCTGGCGAGTATATTGATTATGGAAGTCGGATCATCGGCGGAAGAGAAAGATGAGATAGATACAGGAGAGGACAGATGAGTAAAGCATTTAAGATAGGCAACATCCAAATCGGCGGCGGGCAGTTCGCATTGATTGCCGGACCTTGCACTGTGGAATCCGAATCTCAGATTCTGGAGGTGGCAAGGAGCGTCAAGCAATCGGGAGCATCTCTGCTCAGGGGCGGCGCATTTAAGGGAAGGACATCTCCATACGATTTTCAGGGCTTGGGTGAAGAAGGCATCAAACTGCTGCTGAAAGCAAAAGAAGCTACGGGGATGCCTGTTGTTTCCGAAATCGTCAGCGAAAATCATCTTTCATTGTTTGAAGATATCGATGTCATACAGGTCGGTGCCAGAAACATGCAGAATTTTGAACTGCTGAAGGTCCTCGGAAAGACGGACAAGGTCATTCTCCTCAAAAGGGGCATGACGAATACGCTCAGGGAGTTTCTGATGAGCGCGGAGTACATTATTTCAGAAGGAAATAATAATGTCATCCTATGCGAAAGAGGCATCAGGACATTTGAAACATATACCAGATACACCCTCGATCTGTCTGCTGTGGCGGCACTGAAGGAGATGACAGATCTGCCGGTCGTCGTAGATCCGAGCCACGCTGCAGGAAAGGCCTCACTCGTTCCTTCCATGGCACTTGCGGCAGCGGCGTCAGGTGCTGACGGAGTCATGATCGAAGTGCACAATGATCCGGTCAATGCTCTTTGTGATGGGGCGCAGGCGCTTACACCACAGGTGTTCGATGAAACTGCTCAAAAAATCATGAAAATCAGAGAGGCAATCAGCTGATGACAACCGTTTTTGGGGAAAAACTAAAGATTGAATTATACGGAAAGTCCCACGGGCCAAACATCGGAGTCAGAATAGACGGCGTTCCGGAAGGACTTTCTTTTGATGGTTCCGTTTTGCAGCAGTTCCTTGACCGCAGGGCGCCCGGGACAAAGGACTGGTCCACGTCAAGGAAAGAGAAGGACAGACCGCAATTCATCTCGGGCGTAACAGAGAAAGAAGATGGCAGCTATATCACAGATGGAGGGGTGATTAAAGCGGAGATCGAAAACACCGATGCACATCCGTCGGATTACGAAGATATGGTTGCTGTGCCAAGACCATCTCATGCTGATTATCCGGCATGGGTGAAGTACGGTGAAATCGAACCTGGCGGAGGTTCGTTCAGCGGCAGATTGACCGCGCCTCTCTGTGTGGCAGGGGGTCTCTGCCTCCAGTGGCTTCAGAAGCAAGGCATTGCGGTCAAAGCCCATATTTACGCTATTGGAGATGTCAAGGATGCGGCGCTTACAGCAGAAAGCCATGTGGAAGATGACTTCCCGGTCGTAGATTCCGTTGCCGGCGAGTGGATGAAGGAGCTGATCGCGGGAGTAAAAGGGGATGAGGATTCCATAGGAGGAATCGTAGAGTGCATGATTACGGGAATCCCTGCTGGTTTGGGCGAGCCTGTATTCGGCAGTCTGGAGAGCAGGATATGTCAGGCTGTTTTTGCTGTTCCCGCCGTGAAAGGAATTGAATTCGGCGCAGGATTTGCTGCGGCAAGAATGAAGGGTTCTGAGAACAATGATCCTTTTGAAATAAGAAATGGAAAAGTCGTCACGAGGACGAACAACCACGGAGGCATACTGGGCGGGCTGGCATCCGGCATGCCCGTTGTGTTCCGGACAGCGATAAAACCGACTCCATCGATTGGAAAAGAGCAGTACAGCGTCGATCTTGATCATATGAGGCCTGCGAAACTCAAGATTATCGGCAGACATGATCCTTGTATTGTTCCACGGGCAGTTCCGTGTATCGAGGCAGCAGCTGCAATCGCTGTATTTGATATGCTGCTGGAAGAACGTGCGCCGGAAGATCTGAGAGATTTCAGGAATCAGATTGATACCATTGATGAGGAAATCACAGAACTGCTGGGGAAGCGTTTTGATGTTGTGAAAGACATTGCTGGATTCAAAGAGCAAAACGGTCTTCCTGTTCTGGATGCTGCCAGAGAAAAAGAGAAAACGGACAAACTGGGAAGCCTTTGCGACAAAGAGAAAAGATCATATGTCACAGAGGTGATGAAGGAAATTATGGCACAGAGCAGAAGATATCAGCACGATAACAGGATCGAATACGGTCTGCTCGGAAGGAAGCTTGGACACAGCTATTCTCCTCAGGTCCACAAAATAATCGGCGGTTATGAGTTCGGACTCTTTGAGCGCGAGCCAGTAGAATTGGACACGTTCTTCAGAGAAGGAGCTTTCAGGGGTATTACTGTCACCATGCCATACAAAAAAGAGGTCATGAAATACTGCGACCGGCTGTCCGACAGGGCACGTCGCTGCGGCAGTGTGAACACCATCGTGAAATGTGACGATGGAACCTACTATGGTGATAATACGGACTACTACGGATTTCTGCGGACTGTGGAAGAATCCGATGTAAATGTGAAGGATGCAAAGGCAATCGTTCTCGGCAGCGGCGGCGTCTCCGGAACGGTCGTAAAGGTGCTGGAAGACTTGGGAGCAGATCCGGTCATCGTGATTTCCAGAAAAGGCAGCAATCACTATGGGAATCTGAACAAACATGCGGATGCACGGATCATTGTGAATACAACACCTGTTGGAATGTATCCAAATGCCGGACAGGCAGTTATTGATATTCGGGATTTTCCTGCATGCGAAGCTGTTTTCGATCTCATCTACAATCCGCTGCGGACAAAGCTCATGCTGGATGCGCGCAAGGCGGGAATCCAGGCGTTCGGCGGATTTCATATGCTTGCGGCGCAAGCAGCAAAGGCAAGCCAGCTCTTCTTGGGAAAGGAGATGGATACAGCTTATGCAACACAGCTTGCCTGCAGTCAGCTGATTGGGGAAATCGAGAACATTGTGCTCATTGGAATGCCGGGCTGCGGCAAGACGACAGCAGGAAGGATTCTGGCAGAACTGACGGGAAAGCGTTTTGTTGACTGCGACGAGATGATCAGAGATATCTATGGATGTGATGCGGGGGAAATCATCATGGAAACAGGTGTTGATTATTTCCGCAGCATTGAATCCGCAATCATCAGGAAGGTTATGAGAAAAAAACCTGATGCAGAGGGCACTTCGTCCGGAATCGTATTCGCTGCAGGAGGCGGGTGTGTTGAAAGGGAAGAGAATATGGTGCCTTTGCTTGAGAACAGCGTATCAGTTTATCTGGAAAGAGACCTGGCGGAGCTTTCTGCAGAGGGCCGTCCTGTTTCTCAGATGGATGGGCTGCAGGCTGTATTTGACAGACGAAAAGACAACTATGAGCTTTGGAGCGACATCAGAGTGAACGTCAGCGGAAAGACTCCGGAACAAACCGCAGCAGAAATCGCGGAAATGATCAGAAACAGATAGGAAGAAGAAATGAGAATCATTGTTATCAATGGACCGAACTTGAATATGATCGGAATCAGAGAACCTGAACTATACGGTCGGCAGACCTATGAAGATCTGGTTGCTTTTATCAAGGCGGCTTTTGAAGAAGCCGGTGTGGAAGGGGATATCTATCAGTCCAATCATGAGGGAGATATTGTAGACTGGATACAGCAGGCTTACCAGAAAGCGGACGGGATCGTTTTGAACGCCGGTGCCTATACGCACACGAGCATTGCGATACTGGATGCTTTGAAAGCAGTGGACATTCCAACTGTGGAAGTCCATCTGACTGATACGGAAAACCGTGAAACCTTCAGAAAGACATCGTATGTTTCCCTTTTTGCAGAGAAAATGATCAAAGGAAAAGGGTTTGAAGGATATCGGGAGGCAATCAGATATCTAGCACAAACCGGGCAGGATGAGTAGGCCTGAACCGCATATATTGTATACATGATTTTAATACATGGACTTTCTGTTTTAGGTTTGATACACTATCATACAGCAGAAAGTCTTTTTTATGTTTGGTAAAAAAGACATGTTAAGTTATGCCTTGGATATTGTATACAAGACGTAACTAAGGTACAATAAGCTAGATATGTTTCGAAATAACGGACATAAGAAGGTGGATAAACAGGAGGAATATTATCATGAGCGAAAAAGCTTGCAACTGCGGCTGCGCAGGTGATAGAGCGGCTCAGTTCACAGAACTTGCCCCTACGCTTGAGCAGTATGCTAAAGTGCCTGGCAGTCTGATTACCATTCTGCAGAAAACTCAGGAAATCTATGGGTATCTTTCCCTGGATGCGATCAATTACATTTCTGAGTGCACTGGTATCAAACCTGCCAAAATCTATGGAGTAGCGACTTTCTACGCACAGTTCAGACTTCAGCCGATTGGTAAGTATCTCATCATGCTCTGCAAGGGTACAGCGTGCCACGTAAACGGGGCAGATATGATCGAAGAAGCTATCTGCGAACATCTTGAGATTCAGGACGGCGAAACGACAGAAGACGGTATCTTCACACTCAACAACGTTGCGTGTCTGGGATGCTGCTCACTGGCGCCTGTTATGATGGTCAAGAGTGCAGAAGGTGATGAAACGTACGGAAACCTCACGAAGGACAGAGTCAAAGAAGTTCTCGATGAGATCCGTGCGAGAGCATAGGAGGTGACAGCATGAGAGTTGTAGTAGGACAGGGCAGCTGTGGTGTCGCCACTGGTGCCAGAAAAACTGCCGCTGAGCTGGAAAAGCAGATAGCAGACAAGGGCCTCGATATTCCTGTATCCGTTACAGGATGTGTTGGTACTTGCTATCTCGAGCCTATTGTTGACGTATATGATGACAACGATGAACTGACAAGATACGTCAAGGTACAGCCGGACAAGGTAGAAAGAATCGTTGAAGAGCATCTCGCAGGCGGAAAACCTGTTGAAGAAGATGCCATCTCAGAAGAAGACAAGCAGTTTATCGCAAAACAGCAGAGAGTCGTTCTGAGAAACTGCGGTGTCATCAACCCTGAAAACATCGATGACTACATTGCAGTTGATGGATACAAAGCCATCGAAAAAGTATTAAAGGAAATGAAACCTGAGGATGTCATTGAAGAGATCAAGGTATCAGGACTCAGAGGAAGAGGAGGCGCAGGCTTCCCGACATGGTTCAAGTGGAATGCTGCCAAGGCCAGCCCAGGCAATGAGAAGTACATCGTCTGCAATGCCGACGAAGGCGACCCGGGTGCATTTATGGACAGATCCGTCCTGGAGGGTGACCCTCATTCACTGCTGGAAGGCATGATCATCGGCGGATACGCTATGGGAGCATGCGAAGGCATTATCTACTGCCGTGCTGAGTATCCTCTGGCAATCAAGAGACTTGAGATCGCAATGGAGCAGGCAAGAGAGAAGGGATTCCTCGGCAAGAACATCTTCGGCAGCGGATGGGATTTCGATATCAGAATCAAAGCCGGCGCAGGCGCATTCGTATGCGGTGAAGAGACAGCACTGATCGCTTCACTGGAAGGCGAAAGAGGCATGCCTCGTCTGAAACCGCCATTCCCTGCAGCTAAAGGTTACTGGCAGAAGCCAACAAACATCAATAACGTAGAAACATTTGCCAATGTTCCTTGGATCGTATACAACGGCGGCGCTGCATTCGCCAACTTCGGAACAGAGAAGTCACCTGGTACGAAGGTATTCGCTCTGGCCGGAAAGATCAAGAAGGGCGGACTCGTGGAAGTTCCTATGGGCATGACGATCAAAGAAGTCATCTTCGGAATCGGCGGCGGCATCAAGAACGACAAAGAGTTCAAGGCAGTTCAGATGGGCGGTCCATCAGGCGGATGCGTACCGGCAAGCCTGGTTGACACACCTGTTACATATGAAGATATCACGAAGACAGGAGCTATCGTTGGTTCCGGTGGTATGATCGTCATGGACGAAGATACCTGCATGGTAGACATGGCAAGATACTTCCTCAACTTCACACGTGATGAGTCATGCGGTAAGTGCAACTACTGCAGAATCGGTACGAAGAGAATGCTGGAGATTCTCGAGAGAATCACGGAGGGCAAAGGCAAGGACGGTGACATCGAACTGCTCGAAGAACTTGCAAACAAGATCAAGGACGGTTCCATGTGCGGACTTGGACAGACAGCCCCGAACCCAGTACTGACCACGATCAGATACTTCAGAAACGAGTATGAAGATCATATTTACAACCACAAGTGCACTGCGAAGTCCTGCAAGGCACTGATCACCTACAACATTACCGATGCGTGCAAAGGCTGTACACTCTGCGCGAGAAACTGCCCTGTTGACGCAATTTCCGGTAAGGTCAAGGAAGTACACGTTATCGATCATGACAAGTGCATCAAGTGCGGCAAGTGTATGGATCACTGCAAGTTTGGTGCAATCGTGAAGGAATAAGAGAGGAGGTAAATGACAATGGATAAATTCAGACTTAACATTAACGGCAAAGAAGTCACCGGCGTTCCAGGCCAGACCATTCTGGAAGTTGCCAGAGAAAATGATATATTCATTCCTACTCTCTGCTACGATGAAAGAACCAGAATCTATGGATCATGCGGTATCTGCATGTGCGAGGTAGAGGGCAACCCTAAGCTCTGCAAAGCCTGTGCAACTGTAATCGCTCCTGGCATGGTCGTAAGAACAAACACAGAGAGAGTTATCGAATCACGCAAGACAAATCTGGAGCTCCTGCTTTCAAATCATACAGGAGACTGCAGACCGCCATGCGTACTGGCATGTCCTGCACATACTGACTGCCAGGGTTACGTAGGCCTGATTGCAAACGGTGAATACGAAGAAGCTCTCGAACTCGTAAAGGATAAGATTCCTCTTCCTGCATCACTGGGAAGAGTATGCCCGCATCCTTGTGAAGAAGAATGCAGACGCGGTCTCATCGATGAGCCTGTTTCCATTCAGTGGCTCAAGAGATTCGTTGCAGATCAGGATCTGGATGATGTTGAACGCTTCATCCCTGAGGTCGGCGAAGACACAGGCAAGAGCGTAGCAATCATCGGCGGCGGTCCTATGGGTCTGTCGGCAGCTTACTTCCTCAGACAGATGGGTCATGCTGTAACAGTATTCGAGTCCATGCCAAAGGCAGGCGGTATGCTCCGCTATGGCATTCCGGAATACAGACTTCCGAAGGAAGTTCTCGATGATGAAATCGCAACCATCGAGATGATGGGCGCTGAAATCATCACCAACACAAAAGTCGGCGTTGATATTCCGTTCGAGACGATTCATGATGAGTATGACGCAGTTCTTCTCGGAATCGGCGCATGGATCTCAACAGGAACAGGCTGTCCTGGCGAGGATGCTGACGGCGTCATCGGTGGTATCGACTTCCTGCGCAAGGTCGTAAGAAACGAACCGATCGAACTTGGTAAGAAGGTTGCTATCGTAGGCGGCGGAAACACAGCAATGGACGCCTGTAGAACTGCAGTAAGACTTGGTGCTGATGAAGTTTACAACATCTATAGAAGAACCAAGGATGAAATGCCTGCTGATATGGTTGAAATCGAAGAAGCTGAGGAAGAAGGCGTTATCTTTAAGAACCTGACAAACCCTCTGGAAATCGTCAAAGACGAAAACGGACATGTTAAGGAAGTTGTTCTTCAGTGCATGGAACTGGGTGAACCTGATGAATCAGGCAGAAGACGTCCTGTTCCTATCGAAGGAAAGACTGAGACTATTGCTCTGGACAACGTTATTCTGGCAATCGGCCAGGCTGTTGACGCCAGCATATTCGACTGCGATAAGACCAGAAAGGGTGCTATCGCATATGATAAGGAAACATTCATGACATCCGTCCCTGGTGTATTTGCAGGCGGAGACTGCGGAAATGATAAGATTTCCATCGCAGTAGAAGCGATCGCAGATGCGAAGAAGGCAACGGACATCATCGATGCTTATCTGGCAGGTGAGACTGTGAAGTACGAACAGCCTTACTTTGTTACAAGAGATGACATCACAGAAAAGACATTCGAAGACAGAGAGAAGATGTGCAGACCTGAGATGCCTCAGCTCAGCCCGGAACAGAGAAAGGGCAACTTCTCAGAAGTCATTCCTGACGGATATACTCCGGAAGAAGCAGAGCAGGAAGCAAACAGATGCCTGGAATGCGGATGCCACGATTACTTCGAGTGCAAGCTGATTGATCTGGCGCACCAGTACGATGTTGAACCATCAAGATTCGCAGGAGACAAGAACACCATCGAATACGATGATGAGCATCCGTTCATCGTCAGAGATCCGAACAAGTGCATCCTGTGCGGTCTTTGCGTAAGAGTCTGTGATGAAGTTATGGGTATTGGTGCTCTCGGACTCGTTCACAGAGGTTTCGATACAGTTGTCAAACCTAACCTTGAAAAGCCGCTGGCTCTGTCAGGCTGCGTATCCTGCGGACAGTGCGTAAGCGTATGTCCTACAGGCGCTCTGCAGGAGAGAACCACGATGGCTAAGGAAGTTCCGCTCGACACAGTTGAGACAGATACAACATGCTCATACTGCTCAGTAGGATGCTCCCTGAAGCTTGAGTCCTACGGCGACATCCTCGTCAAGGCAAACCCTGACAAGGAAGGTATCGTCAACGCAGGTCTTGCATGCGGCAAGGGCAAGTGGGGATTCGACTGTGCAGTTCTGGAAGATAAGCTGGAAGAGCCGCTTATCAAGGAAGGCGACTCCTTCAGAGAAGCTGATTATCATGAAGCTCTGACGCTCATCGCGAAGAAGATGCAGTCAACAGCTGCGAAGTACAGCTTCGATCAGATCGGCGTATCGATTTCAGACAGATATACAAACGAAGAAGCATATGCCATCAAGTCCATGGCAGAAGCAATGGGCGCTAAGATCTTCTCTGCGAACAACCGTGCAAGCGGCATCAAGGATGTCATCGGTCTGGATGCTTCTCCTAATACGATTGATGAACTGCTTTCCACAAACTTCATCCTGGCGATTGGATACAATGCGATCGATAATCCGGTTATCCAGATCAAGATGAAGCAGGCAACAGAAAACGGTGCGAAGCTGGCACTCGTAAATCCTGGTGAGTTCCCACAGCATCTGAACAACGTAAGCAAGGAAGTTTACGCAGATGATCTGGGATTCCTCAAGGAAATCGCAAAGGCAATCGTTGACTCCGGCAAGGGAGCCGGCATCGAAGGATTTGATGCTTTTGCAGCTTCCCTTGAAGGTGTTGCCGTCAGCGAAGACGCAAAGGAAATCGCAGATATGTATCTCGGTGCAAAGAAGGCGATGATCGTATTCAACCAGAATCTCGTTTCTGTAGATGCAGCCCGCCTGATTGCAGATATCGCACTTCTGTCCGGACACATCGGAACACCTCGTGATGGCATTCTCCAGGTTAAGGCGAAGAATAATTCACAGGGTCTCGTTGATCTGGGAATCACAGAAGGCGCTGAAGAATTGGAAGGACTTAAGGCACTCTTCGTATTCGGTGAAGAATTCGATGTCGACAGAGATGCTCTGGAATTCCTGGCAGTATGTGATACGCATATGACAGCCCTCGCTGCAAAGGCTGACGTTGTCATTCCGGGAACAGGATTTGCTTCCACTGACGGAACTTACACCAACACAGAACGTCGTCTGCAGCCTGTATTCGCTGCAATCGATGAAGAAGTTCTGCTCTCCAACTGGGAAGTTGCTGCAGATATTGCGAGCATCTTCGAAGTTGAATGCGGATGGGAATCTACAGATGATATTTCTGAAGAAATGGACGATCTGGTACCGACTTACAAGTATGCGGAACTGGACGAAGTACTCGGCGGAGTGCTCGCACCAGTTGATGCGAAACTGGTCGTTCCTGAAGGCAACGTATTCGGCGACAGGCTGCCTTGCACAGACTCGCTGATGAACGCGATTGCTGAAAGAATCCCAGTCATGGCAGATCCGACAGCATAACCTTGCAGCAATTAAGATGCATGAGCGACATCTAAAACCAACAAAAGCGGTGGGAAATCACCGCTTTTTTGTGACCTGAATAAACAGCAGAAATATGGTATACTTTTCGTAAGGGGTGCGCACAATCATTTACAGGTGGGCATAGAATGGAAAGCAGAAAGAAAAAACTTGGTGATCGTAAAGACGGCAGATTGCTCCGTACGCGTGAACCAATGAGTGTAGTTGAGACGTTCATACTTGTCGATAGAACTGGAGCTACCAACTATATACAGGACAAGGTTGAAATCTCAAAGACTGAAGAGTATATCAAAGCCAAAAGAAAAGAAGGTCTGACAGGATTCGGACTGATGCATTTCATGGTTGCGACCTATGTCAGAGTTGCATCACAGATGCCTGCGGTAAACAGGTTTGTCTCTGGGCAGAGGGTGTATGCCAGAGACAGGATCGAGGTGAATATCGATATCAAAAAAGAGATGACCCTTGAGGCACCGAATACCTGCGTCAAAATTATCCTCAGCCCTGAAGACACCGCAGAAGATGTCTATCGCAAGATGAAGAAAGTCATCGATGGAGAGAAGAATAGTGAAGGCGACAGTGATTTTGATTCCGTTGCAGGCACCCTGGCGAAATTCCCGAAACTCTTCTTCAAATTCTCCATTTGGTTTCTGAAATTGCTGGATTATTTCGGATGGCTTCCGAAGTCGCTTTTGGATGTGAGCCCTTTCCACGGCAGCTTCTTCATCACTTCCATGGGATCTCTTGGGATTCCGCCGATATTCCATCACCTTTACAGTTTCGGAAATGTACCGATATTCTGTGCGATCGGTCCCAAGAGGACGGAATATGAAATCGACAGAAGCGGGGAAATCGTCAGGAAAATGTATCTGGATTACACTATTTCAACAGATGAGAGGATCGTTGACGGTTACTATTATGCGACTGCCTTCAGGAAGATGAAACGGTACTTCAGCGATCCGTATCAACTGGATGAACCACCTGAAAAGGTCGTGGAAGATATAGACTGAGAAGGGTTTTGTGGTATACTGATACTGGAATAAAAACAAGGCGGAACATTATGGATAATCATGAAAAGCGCGTGCTGCATCTTCTGGACAGTGCGGAGCTCACAAAGTCATTTACGGAAGATGATATAGACGAATTTGCCAGACTTACGCTGGATGACAACGGGATGCATACGAATGCGGAATTAGCGCGCAGAGGTCTGTTCCGACGTCCGGTCGTGCACGGTGTTTTTGTGGGAAGTCTGATTTCTTCCGTTATGGGGACGAAACTTCCGGGGCATGGCACTGTTCTTCAGAAAATGGACTGCAAGTACACGAATCCTGTTTATCCCGGGGATGAAGTCACAGCCAGAGTGGTTCTTGAATCCGTAGAGGAGAAAGAAAAATACTATATCGCATCGCTGCAAGGGATGTGCTTTAATCAGGATGGGATCACCGTTGCAGAAGCAACATGCAAACAGCTTCTTCTGAAACGGTTTTTTGAGGTCATCGAATAACGAACGAAGACAATACGCAATTATTATTAACATAAGAAAGGAACGAAAATGACAAATCTTGAACAGTACAAGAGAGCATTCATGCTGAATTTCAGAGTAAAAGAAGAAGACCTTCCGGGTCTTGAATACATGGGCATCATCCAGTGGGATTCCGTCGGCCATATGGACCTGATCGCTGATATCGAATCAGCATACGGAATTCAGATGGATACGAAGGATGTACTGGACCTTTCCACCTACGAGAAGGGTATCAGAATTCTGTCCGAAAAGTACGGTGTCAACTTCGACGAATAATGAATATCACTAAACTCACATCGACAAAAACCATCTGCAACAGTTATCTCATAGAAGAGGGTGGTTTTGTTGTGATTATAGACCCGGGTCAGGATGGCGTTGTTGAAACAGAAATAGACAGCAAAGGCTACACACCGGAATATATTCTTCTGACACATGAACATTTTGATCATGTGCAGGATCTGGAAGCTGTGCGCAGTAAATACAACATACCAGTAGTCGCGAGCAAACTGTGCAGCGAAAGACTGGGGGACCCCAAGACAAATCTTTCTATCATTGAGGACATTCTTTCGTACTATAAGACTGGTGTGGTTTCAGAAGAAAAATCTCCACGGTTTGTGTGTGGAGAAGCAGAAATCACTTTCGTGGGCGAATATGAACTTCAGTGGAGGGGTCATCAGTTTGCATTTATTGAAGCACCGGGACACTCCCCGGGCGGTGTGCTCATCATTTTGGACGGAGATCATTATTTTACAGGGGATTACATGCTCTTCAATGAAGAGACGACTCTGAGGCTTCGCGGCGGCAGTGAAGAGGATTTTGTGAAGATTACGGAGCCTATCATCAATGGAATCCCAGATGGAGTAATCATTCATCCGGGACACGGGGCTACCTACATCAAAGGTCAGGAGGGTGAGACAAAATGACCCGTGATGAATTTCTGGAACTGGAACCCTTCAGTATCCCGCAGGAAGAGAAGGATTCCTTCTACAGGGAACAAATGAATGAAATGACAGATTATCATCGTACTGCTTGCAAAGCTTACGATGATATTTGCAATGGGCTGCATGAGAACGGTCCTTATCTTCCGGTTTCACTGTTCAAAGATACAGATCTCAAAAGTGTACCGGAGGAAAAAATCATAAGAAAAATCACATCGTCAGGGACGACGGGGCAGCAGGTCTCAAAGATCTATCTCGATGCGGAAACTTCCGCACTGCAGCAGAGGGCGCTCTGCGCCATCACCGGTGATTTCATCGGCTCCAGGCGCATTCCGATGCTCATCATCGATTCACCGGATGTACTCAGAGACAGAAGTAAGTTTACGGCCAGAGGTGCTGGAATTCTCGGCTTCTCCATGATGGCATCCAAACGCATCTATGCACTGGATGAGAATATGAATCTGGATATGGAATCTCTGGAACTGTTTCAGGAACTGGCAAAAGAAGGCCCTACCTTCGCATTCGGATTCACCTACATGATCTGGCAATATCTCTATGAAGCCCTTAGAGCAAAAGGCGCAACAATTGATCTGCCGGGATGCCATCTGATCCACGGCGGCGGTTGGAAGAAGTTGCAGAACAGAAGTGTTTCAGATGAGGTCTTCCGCGCTGGATTGAGAGAAGTCTGCGGTATAGAAAGTATCAGCGATTACTATGGTATGGCGGAGCAGACAGGCAGCATATTTATGCAGTGCAATGAAGGACATCTGCATGCCAGCATTTTTTCAGACATTTCCATACTTGATCCGGAAGATTTCTCGGAATGCGAGGAGGGGAAGTGGGGACTGATCGCCTTGGATTCCCTGATTCCAAAATCCTATCCGGGACACAGACTGCTTACGGAGGACTGGGGCAGAATACTGGGAACCGATGACTGCCCATGCGGAAGAAAGGGCAAGTACTTTGAAATCAGCGGAAGAATCCAGAAAGCGGAAGTGCGCGGATGCAGTGATACCTTTGAAGGAGCTGCTGCAGCACAGATGAAGTCAACAGAACGTGCAGGAGATGGAAATCTGCAGATTCTGGCCGGCCGTTATCCAGTTCAGGAGAAAGTTTGTCCTGCTTTTGCAGAGAAAACAATCGATTTTCTGGAAGCGTTGTCGACACTTTATACGAAGGATCCTCTGTACAGACAGTATCCCGAGATTTACGCACTGGGATTCTGGTGCCGCAGAGCCCATATCGAAAAAATCCGGAAGAGTGAAAACAGACGAGGAAGAGGACTTGTACTGCATATAGCACCGTCAAATATGCCGACCATGTTTGCTTATTCATGGATCACCTCACTGCTTGCCGGGAATCCGAATATCGTCCGCATATCCGAACGGACAAATGAGATCACAGAAGCGGCTCTAAGAGGAATCGAGAGTGTTTTGGGTCGTCCTGAGTTTCAGGAGATCTGTGAGCGGAATGCTTTCATCACGTTCCCGAGAGGAGACAGGCTGCTCGAGGACATATCGAAAAGGGCAAAGGCAAGAGTCATATGGGGCGGCGATGAGACCGTCAGCAGCATCTGCAGTATACCGAAAGCAGATGATTGTACAGATATTACCTTCCCGGATAAGTACTCTATCGCACTCTTTAAAGAGAGTGATTTTGAGGCTCTTGAGGATCGGGATTTCAGACATTTGGCTCATCTGTTTTTTAATGACACTTATGGAGCGGATCAGAATGCCTGCTCCAGCCCGCGTACGGTATTCTGGCTGCGCGACAGTAAGAATGCGGATATGGATGCAATCAAGGATAAGTGGTGGAATGCTGTTGCAGAGGAAGCAGCCGCCTATGATCTGCAGCCTTGGAAGGCGACGGAAAAATACAGAATGCTCTGCAGAACCTATGCCGTAAATGAGGGTTTGGGTCCAGTCAGAAAGTGGGGCAACAGACTTTGCGTTGTGCCATGCGGACAATACAAAGGCAGCCTGACAAACCTTACGGCACGCTTTGGTCTGTTCTATGAAAAAGAGATCAGCGGATTGGATGAACTCTTGCCGTTCATGGAGGCCAAGATCCAAACCATGGTAAGCAGCGGCAGCGATCAGGCAGAACTTTATGAAAGCATACGCGCAGCAGAATGCGATGGCGTTGACAGGGTCACAGCAATCGGTGAAGCCCTGGATTTCAATACAGTATGGGACCGTAAGGACCTGGTGGAGATGTTATCATGTACTTTTTTGAACGAAATGAAGAATTCAGAGACAGAATAATCTGCATCGATGACGAGGGCAGGGAATATACGTATGGGCAAATCTGGGATCTGGGAGATACACTGACGAAAGACTGCAGGGGAATCTCAGTTTTGGAGTGTTCCAATGATGCGGAGAGTCTTGCAAGATATCTGGCGCTGCTCCGGAAAGGATGTCCGGTGATCCTCATCGGAAAGGACCTTGATGATGACGCGAAGAAGGCGTTGAAAAGCACCTATGAAGGAGAGTATCCATACAATCCGGAACTGGGGCTTTTGCTTTCAACATCAGGGAGCACCGGGGACAGGAAGCTGGTTCGATTGAGTTATACAAACATACAGTCGAACTGTGATTCCATTGTCGAATATCTGGGACTGACGAAAGAGGAACGCCCAATCACGACTCTTCCCATGGAGTACACTTACGGATTGTCCGTGATTCATTCCCATGTGGCGGTGGGAGCGACCATCATTCTGACAAACAGGACTTTGTTCCAGAAGGAATTCTGGGAGATGGTTGAGAAATATGAAGTTACATCCATGGCGGGTGTGCCGTATACCTACGAAATGTTCGAGCGGTTGCGGCTCAGGGAGATGGATCTGCCGCATCTGAAGACGCTCACCCAGGCTGGCGGACATTTGCATGAGGAATTACAGAGGAAGTTTGGAGACTGGGCATCAGAAACAGGCAGAAGGCTCTTCGTCATGTATGGGCAGACGGAAGCTACAGCTCGAATGAGCTACATTCCGCCGGATAAATGTATCGAAAAAATAGGCAGCATCGGCATTCCGATTCCAGGAGGCAGTTTTGCCATCGCCGAAGATGGGGAACTGATCTACTTCGGCGCAAATGTTTCTATGGGATACGCTGTAAAACGCGAAGACATGGCTCTCGGTGATGTCAACGGAGGATGCCTGAAAACAGGTGATATGGCCCGCATGGATGAAGAAGGATACTTCTACATCACCGGCCGTAAAAAACGGTTTGTGAAACTGCAGGGCAAGCGCTTCAGTCTGGATCAGGTTCAGGAAATCCTGCAGGAAGCATTTGACTGCGAGGAAATCATCTGCACCGGCAATGATGATGACGGAATCAAGGTGAACACAAGCAGTCGGGAAGTGGCCGACAGAGAAGATGAAATCATCCAGCTGTTTATGGATAAATGGCAAGTCCGTGCGAGACTTGTCACATTGAATTATCTTGACGAGATTCCGAGGAACTCGTCAGGTAAAGTCCTGTATTCAAAGTTATAAAAGTATTTGAAAGGAATATGCAAATGCAGTACAGAAAGTTCAAATCCGTTGATAAAGAGATATCACTCCTGGGACTGGGTGTGATGCGCCTTCCAAGGCTGGAAAACGGAAAGGCGGATGAGAAGACTGGGATCGATCTGATCAGATATGCGGTCGATCACGGTGTCAACTACATCGATACCGGGTACACATATCACGGTGGTGACAGTGAACGTATCATTGGAAAAGCACTGAAGGATGGATATAGGGAAAAGGTCCTGGTTGCGGATAAACTGCCGATCTGGCTTGTCGAAAAGGAAGAAGATATTCTTCCAATCATTGACGAACAGTTCAAGCGTTTGGATGTGGACCATATTGATATGTATCTCATACACAATATCGTTCCTGAGGTATGGGAACCAATCAAGAAGTTCAATGTATTCAGGCATCTTCAGAAGCTCAAGGAAGAGGGACGCATCGGGCACATCGGCTTCTCGTTCCACGGGGATTATGATCTGTTTACAGAAGTTATTGACGAGTATCCATGGGAATACTGCCAGATTCAGCTCAATTATCTGGATAAGAACATTCAGGCAGGTTTGAAAGGCCTTGCATATGCTCGGGAACGAGATATTGACGTCATCATAATGGAACCGCTGAAGGGTGGGAGACTGTCAGATAAGGTACCGCCTTCCGTGCAGGCTATCTGGGACCGCGCTGCAGCAGAAGGAATCGCTCCACCTGAAAGGACGCCTGCACAATGGGCATTCAAATGGGTCGCAAGTCAGCCGGGTGTTTCACTGATATTGAGCGGAATGAATTCATTTGCTCAGCTGGATGAAAACATTAAGATCTTTTCAGAGGATGACATGAATAAAATGTCGGAAGCTGAATACGCAGTATGCGATGAAGCTGCGGATGAGTACGATAGAAAAATCAAATACCAGTGCACCAAATGCGGTTACTGCATGCCTTGTCCACAGGAAGTTGAAATTCCGGACGTCATCCGCTATCTGAATAACTGGTATGCTTTTGACAAGATTCCGAGCACGAAAATCGAGTATTTAGAATGGCTCGATGGTCATGCTTCCAAATGTATTCACTGTAGGGCATGTGAAGAAAAATGTCCGCAAAGGCTTGCTATCTCAGATATCATGACGGATGCAATAGAGCAGTTCAGCAAATAGAGACAAGAGGAGAAACCCGTGAGACTTCCTGAAGCAGTACGTACAATCAAATTACCTGAGATGGTAAAGATAGAGCAGATCTTTCCGGATGATCATCTGGATGATGTTGAAATGTCTGTCAGAAATGCAGTTCTGCCGTTAGCAGCAACTATGGAACCTGGCTGTACAGCTGCGGTACTTGCAGGGAGCAGGGGAATTCAGCATATTGACAGCATCGTGAAGACGGTTTTGAATACGCTGCTGGCATCAGGCATCAGACCTTTCATTGTGCCTGCTATGGGAAGCCATGGTGGAGGAACTTCCGAGGGTCAGGAGGAAATCCTGAAATCATATGGAATCACAGAAGAAACGATGGGCGTTCCGATCAACTCCTCCATGGATACTGAAGTGATCGGTTTTACGCCGGAAGGAATCGAGGTTCATTTCTCAAAACCTGCTCTGGAAGCCGACTATGTAATACCTGTATGCCGCGTCAAACCCCATACCGATTTCAGCGGACCGATTGAAAGTGGCATCTGCAAGATGCTGGCTATCGGCGGGGGGAAACATAACGGCTGTTCCAGATTGCATAGAGAAGGGTTTCCGGCGCTTGCCCACATCATTCCGGATGCGGCCGGCGTCATCATCGACAAGGTGGAAATACCATTTGCACTTGCTATCGTGGAAAATGCCTTTGATAAACCCCATACGATCGAAGCCATTCCAGGTTCAGAGATCTTTTCAAGAGAACCTGAACTGCTTGATCTTGCCAGAAGCCTGATGCCGCGCATCAAATTCGATGATGTGGACGTGTTGATTGTCGAACAGATTGGTAAGAATATAAGCGGAACAGGAATGGACCCAAATATTATCGGGAGGGATTCATACGGACAGATTCCCGGAGCTGTTCCGCGCGTGAAACGCATCATTATCGAAGATTTGACAGAAGATTCCCATGGAAATGCCATCGGATTCGGAATGGCTGATTTTATATTGCGGCGCGCTTTTGAGAAAGTTGATCTGGGAATGACTTATACAAATGGCATGGCGTCAGGGAACCCGGAAGGTGCCCGGATACCTGTCATTGCAGAAACAGAGGAAGAGGCATTGCGCGCTGCCATCCAGACCGCTCATCAGACGGATATCGATAATCCCAAAATCGTAAGGATCAAAGACACACTGCATTTGTCTGAAATTGAAATATCAGCGAACATGCTTGGACTCTGTTCGGATGACAAAGAGTTCAGGATTGTGTTATAATCCAGTGAGAATTATGATTATCACATGAAAGGAGAATGATCAATCATGTATGAAACACTAAAATACGAAGTAAAAGAAGGAATTGCTTACGTAACTGTCAACAGACCGGAGGCTCTGAACGCACTGAATTCAAAAGTCATCAGTGAACTCTACGATGCTTTTGCAGCATTTGATGCAGATGAAGATGCTAAGGTTGCTATTCTGACTGGTGAAGGCAGATCTTTTGTTGCCGGCGCAGATATCGCAGAGATGTCAAAACTCAACACAATTGAAGCGAGAGATTTTGCAAAGGCAGGACACAGAACGATGAATTTCATCGAAAATGTCAGCAAACCTGTCATTGCTGCAGTCAATGGTTTCGCATTGGGCGGCGGCTGTGAGCTTTCCATGGCATGTGATATCAGAATCGCGTCTGCAAAGGCCAAGTTCGGTCAGCCTGAAGTAGGTCTGGGACTCATTCCTGGATTCGGCGGAACACAGAGACTTTCGAGACTGGTAGGAAAGGGTATGGCGAAATACCTGATCTACTCTGCAGAAGTGATTGGGGCTGAAGAAGCGGGACGCATCGGACTGGTAGAGAAGGTAGTAGAACCTGATGAACTGCTTCCGGCATGCGAAGCTCTCGCAAAGACAATCATGAGCAAGGCGCCGATTGCTGTTGCAATTGCAAAACACTGCATCAACAACGGTTACGATATGGACATGAAGTCTGCTTCAGAGCTGGAAGTGAACTCCTTTGGACTTTCCTTCTCATCTGAGGACATGAAAGAAGGAACGACAGCATTCCTGGAGAAGAGACCAGCAGAATTCAAGAACAAATAAAAGGCATCATAAAAAGGCTGCGCAATGCAGCCTTTTTTGTTTTTTGATTAAAGTGCGACGCCGAGCAGAATGGATGCAATCAGCAGGTAGATACAGGATGATACCATGTCCGTCAGGGACGAAATCATCGGGGTTGCCATGAGGGCGGGGTCGACGCCGACTTTTTTGGCCAGCATCGGGAGCATGCCGCCCAGCAGCTTGGCGAAGATAATGACCAGTATCATGGACATGGCTACCGTTAAACCAATGAGTGGAGGCTGACCATCGATGATCAGGATCTTAAGGAAGTTGAACGCACTAAGTATCACACCCAGGATGATACTGACGCGGAACTCCTTCCAGAGTATCTTGGCGGCATCTTTCAGGTCGATTTCGTCAACAGACAGACCACGTATGATGAGCGTTGCAGCCTGTGTTCCGGTATTTCCTCCGGTTCCCATAAGGAGCGGCAGATAAGCGACCAGTATGATGACCTGTGAAAGCACTTCTTCAAACTGTGCGATCAGCGATCCTGTGATCATGAGCATGACGGTCATGAACAGCAGCCACGGAAGTCTGTTTCTTACATGTCTGAACACACCGATATCCAGGTATTCATCATCTGGTTCATTACCGACGATACCACCCATACGTTCGATATCCTCGGTGGCTTCTTCTTCGATAACCTCCATAATATCGTCGACGGTGACGATGCCGACCAGTCTGTTTTCATTATCTACGACAGGAATTGCGAGGAAGCCGTACTTCTTAAATACTTCAGCAACTTCCTCCTGATCGTCGTAGACATTGACATAAACATAATCTTTATGCATCAGGTCGGATACGAGTACATCATCGTCTGCTGTCACGAGTGCGCTGAGGGATACGATACCTTCCAGCTCTCTTCCGCCGTGTTTTACATAACAGGTGTAGACAGTTTCACTATCCATTCCCTGCTGTTTGATGTGGGCAAGAGCCTCACCGACGGTCATGGTTTCCTGAAGACTGATGTAATCAGGTGTCATCAGGCTGCCTGCACTGTCTTCCGGGTAGTTGAGGAAGATGTTGATCAGTCTTCGCTCTTCCCGCGGCGTCTGGTCGAGAATCTTATCTACAATATTCGCGGGAAGTTCCTCCAGTACGTCGATCTTATCGTCGAAGTCCATTTCATCCATGATGAAGGCAATTTCCTTATCTGTTATGCCATCAATGATTTTGACCTGATCGTCGCCTGGAAGATAGGAGAACACCTCAACAGCAACATTCTTCGGCAGCATACGGAAGGCGATGATCGCTTTCTCGATACCGACTTCATCAAGGATGTCCTCGAAAATTTCTGCAATATCTACTTCGTTGTATGTGAGAAGGAGGGCGCGGGTATCAAAATAATCACCGTTTCTGAGGAGCTCAAGTGCTTTTTCAGTATCTTCTTCGAACTGCTGGTTTTTTGTCTCCATATCGAGCGCCAGCTGGTCGGAATCATCTGCACTTGGCTCTTCGCCTTCAGCCATTTCTTCATACACTGTTTCATACAGTCCGTCAGATTCACCAAAGACTTCATTTGTGTTTTTTTCTTCTGTCATGATACCTTCTCCTCCTTTCTGTTCTATTCAGTGTTCCACACTTATTTTAGTATAACAAAAGCCCTCTTAAAATCAAAGGAAAAAAGGCATTGTTTTTTGTATGCGTTTTCGCATATTTATTCATGTTCAAGTGTGTATATCACAGATGAATTACGTTGACGGAAATTTCACAAAGTGATATGATTATTGGGCAAAGGACATTAAAATACTTTAAGTTATTTTTAAAAAAGGAGAAATTGAAAATGTCAAACTATGTAGAAAGAGTCATTGAGCAGTGCAAGGCTAACAACCCTGGCGAAGTAGAATTCCATCAGACTGTAGAAGAAGTACTGACTTCACTCAAGCCTGTTGTAGAACAGCATCCTGAGTATGAAGAAGCAGCTCTTCTGGAGAGACTGGTTGAGCCTGAAAGAGGCGTTACTTTCAGAGTAGTATGGGTTGACGATGCTGGTAAAGTTCAGGTTAACAAGGGCTACAGATATCAGTTCAACAGCGCAATCGGACCTTACAAAGGCGGCCTGAGATTTGCTCCAAACGTATATCCTGGAATCATCAAGTTCCTCGGATTTGAACAGATCTTCAAGAACTCCCTGACTGGTCTGCC
>JAFRKJ010000010.1 GCA_017431785.1 Bacillota bacterium | reverse complement strand
AGACAGACAGACAGACAGACAGACAGTGATTAAGTTGTTCTGGTACGTGTTTGGCTTTGCGCCTGTTACTTTGGAAGAGATTGCAGTAAACTGCGATTCTCAGAGGAGACCAGTGACAAAAGGTAATAGAAATGCTGGAGAGTATCCATATTATGGAGCTTCAGGAATTGTGGATTATGTAGATGACTATATATTCGATGGAGACTATTTGCTGATTTCAGAAGACGGAGCAAATTTGGTTGCAAGAGTAACTCCAATTGCATTTTCGATTTCTGGGAAAAACTGGGTTAATAATCATGCTCATGTTTTAAAATTCAAAAGCTATTATGAACAACGTTACGTGGAGATGTATTTAAACGGAATAAATTTAGAAAAATATATCAGTGGAGCGGCACAACCGAAGCTTAATCAAAAAAATCTGAATGAAATAGTTATTCCGCTACCGAGACCTGATAAGACGAGATATATTGTGAATATTCTAGATAAGTTTGATAAGCTTTGCACAGATATATCGGAAGGGATCCCTGCCGAAATCGAGGCGCGCCAGAAGCAATATGAGTATTATAGAGACAAGATGTTGTCGTTCAAAGAACTCTCGTAAGGAGAATGATTTATGCCATATTTCAATATAGTTGCACAGACAAATGAAAATACGGTTGTTACGGAATATGAACCGGTGAAGAAACGCTCGGACAGCTATCAAAGTGAAGCGCAGCTTGAGCAGGAGTTTATCAAGATCCTGTGTGAACAGGGCTACGAATACCTTCCGATCCACACAGAGGCAGAACTTGTGAACAACCTTCGCGCCAGGTTGGAATTTTTGAATGCATATAAATTCTCGGATGATGAGTGGCGAAGGTTCTTCGGCGGCTCCATCGCTAATCCCAATGAGCATATCAAAGAGAAAGCCCGGAAGATTCAGGAAGATTTTGTTCAAGTGCTGAAGCGGGACGACGGTACTTCGAAGAACATTACACTGATCGATAAAAAGAATATTCACAACAACACGCTGCAGGTGATTAACCAGTATGAAGTCAGCCAAGAACAGGGTGCGAACTATAATAACCGTTACGATGTTACGGTTTTGGTCAACGGGTTCCCGATGGTGCACATCGAGCTTAAGCGGAGAGGCGTGGCAATTCGTGAAGCTTTCAACCAAATCAACCGCTACCAGAGAGATTCCTTCTGGGCCGGCAGCGGTCTGTTTGAATATGTGCAGATTTTCGTCATATCCAATGGCACCGACACCAAATACTATTCCAACAGCACACGTGATAACGCCATTCATGATGCGAATGCAGCCAAGTCGAAAAAGAACAAGACAAGTAACAGCTTTGAATTCACATCTTTCTGGGCCGATGCAAACAATAGAGTCATCCCGGATCTTGTTGACTTTGCAAAGACTTTCTTTGCCAAGCACACGATCCTGAATATCCTGACAAAGTACTGCATCTTCACGTCCGAAGAAATGCTTATGGTCATGCGACCGTATCAGATCACGGCGACAGAGCGCATCCTGAATCGCATCGAGATTGCCAACAATTATAAAAAGTACGGCAAAATCGAAGGCGGCGGATATATCTGGCATACGACAGGATCAGGAAAAACGCTCACTTCCTTCAAGGCGGCGAGACTTGCGTCGCAGCTTGACTACATAGATAAGGTGCTCTTTGTCGTAGACAGAAAAGATCTGGACTACCAGACTATGAAGGAATACGACCGGTTTGAGAAGGGTGCTGCAAACAGCAACACTTCAACGGCGATTCTGAAAAGGCAGCTGGAAGATCCGAACGCCAATATCATCATTACGACGATACAGAAGCTGGCTACGTTCATAAAGAAAAATGCCGAGCATGAAGTTTACGGCAAGCATGTGGTTATCATTTTCGACGAATGCCACAGGTCGCAGTTTGGAGATATGCATGCTGCGATCGTTAAGCATTTCAAAAAGTATCATCTGTTTGGGTTCACAGGAACTCCGATCTTTGCAGCTAATACTGGTGCAAGAAGGAATCCACAGTTCTTTACCACGGAGCAGACCTTCGGAGATCAGCTTCACACATACACCATCGTGGATGCGATCAATGACAGAAACGTTCTACCGTTCAGAGTGGATTACATCAAAACCATGAATACTGCTTTCGATATCCACGATGAGGAAGTATGGGATATCGACCGCGAGAAAGCGTTCATGGCACCGGAGCGCATTACAAAGGTTACAGAATATATTCTGGAGCACTTCAATCAAAAAACCTACCGCGGGAACAAAACATACGATTTCAGTGTTCTTACAAATATCGCTGACGTGGCTTCCGGCAAAAACAAGATTGAAGAGATCAAGGCGAAACAGAGGGTGAGTGGTTTTAATTCCATTCTGGCGGTAGCATCTGTTCCTATGGCCAAACTCTATTATGAAGAGTTCCAAAAGCAAATGGCCGCGGACCTTAGAAAGAAGTTGAAGGTTGCAACGATATACAGTTTTGCGGCTAATGAAGAAGTGGATGGGGAGGGTGGTCTTCTGGGTGAGGAAAATTCAGAGGACACTTCAGCACTCGATCAGCCATCAAGGGATTTCCTCGAAAAAGCCATCTCTGATTATAATGAGATGTTCCATACCAACTATGACACATCAAGTGAGAAATTCCAGAACTACTATAAGGACGTCTCCCTTCGCATGAAGAATAAGGAACTGGATTTGTTGATCGTTGTCAACATGTTCCTGACCGGATTTGATGCGACAACACTAAATACCCTGTGGGTCGATAAGAACCTGAAGATGCATGGGTTGATTCAGGCGTTTTCCAGAACAAACAGAATCCTGAACAGCATCAAGACCTTCGGAAACATCATATGTTTCAGAAACTTGCAGCAGCGTGTGGATGACGCGATTGCTCTCTTCGGTGATAAGGAAGCCGGAGGAATCGTGCTGCTTCACAGTTTCCAGGATTACTACTATGGATATGAAACTGCTGATGGCAAAGACATGCCGGGATACGTTGACATGATCGATGGCCTTTGCGAGAAGTTCCCGCTTGCCGAGCCACAGATTATTGGTGAGGAAGCGCAGAAGGAATTCATCAGACTCTTTGGCGCGATTTTGAGAATGAGAAACCTGCTCAGCTCCTTCGATGAATTCACTGGCAAGGAGATTCTCTCGGAACGTGACATGCAGGACTACATGGGTCGTTATCAGGACCTGTGGGACATCTGGCGCAGGAAGAAAGAAGAAAGCACTGATATTACAGACGATATTGTCTTTGAGATGGAACTGATCAAGCAGGTGGAGATCAATATTGATTATATCCTGATGCTTGTGAAAAAGTATCATGATGAACACATGACCGATAAGGAGTTGCTTGTTACCATCCGCAAGGCGGTGGACTCCAGCCCGCAGCTGAGAAGCAAAAAGAACTTGATCGAGATGTTTATTGCGAGCCTCGGAAGCAGTACAACGGATATCATGGAAGGATGGAATGCGTTTGTACAAAGGCAGAGGGAGGAAGATCTTGCCGCGATTATTCAATCCGAGAAACTAAAACCGGAAGAAACGAGACGGTTCTTGGAAAAGGCCTTTGCTGACGGTGAGATCAAAACGACCGGAACAGAAATCACAGCCCTCATGCCCCCGGTATCACGATTTGGCGGAGGTGGAAAGGATCGATCCCAAAAGAAACAGACTGTCATTGATAAATTGAAGTCTTTCTTTGATAGATACTTTGGTATAGGAAACCAGTTTAAGTCTACAGGGAACATTGAATATGATTCTTTTGTAGATGAAGAACTGCCAATGGTGGCTGAAAATGCTGATGACTACCACTGATACAAGTAAGCAAACTGAAAATGCCCACATCACCATAGCAGTAGAGTCCAAAAGTAGGGCATGGGACTTCGCATCGAGTTGAATGTGTTGAAGAATCTGGAGGATAAATAAGTGGTTGATTGTAATTTTGGAACAATTGTAGAGCGTGATATGGATCGACTGCTCCTCGAAGCAGTGGCAACGGATCCTGTATTTGCGCGGTTGCTTGTTGACAAAACCGATCTGAAGGGACAGCCATTTGAGGTGATCAGCGTTGAACTGTCGTTATCTGATTCCGATGGGGAATCGGATATTACGATTGTAATGAAAATTGGAGATCGCAAATATGGATTTTTGATTGAGGATAAGATTGATGCACCTGCTATGGATAAGCAGCATGAACGATATAAAAAGCGTGGCGACACAGCTGTTCGCAATAAGAAATATCAAGAGTACCGTGTGTTTATTTATTGTGCCGAGAAATATCGAGAGAGAAATTCAGAGGCACAATTCTATGAACACTTTCTCTCGTATGAAGAGTGCAAACGTTACTTCGATACAAAGGATGATTCCATTAGCAAAATCAGAAGTCAGCAATTCGCACAGGCGATTCACAAAGCCAGGAAAACAATTCAAACAGAAGTCAACGAGAAAGCGAATGCATTTTTTCGGAAATATAAGGATTATCAGGAAAAGCACTTTCCAGAACTTGTTTTAGTGACAAGTCAAAAGTCAAATGGGTATTGGCCGCATTACCGTACACATTTTGGCAACCACATTTATTTGTATCACAAGATCAGTTCGGGATTTGTTGACCTGACATTTAATAAAGCAAAGCTCAGTGATCTGGAACAAATAGCCGTATGGGCTAGAAAACACGGTATCCCAAGTGTTAGGGCTGTTACTACCAGTGGCTCCGCAGCACTTCGCATCAAGGTTCCGGATCTCGACATGCAGAATTCATTCGATGATTATGACGAGGGGGCGATAAGAGAATGTTTTGAAGCCATAGAGGAGCTAATTGATCTGGCCGATGTAGCTCATAGCATGAGTCAGCTGAACGAGAAGGCGAAAAAAAAGTAAGGAACAAAGACGATTTGAAACAACTGATTTATACGGAGGAATAATACAGGAGAGCAAAATGCCGGCAGGAGAAGCAAAAGAAAAGAATATGATCAAATCCAGAATGGTGGTTCTGGCGCAGATGTTCTACGAGCACACAGATCAGGAACATCCGATGACAGGACTGGAAATACTGGAGTATCTGAAAGAGCACGATGTGCCTGCTAACGAAAAAACTTTGCGTGGGGACATCAAGCTTTTGCAGGATCTGGGACTGGATATCGTGAAGGTCGTCAGCAGGCCGAACCTGTTCTACTGGGGTGAGCGGCAGTTTGAAATGCCGGAGCTGAAGCTTTTGGTTGATGCAGTATCGTCATCACGGTTCATCACGAAGAAAAAGAGCAATGTGCTCGGCAAGAAACTTGCGCAGCTGGCCAGTGAAAACCAGAGAAAAGAACTGCGCAGAAACATACAGGCAACGAACCGTGTCAAATCGGAGAATGAGGCGATCTATTATTCCGTCAACACGGTAAATGAGGCCATCAGCCGCAGGAGGAAGATCCGATTCCAGTATACGCAGTACGGTCCTGATCTGAAGGAAATGCTGCGCGGCGATGGAGAAGTATATGAACTTTCGCCGTATGCGCTGCTGTGGAACGAAGACTATTATTATGTGGTCGGCTGGTCTGATAAGCATAACAATGTGTCCGTATTCCGCGTTGACAGGCTGGATCGACCGGTGATTTTGGATGAGAAGGCGGTAAAGCGGCCGGAAGGGTTTAATCTGGATGATTATTCTGCGCCGATCTTTGATATGTTCGAGGGTCCTGAACGGGTTCCGGTGAAGTTGGAGGTCAGAAACGATCTGGCGAAGTACATCGTTGATCGTTTTGGGACGAAACTGAAGACGAAGCAGATATCCGATGACCGATTCACTGTGGAGGTTGAAGTATCGCTCAGTCCAACCTTCTATGCATGGGTATTCCAGTTTGCAGGCGGAATGAGAATTTTGAAACCAAAGAAAGCTGTGGATGAGATCATGGAGATGGTCAATAAGTTTGTGGAGCGAGAAACATTATAGGCCAGCGAGGGAATCATAATGAATAAAGAGTATTTAAACGAGCTGATCCGTTATTATGAAGAGAATTTTGATTTCTTCAATAACGATGAAAACAGGGAGTACTTCAAGTGGGCGGCTGTAAAGAAGTTCCGGGACACATGGCTTTCAGATACTGGTGACCTGCTTTTCCATGAGATGCTGAAAGAGGCTTTGAGCGAGTCTTCTGTGCTGATTGATAACGGAACCACGCATCCGGCAAACGGAATCGTGGAGATTGCAAAAAAACTGGATGAGAAAGGCTCAGATAAGCTAATCAGCCTGTTTCGTGACGTGCTCTATGCAGATGACGGCGGCAATATTGATTTGCGTCAGGACCACATGGATCAGTTCCTTGTTGAGACAAACCAGCTGAAGGAGCAGGAATTCCCATCATCATGGAAATATAATCAGGACCGGCATGCGGTGTCCTGTTATCTGGCGCTCCTTTATCCGGAAGAAAACTTCATCTACAAGTACAGCGTGGCGGAAGCTTTTGCACAGGCGATAGAGTTCGGCTTTGATATCGGGTCCGGTGAATCATTCCGCTTGAAATACTACTATGATATGTGCGAACAGGTTGTGGAAGAACTCAGAAACCATGAAGATCTTTTGAAACGGCATGAGGCTTTGTTGGATGAGAGCTGCTATCATGATGAAAGCCTGCATTTGCTTGCCTTTGACGTGATCTATTGCGCGACGGCCTATCACTTCGTCAATCGTATTGAAAACCACATGACGAAGAAGGATGCAATCCAGGCTGAAAAGCAGAGACAGATCGAGGAACAACAACGGCAGGAACGGGAAGAGAAGATAGCCGCGCTTCAGGACGAGATCATTCGTCTGCAGGATCTGATTGAACCGGTCGGAGAAATATCGCTGGTTGGCGTCAGGGTCAGTCATAAACGCTATGGCGATGGAGTCGTTGTGGAACAGGATCCTGAAAAGAAAAGTACGATCAAGGTTCAGTTCCAGGATGAGAAGAAAAAATTCAAGATCGACAAGAGTTTTCTCATGAGGCCTGTGTTTGAAGACGATGAAGAGATCGTGGAGATCTTTACAGAATATAACCAGAACGTTGAGAAACTGGAGAAACTGCAGAAGGAATTGGAGAGACTGTAAGGTGCATTACACAAAGTCAGGAAGGCCGATACATTATTACGGAGAGGAGACCGCGGATCAGATCATTGCTCTGAAGAAGAATACATCTGTTGAAACACTGGATGACTTCTTTGGACCCCTGTTGGAATGTTGGTGCAGAGAAACGGCATATCCGAGTTCACAGGCGGATTATGTCTATGAAAATGATCCGACATATGGACAGTGTGCAATTACCGCGACACTTGTATGTGATGTTTTTGGTGGCACGATCCACAAGATCAAGGTCAAGGGTGGCGGGACGCACTATTTCAATAAGATTAACGGGCAGTACTATGACCTTACAAGAGATCAGTTTGATCTATATAGAATTCCAATCGAGTACGAACCGAATCAGGAAATCGGCAGGGAGTACTGCGGACAAAACAAGAACACGAAGATGAGATTTGATTTACTGAAGCAGAGAATCGTGGCTTATATCCGTAAGTAACAACAGAAAATCATCAGGATGGGGAACAACAATGGGAAAAGGACTTGTTGGTGTAGGTGGCGATCTTCCTCAGGACATCACAGGATCGCCGTCAACAGAAGAAAGCAGAAGAAACAGCAAAGACTTCTTTAAGGAAATGTTCAATAAAGACGGCGTTTCAGAGGATGAGGAATATTACGAGAAGTACGGCAAATACGATAATGTGAGCCGTGATTCCAATGAGGCGGAATGACAATTCATTTGGAATGAACAATGATAAAGACGGGAGAGACCATCATGACAGAACTTGAAAAACTGGATGCAGGCCTGCCTTTTGATGTAAATGATCCGGAGGTAGATGCCAGAAAGCTGCATGCCGTAATGGGATGCCAGAAGCTGGAGTCCGTCGTTGTAACTGATAGAGCAGGGAAGGAAGCGGCGATAAGAGAACTGTTCGGAAGTGTCGGGAAGAATCCTAACGTGCTGCCGGGCTTTCGCTGTGACAACGGGCTGAACATCCATGTCGGAGATGAGTTCCTGGCAAACTATAACGTAACGATTCTGGACATCAGCCCGGTGAGGATGGGTGACAACGTCTGGATCGCACCGAACACGCTGATTACGACAGTAGGGCATCCAATTTCGCCAAAAGGCAGGAGAGAACATCTCGGGATTTCCAAACCGATAACTATCGGAAACGATGTCTGGATCGGCGGGAATGTGACGATCCTGCCGGGCGTGACCATCGGAAGCAATGTGGTGGTCGCAGCAGGAGCTGTAGTCACGAAAGATGTGCCGGATAACTGTGTTGTTGGCGGCGTGCCGGCAAAAGTGATTCGAGAGATTGAAAACGATGTGGATTAAGGAGAACAATATAATGGATTTTTTCGATGTAATCAAAAACAGAGGAAGTTATCGCGGAGAGTTTGAAAAAGGCAGTGTGCCTCAGGAAGATCTGGATCTCATTCTGGAAGCAGGCGTCAGAGCGCCATCCGGACTGAACATGCAGACCACGACATTTTATGCTGTCACTGATGAGAAACTGCGGAAAAGGATAAGCGAGGTATTTCCTACAAAAGCAGTGGAAACGGCACCGGTCATTTTGGTGATTACGTCAAAACTGGTCTATGCCGGAGAATCCCAGATGCAGTTTGAGATCGAAGATTACAGTGCAGCGACCGAAAACATGCTCCTGGCTATCACAGCGCTGGGGTATGCAGGGGTCTGGATGGATGGAATGATGAGGTTTGAAGGAAATGTGGACAGGATGAGACAGATTCTGTCCATTCCTGAAGATGAAAACATCAGAACCATCGTGCCTTTTGGAAAACCGGTGGATCCGGTAACACAGAAGGAAAAGAAACCAATCGAAGAGAGAGCGCATATTCTTTAATGCTACAATTGAGTGCCTGCCGCAGAGAACCACGGAATAATACGGGGGTGACGGGACGGCGGACGGCGGGCAGATCATGTTACGTAAACCGCATTGTCAGATGACGGAAGGCAGTTGGGCGATAAGTACCAACTGTCTTTTTGCGTGCAAACTTCATATTGACAGCAAGCATTGGCAGGAGTAGAATCAGAATGCAAGACGAACAAATGTTCTATAGCTAACGAAGGGAGGTTGGGAGCTATGGTTGTTGAGTATGAAGGCTATCTGATTGAACAGTCAGAAGATGAACCTGAGGCATTCGTGTATAAAGGAAACAGGAGAGTCATGCATCTCGGGCTAAGTAGATTTCTTGATGCTGAGGAGCTGATTGCAGCCTTTGCGGAATGTTTGAGGATCTCGGGATCTCACCGGGAAGATGGAAGGTATGATCACGGTGATTATATGTATGACGGCGAGGAGCCGTGCTGATGAAGGGAGGAAGATCAATGGAGACTATCAGGAGCGGAAACGAAAGCGGAAGGAACTACATTGTCGAATTCAGGAAGATTCTGCAGGAGGCAGAAGAAAAGGACAGACAGGCAATGGACAGGTTCCACAACTGGTTTAATGGAACGATGGATCCTGCAGAGGAAAAAGCCTACACGGAGGCGGTGCAGCAGTGCGCCAGAAATCTGAAACAGGATCTGCGCAGCGCATAACGCGAATCATCCGGTATTTCAATTATCGGCCAGGGTCTTTTCCCTTATCCTGGCTGATATGATCAGGAATACGGATCATCGGTCATGTGAACGTGATTATGAAGGGAGAAAAAATGGGTAATAACCGAAACGGCTCGAGAAAAAGGATCGAGATGATCTGTAAGAGCAAGCAGATCGATGAGAATGAAGTATATAGCAAAGCGAAAAAGCTTCTGGAAATCTACCGCGATGTTTGCTGGGAAACCAGTGAATATGCAGAGCAGGTCAAAATGGATCTGATGGTGGACTATGGATATATGAGCGGCGATCTGGATACAGCACTTGTGTATCTGGAACACTTCGCACCGGATGAGAAGAAAGATCGGTTCGCAGCTAAGATCCAGAGCCTGTTCGATGTGAAATGGATGGTAGAGATCGTGGATTCCGCGATGATCAAGGTCAGGGAATTCCCCTTAAACGGTGATCTGTATTCACAGATACTGTCCCTGTACTATCTGGGCAGGTTCCAGTATACAGAAGCAGAGATGATGGAAGAGCTTTGCCTTGAGAGAAGCTCCTACTATCGCAGAAAAAAGGAAGCAGTGATGGTGTTCGGCCTGACGATCTGGGGAGGTGCCCTGGACGACTTCCGCCAAATCATGATTGGCAACGAACCAAAACAGATGTCGATCTATGATGTATATCATGGAGCGCAGCCTTTATAGGAGAAAAAGCAATGGAAGCAATATTAGACAAATCATGCAGACCGCCAAAGAAAAAATCGAAGATCCTCGTGATGCAGATGGGCGGATGCGCGACTTTCGGGGAGAGGACGATCGTACAGACTCCGGTGCATGAAAACCGCAGCGGGGAATCTGAATGCTGGATCTGGAGCACTACATTTAAGTCTCACAGGGAAGATGTTATTCTCGCATGTATCAGAATGCGTCCCGGGATGGATCTGAAGATCCAGAAGAATGATGACGATGTCCGCGGCGTGAAGTTTTTTGATCCGGATGGGAATTTCCTGGAGTTTGCTCCGTTTCTGAGGGACGGAACCGGACTGGATCATAACCGGCAGTATAATCATATCACGATCGATCCACCTGAGAATGACAGGGAAGCTCAGCTCGTCCTTGTAAGCTGACACTTCAGTGAGACTTCGCTGACACTCCAATGACACACGAAACCGACCTCAATGAGACACGCGTGGTACTGACTTGAAATTAGGTGCAGGTTACAATGTATATGCTGGGAGATAGCAGCATAAAATAACTGAATAAAGAAGAGCACACAGCCTCGTATCCAAATGGGTACGGGGCTATTTTTATGCCCGTTTTTATGTGCGTCTGCCAGACACCATCGAAAGGAGCATGGCAGATGCATATACAGAAAAGAATCGTGCCGGCAGCACGATCCCCGTAAACCCCTGGTTTTCAGAAGTTACATCAATTTTTTGAAAAACAGGAGGTTTACAAATGGAAAAAGAATTTTATCTCATCATTGAAGGACAAAAAGTCATTGTTTCGGAAGAAGTTTACAGAGCATATATGCAGCCGGTATGGCGTGAGGAACGTAATAAGAGGAACCGCTGGCGCTGCAGAGATGCAAAGGGCGTTCGCTGCAAGAAAAACTGCTCAGAATGTGAGAACGCAAGATTCGGAAGGGGTGCTATCGGAAACGATCTTTCCCTGGATGCTCTTGTCGAACAGGAAGCACCATGCCTGGCTTATGAAAAGGATCTTTTGAATGATGTCATTCACGAGATGCATCTTGAGGCATTGAGAAAAGCCATCAACGAACTGGACGAAGAGGATCGCGAACTGGTGGAGCTTCTCTTATCTGGCTTGAAGAAGAAAGAATGTGCAGATCAACTTGGTATCTCGAAACATCTATTCGATTACAGAGAAAAAAAGGTATTAAAAAAAATACAAAAGAAAATGAAGAAATTCATTTAACTTTTGGCCATTTCTTTCCTTGGTTAGGTGAGAGGGTAATTACATCCTCTTTGATCTTTGAAAACCGAATACACATTCATCAGGTACTTTCTCTGAGATGTCGGCTAACCCCGTGAGCATGCGAGACCGATGCGCGGTGACTCCGAAAGGACGAGCGAACAACATCAAGGATCCAAAAGGCAGGCGGCACCTGCAATTGTGCAATGAAAGTCTCAGAGGACAATGATACTTCCGTCCAGCCACAGCCCTGCCAGGCAGGATCACGCAATGGGGGCGGCCGCAGGAGAACCCTGCGGGAGGTGAGAGCCTCATGAGGGAACTTAGCTATCTCCCGCCTGATCGTTTCCCGGTGATCGGGGGTGTCGAGGACAAATGCAGATCGAATAAATGAGAAATATAATCCGGCGCAGCAGAGATGCAGTGCGTCTCTGAGCGCCGGTTATGTTACATGGGTTCGATCAGCAGCCACGACTGCCTTTGCACCGGGAAAATGTGTATTGGAGAAAACGGAGGTAAGAAAAGGTGAAGTTCGATAAGGGACACGGTTATGAATCACTGGCACTCAATATTGTGATTCAGGCGGCAAAGGATTACAGAAAAGCGCTGAAGAAGCTTCGAAAGGATCCGGAGGATTATGACGCGATCGTCAGCAGAGATGATTGCGAACAGTTCTTTCGCTCCGCCTGGTGCGAAACGATCACCAGCGTTGATCCGGAGATTCTGATGAAGAAACTGCAGAGGGAGGAGGGATACGATGGAATATAACAACAGATGTGACGGAATGATCCTCTTTGATAATCAGATATGTGAACTGATCGACTTTCTGTTCAGCCGGGACTGCGTGAGACTGGCCTATATAAACAGAAGGGATCGCACATGGATCCGGTTCGTCGGCGATGAAAACTTAAGACACGGGCTCCTGCAGCTGACAGAGACCCAGATCAGAATTATCGAAGCAGTCGCCTTTGACGGCCTGGGAGCCATGAACCTCAGGTACGAACTGGGGCTGTCCGTCAGAGAGATCCGCATGGAAGTTCGCGAGATGAGGGAAACGCTCCTTGCGGCGATGTAGGGGGGCGGTCATGAAAAAGAAAAAACCATTCGAAGTGCTTCGCGGGGATGTGTTCTATGCAGACCTGGGGTCAGAGGAAGATGTGGTCGGCTCTGAACAATTTGGGATACGCCCGATTTTGGTGACTCAATCTAATGATCAGAATGAAAAGTCACCAACGATCATCGTGGCCATCATCACAAGTCAGATAAAAAAGGAAAAGATGGATTGCCATGTGATTCTTCCCAAGATCAAAGGGCTCCCGAAACAATCCATGGTCTGCTGCGAGCAACGAAGGACCATAGATAAGCAAAGACTGCTCAGCTACTGCTGCACACTCGATAAAGAAACCATGAGGAAAGTAACCAGAGCGTGCCACAAAGCGGAAGAAGCCGATAAGGAGAGCAGAAACTGGTAAAGTGCAAATTTACGGCAGAAATCGCACATTTTCAACCAGTGAAAAGAAAGAGTACAATTCGGGTAATCAAAAAAGGATGAGGGAGGATTAGACATGGAGAATACAAATATCAGAAAGCTTTATATCTCAAGTGAGGTTCGTTTTTATACGATCTCAGATATTCAGGAAATGCTGGGATGGAGCAAGAAAACGGTACAGAAACTGTTTAATGATCCAAGATTTCCAGCAACAGATTTTGGCAGGATCAAGGTCGTTGAGGCGCATGCTCTGATCGATTATTTTTCGAAGCGCCATGAAAAAGACAGAGAGCGGTACTGGCAGTAGGAGGAGAGAAGATGGCAAAGAAACGCGAGAAGAAAAAAAGCAAAAACGGCGACGGCGCATTCAGGGTACACGGAAATGGAATCGAATACCGTTTTTACTATAAAGATGAATACGGTGAACGTAAACGGAAGTCCGTCACAGGAACAGATGAAGCAGAGTGTCTGGCAAAAGCAGATGCATGGCTGGAAGAGATCGAAATGCGCAGACAGGGTGTGAATACGTGGGCAACAGTGCCGGATATTCTCTACGAAAGGCACAAGGCAGATTTCGAGATGAACTATGTCAAAGAACAGGGATATGGAAGAAATCTCGACACGGTGAGGCGGATCGAAAAAAGCCTCATCGGACGGGTGCCCATTACGGAAATTGACGAAAAACAGATGGAAATGTTCCTTAAAGAACTGACAAGGTACTCCAACAGTGTGATAAGCAAGATTTACCGTCAAGTACGACTTGCTTTTCAGATAGCGACCGAAAAGGGAGTAATCAGAAAGAATATTATGCTTTCCAGGAACCTGCGCTGTCCGCGTTCACAAAAAGAAGATGTCAAGGTAAAGGGACTGACTGTTGAAGAGCAGAAACGCCTTACGGACGTTCTGGAAACGAAAACGCCGCCAAAAGGTCGGAACGACTATAGGCTTCAGCTTTTCATAGAATTATACAGCGGGATGAGGATGGGAGAAATCAATGCACTTCGAAAAAAGGACATCGATTTCAAAAAGAAAGTAATACATGTCAGGGGAACAGTGACAAAGGGTGTTGATGATCGGATTTTTATAAAAACAGGTGCCAAAACATGCACCGGTGTCAGAGACATCCCCATCAGCAAAAGGCTGGAACCATATCTCAAAGAAGCGCTGAAGAAGCAGCAGAATAATCCAGAGGGCCTTGTGTTTTACGATTATAATAAGGGATCAATCATAACGACTGCACAGGTCAACTGTTACTATCACAGAATCTGTAAGGCAGCAGATATCCCGTGTATGGGCCAGCATGCGCTGAGACATACTTTTGCGACAAGATGTATCGAGTCTGGGATTCCGGCTGTTGTTCTCAAAAACTGGCTGGGGCATAAAGATATTCATATGACACTGGATATCTACACAGATGTCTTCAATTCCATGAACTATGATGCAGTGGATAAATTCGATGAGTATGTAGACTCAATATAGAAGATGCGGCGGGATGAAACGGAAGCAGTCCGTATATCACAAACAGCATCCTGTGAAGGATGCTGCAGTGACTTATGCGGGCTGTTTTGTTTTGTTAAATTCCGTACTCTGAAAGCAAAGCCTTAAAGAATTTCAGCATGCGAAGGAGCATGGCTCTTTCATCATGTGTACAATCGGAGAATACTTCGTAGTATTCTTTTTCATCTTCGGATCTGAGAACAATGAGACTGTCTGCAAGCAGATGATCAGATGATGTTTCAAGGGCGTTTGCAATGGAAACAAACAGCTCGAGGCTTGGTATTTTCTTTCCGGCTTCGATTCTTGCAATGTATTCCTGCGTGACCCCGATTTTTTCTGCGAGATATTCCTGAGACAGCTGTTTACTATTACGGAAATGCTTGATTCTCATTCCCGTTCCTTCATTATCGTATGTCATTTTTGTACCTGCCTTTCATGCAATGGCCCGCATAAGGTGTAGAAATAATCCCTTTTTGACAAGCACATCTCAAGGATGCGATTTTTAAGGCGGTGGTCGTTTTTGCTCCTCTGGGGCAAGGCATCTTAGGCGGTTTTTATGACCTGTCAGGTCATAAAATCGGGTTCTTATGACCTGACAGGTCATAATGGAACGCCACCTTACCGCCATATAATGAAAGCGGAGGAAATATGAAGCAGGAATCAAAGATACTGACCCTATACAGTGAGGTGAAAATGGAACCGGTCAGATGGATCTGGTATCCATATATTCCGGTCGGAAAGATCACACTTCTGCAGGGGGATCCCGGCGATGGAAAATCAACGATGATGATGAACATCATCTCTGAGATCTCCAGAGGCGGTATGCTCCCGGACGGTTCGCAGATCGGCAGGCCTCACCGGGTGATATACCAGTGTTCCGAGGACGGCGTCAGGGATACGATCAGACCGCGTCTGGAAGCATGTGGTGCAGATTGCGCTAATATAGCGTTTCTTGATGAAGAAGTTCATAATGGCCTGACTCTTGATGATGAGAGAATCAGAGAGGCAATCGTTGAATTCAGGCCCTGGCTGGTCGTGATAGATCCGTTGCAGTCTTACATCGAAAGTGATTCAGATCTGATGATGGCATCAAAGGCGAGACGGCTTATGAAACGTATCGGTCTGTGGGCTTCAGCATACGATTGCGGAGTAGTGCTGATCGGGCATCTGAACAAGCGTGAAGGTTCAAAGGGACTTTATCGGGGGCTTGGGAGCATCGATGTTGTTGCCGCTGCCAGGAGCATCCTTCAGGTAGACCGGGAGCATGACCTCAGAACGGTAAAACAAATCAAGAATAATCTTGCTCCGGCAGGAGAAAATATCAAATTCGAAATCACAAAAGATGACGGATTCAGATGGATCCATCACAAGAGGAGTACAAAAGAGCTGACAGGAACCAAAGTGGATATTCCAAAAACAAAACATGAACTGGCAGCGAATCTGCTGAAGATTATTCTGCAGAATGGGGAAATACCAGCATCTGAAATCAGAGAGAGGATGAAAGAGTACGAAATCGGAGATAAAACGCTGCGAGAAGTGAAGTCAGATCTCGGAATCAAATCGATTCGAAGGACAAAACAATGGTATTGGAGAATGCCGGGGACACTCGGTGAAGAAAGTGCAGGACAAAGATAATGAGTAAAGGGACAGCATTAATGAACGCGATCTCAGCGTCTGTGGCGGATCCGCAAGACAATTCGATTTCAATTGAAAGTGGACATGGAAATGTGTTTCGCAGACATTTTGATGATTCGGAGAGAGGTTTACTGGTTGAACACCGAAGATGGATGGAGGCACAGCGAAAGGAATATCCCCAGCCATATGTTCCGTATCGGATCGGAGTGTATATCCGCTACTACAATCAGACAAAATACGAAAACTACATCGAAAAACATACACAGCAGTTCATCGATGATATCTCGCTGTGTCCGCAGTGGACGCTTGTGGATTTTTATATTGATAAAGGCATGACAGCTCCGCGGATGGAGAATTCCAAAGAGTGGTGCAGACTTCTGGGGGACTGCTTTTCGGGCAGAGTGAATCTGATCGTGACGCAGAAGGTGCGGAGCGTATCGAATGATCCGGAGGAAATGGCCTTTATTGCACGCGTGCTGGCAGCACAGAAGACACCTGTGGGGATCTATTTTATCTCCGAAGATATCTTTACTCTTGCTTCATATTATCAGAGAGATCTGCGGGACAACAGTTTTCTGCCATATGACATGAATGTGCTGCCTGAGGATGAGCTGGATCTGCCAATGACTTATGAGAATCAGGAGCGATTACTGCTGGAGGATGGGGACGAATAGATGCCGGAATTAACGAATGAGGAAAGGAAAGAGCGAGTACGAAAAAGGGTACGCGCAGCAACAGATCCTGAAAACTATACTTATACGCCTGAGACCGAAAAGACTGACTATGTGAAATCTAATGAGTTTCAGAGAGTTGCAATATATGCCCGTGTATCAACGGATGATCCGGCTCAGACGTCGTCTTTTGAGCTTCAGCAGAAGTATTATACGGATCTGGTGGCGCAGCATCCGAAATGGGAGCTTGTCAGAATTTACTCTGATGAAGGAAAATCCGGAACCACTACCCAGCACAGGGAAGGGTTTCTGGAGATGCTTCAGGATGCATATGACGGGAAGATCGATCTGATTATTGTAAAGAACATTTCAAGGCTGGCAAGAAATGTGGTGGATTTCCTGAGTACGATCCGCAGACTGAGGGAGAAGAAAGTCGGCGTACTGTTTGAGTCAGAGGCGATCTATTCACTGAACAACAACAGTCATTTGGCGCTTTCTTTTCAGGCTACGATCGCGGAGGAGGAATCCCGTGTCAGAAGCCGGAGCATGGAGACATCACTCCGGATGCGGCTTGATCATGGTCTGCCGCTGACACCGGAACTTCTGGGTTTCGTAAAAGATGAAAACGGTAAGTTGATCGTAAATGAAGATACATATAAGATTCCGAAGCTTATGTTTTCCATGTATCTTTATGGATACTCCACACAGCAGATTGCAGATAAGCTGATAGCGTTATCCAGACGGAGTTACCGAGGCAATATCAAATGGACTGCCAGCGGGGTGGCGGATACACTACGTAATGAACGTTACTGCGGGGATGTGCTGACAAGAAAACGATACAAGGTCTTTGCGCCGGATGCAGGTGAACAGAAGACATTTAAGAACCGCGGCGAGAAGCCTCAGAGCTATTACAAAGGCGAACATGAAGCAATCATCTCCAGAGATGACTTTCTGGCGGTGCAGAGGATCATGGACAATGCCAGGTTTGGCGGAACATCACGTCTTCCGGAGCTGAAGGTTATACCGGAGGGACTGCTCAAGGGATATGTCATTATTCATCCGAGGTGGGGAAGCTTTACGGAAGATGACTATATGAATGCATGTCAGTGCGTATGGGATGAAGACTCTCAGACGGATGTTACCGTCAGCGCAGAAGAAGGAGCATTCGATTTTCGCGGATACGAGGTCGCTGATTTCAAACTGTTTGATGATCAGCAGGTGCCGGCCATTATGTTCCATAATGATTCCATTCATTTTAATCTGTCGTGCATCAGAAAAATGGCATGCGGGAATTATATTGAAATACTGATACACCCTGTTCTGAAGAAGATTGCAATCAGGCCAACGACAAAAGATAATCGGAACAAAATCCAATGGGCCACCGGTAGCGATACGACGTTAAGCTCCAGAACGATTGCCTGCAAGGCATATATCAGGACGCTGTATCAGATTTTCGGATGGGATCCTGATTTCAACTATAAACTGTACGGCGTCATTTATCATGACGGGAAATACAATGCGTGCGTTTTTTCGGATATCAATGCGAGTGTTTATATCGACAAGGAACAATATCTGTCATCGGAAGCCATTGATGCCAGCGGGCAGTTGCTGAATCAGTCCGGCAGTCATATACGGGCATTGACAGGAGATTTTGAGAATGCAGTCGGTACAGACTATTACGTGGAGATGAGCATGAATGAGATAGCGCATCTGACAAGAGAACAGTGGCAGACCCGTATCGAAGGGCAGCTGTGCGGCTCAAAGGACAGGCTGAAGGTGACGCCGTATGATGAACTGAGAGCCTTTATAAAAGAAGAACTTGGAGAATTATTTGAGGAGGTTGAAATAAAATGACAGATCAGGCGACGCAGACACTTACCAAAGCAGAAACAGATACTGAAATGCAGATGCAGATCGAGGGAATCGAGACGATCGAAAATATTGATCTTGATGATTATGAGATCGTCAGTGCTGAGTTCTTCGCACAGGTCAAGGAACCGGCATTTACGATCAATGTCAATAAGATTACGGCAAATGCGGCAGCAGTAAGGATGCTCCCGGATGTGGATTACGTCAAGATACTGGTCAACCAGAAGGAAAAGAAACTGGTGCTCAAACCCTGTGATGAACTGGACATCTCAGGCTATAAATGGGCACGGATGAAGGATGATAGAAGATATGCGTCACAGAGGACCGGAGAACCATTTGTCCTGATCATCTGCAAGCTTATGGGCTGGAATCCGGACTACAGATACAAAATCATGGGCAAGAAAAACAAGGCAAACGGGGAAGATGTTCTGGTATTCGATCTGACAGTAGCGCAGGTCTTTGAAAAACCGGCCCCGGGTGAGAACGGAAAAGGCTCAAGAAGATCCATCATGCCAGCCGGATGGAACGGCAGTTTCGGCCCGAAATTCGGAGAGAACCGAAGAACACTGCAGGTGGATACATTTTCCGGCTATACGGTGTTCTCGATTAAGGGAGATAAGACGAAACAGGATAACAATGCACAGCAGAGTAGCATGGATCAGCCGACGGCTGACAGGGAGGATATATGAGCGAACATGAATTAACGATACGTATCGATACGCGGTATAACAGGTTCTGCATACATCGGAAGACGCTCAAAGCCATAGGTAATCCCGCTTTTGTTCACCTTGGATATCGTGCAGATACAAAGGAACTCATGATTATCGGGACATGGCTGGATGACAGGAGGTCGATCAGAGTAAGATATGACACCGCAGGATCGTTCTATATCAACAGCAAAGGACTGGTAGAGGGCATCCGAAGCGTGAGTCAGGTATTACTGGGAGACGGTTCATATATCGTTACCGGTGAAAAGGCGGATCATATTCCTGCGATATCATTTCCGCTGGCTGATGCAGAATTAAGTTCTGAAGGTGCAGAATGAGCGCTCCTATGGTGACAGAAAAATGAAAGAATTGATCATAGAAACAGAATTCTACAATCTGACGGTTCCAAATACTGATGAGGAACAGAAACGATTTGAAGAAAGTATTCTGCGGGATGGATGTCTGGAGCCGATTATTACATGGGACGGCGTGATCATCGATGGTCATAAAAGGTATCTGCTCTGCAGGGATGAGAGAATCGATTACACAGTGCGTGAAGTACAGTTTCCTTCACGCACAAAGGCTATGGCATGGGTTTGCAGAAGACGGATCGAAGGACTCACGCCCGGAACACCTATATACAAATACCTGCACGGGAAATGGTTCAATTGCCTGAAGCCTGCTTATCAGGAAATGATTGATAAGAAACTTATCGATTATCCTGTGGATCCGGATGGAAGAATCAGAATATCAAAAGTCATGGCAAAGGAACTGGGCTTTAATTACTGTATGGTGGAGAGGAACCGGATATACGCCAACCATATTGATAAGATAGCCAGAAATGATTCGGATCTGTTCTGGGCAATTATGGAAGGCCGGATCAAAGTCACAGTGAAGGATGTTCAGTTATTATCTCATGGTGATGAGAAACTTCGGCGCACGCTAAGGAAAGAATTAAATCCCAGGTCTAGGACAAACAGAGGCAGGCAGAGAAAACAGGACGAGGATGATGGCGTGTCTTTATCAACAAGGATCAAGGAAATGCCGGTTTTTGATCCGGACATGGAGATCCGCGGCCTGACGCTCACGATTCCGACCTGGATGGCGGCAATCGCCCGGGCGGAGAAACAAACAGATATGATGATCGCAACAGATTATGCCAAGACGCAGCTGGCGGAGGGCCTGAAGCGTCTTGACGGACAAATACAAAAGACATTGGAGGCGATAAAATGTACGGAGAAGGATTTCTGACAGAACAACAACTGAAGTGTGTTCCTGATGTTTCATTTGAGCTTATTCCGATAAGGAATCTTGTATCCAATCAGGAGTATCAGAGGATGCTGTCAGAAACACATATCAAAAATACCCTGAAAGAATTTGATGTGTATCAGATCAACCCGGTAAAGGTCAGCCGGCGTGAAGGCGTGAATTACGTATTTGATGGTCAGCATACGATTGAGATCGTTGCAGCGGAATCAGGATCCCGGGACACGCCGGTCTGGTGTATGATTTACAATGAGTTGAAATACACAGAAGAGGCGCATATATTTGCTGATCAGCAGAAGAACGTCAAGGGTCTTACGCCATATGAAACCTTTGTGGCACATATTGAGGCGGGTGATGCAAAGCAGAAGATGATTCAAACAATTGTTGAGTCGTATGGACTTGTGATTTCATCAACACAGAAACCGAACGCCATCTATGCAGTCAAAGCATTAGAGCGTATTTATGGAAAGTATGGACGGAGTGTACTCGATAGTACGATCCGCCTTGCTGTAGCCACGTGGGAGGGTGAAAAAAACTCTCTCTCGGCCAATATGCTCAGCGGTATAGCAAAAATCCTCGTGACATACGGTGATTCCATCAATGAAGCAGTGTTCAAAGATAAGGTCGGTCAGGTTTCTGTAAAACAGATCATAAGGACTGCGAAGGAACGAGGCCATGGACATATTGGTTATGCTGAGGCGATGATGCTGGAATATAACAGCAAGAATAAGCATCGGCTTTCGATAAGACAGCTTTACGGGAAAAGATCGAGTGTATATGAATCGAGTGAGGAGGAAGACGAATAGGATTCCGATTGGAAGGCAAGGCAGGCGACCGCATATTTCTCCTCTTATGGTATCATTTATTCAGAACAGATTTTACATGGAAAGAGTATCTGCACGTTGAACGAACGGAGGAGATGAACGTGATATATTTTACCGCAGACCAGCATCTGGGACACAGGGCGGTCATCAATATGCAGGAGCGCCCGTTTGAGGATGTTCAGGAGATGAACAGAGTCATCATCAGTAATTACAACGCAATGGTAGGCAGTGACGATACAGTCTACCTTCTGGGAGATATTTGTCACCGTATACCAGTTGAGGAAGCGAATAAACTTATTGATAGACTCAAAGGGAAGAAAATTCTGATCAAAGGGAACCATGATAAGAGGTACGATCCGGCGTTGTTTGAAGAGATCACAGATTTCAAGACGATCGCACTGAATGGGGTGAACATCGCGTTGATGCATTATCCGATGCTATCCTGGCCGAAGAGTCATCACGGCAGCCTGCAGCTGCATGGACACGTGCACGGCAACAGACAGAATAACGAAGCAAACCGGGATGCCGGAATCCGAAGGTTCGATGTGGGAGTAGACGCAAACGACTTCTACCCGGTATCGATAAATCAGATTTTAACATTCTTTGGAATATAGCAGGGGAGGGATCAGAAATGATCTATGTCACAGGGGATACACACAGGGAATTCAGCCGTTTCGGCAGGCTGGATCTGACGGAAGATGATCTTATCATCGTTCTGGGGGATGTTTGCATTAACTACTATCTGGACAGCAGCGATGACAGTGTCAAGAAAAAACTGAACAAATATCCGTGCAGGTTCTTTTTCGTGCGCGGTAACCATGAAGAAAGGCCTGAAAACATCAGCAGTTACAGTCTGAACCATGTAGAGGGAATCGTGACGGGAGAGGTGTTCACAGAGAAAAAGTACCCGAAGCTGATGTTTGCAACAGAGGGCCTGTGTGAGATCGGCGGGAACCGCTGTTTTGTTACAAACGGCGCTTATAGTGTCGATAAGTATTATCGCCTGGAGAAGGGATACAGCTGGTTTCCGGATGAAGAACTGACAGATGCGGAAATGGCAGAGACTCTTGCAAAGGCAGAGCAGGCCGGAAAAGTAGACTATGTGTTTTCACACACCTGCCCGGAAAAATATATGCCGAGATTTATGTTCCTTGACGGCATCGATAAATCAAAGGTTTCTCACAGAATGGAAATATTCTACGACCAGCTGGAGGAAACACTGGATTACGGACGCTGGTGGTGCGGACACTTCCATACAGACTGGAGTATCGATAAGATGCGGTTCATGTATTACGATATTCTGGAACTGAAGAAGGTAAGCACATGAAGAAGATGCCTTTTGCCGTGGGTCACGATGATGCTCACGGCTTTTTTATATTCAAATCGGAGGGAAAAAATGAGCACGTATTATGAATTCTATGTTGGGAAGGAAACAAACGATAAAATCGAGGCTATTGGTCCTTATGCCAGAAATGGTGAAGTGTACAGTCTGATCCCGGTACTTAGCCGCAGCCGCAGTTTCATCGACTGGGAAGAATTCGATGCATGGAAAATTCCTATCGAAATGATGACAGATGATCAGCTCGATTTCTTCTCTTCAGAAGGGTGGACAGGAGACGAAAGATACTCGCTTTCTTATTCCATTCCTTATGAAGATATCTGTGCAATGGCAAGCAACGGGATCCGGCAGGGCTATGTGACACTGGAGGAACTTGATGAAGCAGCCTCCAGCGATTACGATCCTGATGTTCTGTACGGACTTTGGGTCAGGACACCAGAGATGATAGCAGAGATGGATCCGGAGGAAAGAAAGAAATACGGTCATATAGCTTTTGTCGACCATCTCAGCACAGGATATATCTGCGGGCAGCTGATCAATGCAGTGGATTCGTACGACTATGAAACAAATGTGAAGGACCTCGTGTTCATTGTCAGAATCTGTTGATTGGAAATGGAAGGAATCAAGATCATGAGCTATAAGAGAAAAGCAGAGGATAATCGCAGGCTTCGCAAGCTTCATCAGAAAACCGCCAACTCATTTCTGTCAGGGGTTTACTTTGATGAGCAGAAGGGAAGATTGGTACGGTTTTCGGCGAGCAGGAAGAAAGCACTTCCGCGATATCTAAAAAGACGTTCAAACAAATCAGTTCGCAGGACACATGGAAGAATGCATCACGGAGAATACCGCAAACAATATGATTATTGGTGGAATCTTTGGTAATGAGATGCTGTGGCGAAACTAAAAATGTGATTACAAAACCCATATACGAAATCAATGAATAGATGATTTGATATCGCATAGGTTCAAACAGGAATATAGGATGATTACAAATAGGGGAAGAAATAGGGGGCAACACATATTGAGACGCGCAAACCCTTGCAATTAAAGGGATCCCGGAAAACAAATTCAGTTACCCTAGCCAATCCAAGGGCTCCGAGGACAATCCTTCGGAGCCTTTGAAATTTCAACGAAAACCCAGTATTTCCAAGGGGTTTCGGCCTCAAACCGTCTACTCTCCTGAAGCATTCCAGACCGTTTTCAAACGTCATTTTTGGGAGATAAACAGATCGTTTGGGAGATAAATCCGGGAGATTGAATGTGCGATTTCCGAAGGCGGTTTTCGCTCCGGATCACACAGATCTGCTGACAAGAGAATACTGAGAGATCACGGCGCGATTCGCATCATTGTGAGTCGCGCTTTTTTCATTTACACTGCAGAAAAAGGGAACTGGACGAAGGAGGTACATACCATGTCAAAAACAAAGTACAGATTATCATATGATGAAGTCAGGGTCATCGTGATCGCCCTGGTGGAATTGAAGAACCAACTGATCGCGGAAGGAAGATATACGGATCCGGTTGATGAACTGCTGGTGAGATTTGTCGACTAAGGTTCTTCCACTCCTGATGCCGGAATACATCGCTCTGCATGCTTTTGTGCAGAGCTTTTGTTATTTCAGGACACCGGTATTACGGAGAAAGGATAAGTTATGGCAACGACAAAAGAAACGATGGAAGTTATTACAAAAGGAATTTACGAGAAGGATAAACCAAATGACAATCCTGCGAAGACAATTGTCAGAGTTGAAGTGCCAGATGAACTGGCGTATATCTTCGAGAGAGATATTGATTCGATAAGAATATCCCGCAAAAAAGAAGATGTGGAAAAAGAACTAACTGCTTTAGAAGAAGACGAGGAGTATGAACTGACTGATGCTGAGGAACTGGCGGAGCAGATCACTTTTGAGGTCGCGGAGAAAGCAGGAAGCGACTTCGTTCTGTTAGCGGAAGAAGCAGAGCCGGAGTGTATCGAACTGGTTCTCGAATTGCTGAGAAAACGGTTTTTCGGTTCGCTGACCCATGTGCTGCGCACGTTATTTCTGACGGCAGGATGGAGTGATGCGGTATGGAGACTCGACCTGCTCGACAACTGCGATGAATACAATGAGGCGACCGATGAGCTTTTCTATGATTATTTCTTTATCAGTGAAGCCCTGACAGACTACTGTGCAGAGCACTTTTCAAAGAGACAGGATGAAGAAAAGGGCAGCAGACAAAACTGCAAGCTGAACTGAGGAGGGCCGCATGAGTGAATGTAAAACAATTGCTATCTGCAATCAGAAGGGCGGGGTCGGGAAGACCACCACCGCACTGAATCTGGGTGCAGGCCTTGCAAAGGCAGGAAAGCGGGTGCTCCTGATCGACGCAGATCCGCAAAGCGACCTTACCTCGGCTCTTGGGATCGAGGGTGAGAAACTGGAAAAGTCACTCGGGAACCTTATGTATCTGGTTACACAGGATTGCAGACCCGATGCGTCCGACACGATCCTGCATCATCCGGAAGGGATGGATCTGATTCCTTCCAATCTGGATCTGTCTTCCATGGAAAGTCTTCTGGTGAATGCCATGAGCCGTGAAAAGGTGCTCTCGGGTCTGTTGAAGGATGTGAAAAAGGAATATGACTATATTCT
>JAFRKJ010000009.1 GCA_017431785.1 Bacillota bacterium | reverse complement strand
TCGGCTGGGCACGGGCCCAGGGGTTCTACTTGGACCGGCCGGAGTCGAGGGTCGAGATACTGTTTGGCTTACACGGAGGGCATAATATCATGCGCAGTGAGTCAGAGGCGGAGCGCAGGGCGCTGAACCAGAGATGGTTTGAGTGACAAATCGCCCGACCGCATAATTGCATACGACCCGTCACCGGACGACGATTCCGTTCTTCAACAGGATCAACCGTATCCCGCGGTTGATCCTGTTGCGCGACTTGCTGAAACGGCGCACACTGGTTGAAGCCGCGAGGCGCAGAGGCTTGAATGCATCTCTGCAAATCGGTTATTCCTTAACCCCCTCGGGTGAGTTTCGCGACGGATTCCACATGGCACGAGGAAATGATATTACTGGCACATATCTCATACCTGTTCGCCCAATGCCGGACAGGAACATATCCACCGTTTTGGGCACTTGGGTGTTCGCCCATGCAGGAACATATCGACAAACTGGAAGTTGTCAGCATCAAAGAGCAATTATTTCATCCGCTATTTCACGAATAGTCTTATTGCTTGTATCGACTTTTACACTGTCAAGTGATGAATACATATAGATTCTTGCGAGACTTCTCTCGATGACATCTGCGGTGCGGATTCCACGTGCAATGTCGGAGGTTAACCGATTCCTCAGATTTATTTCGTCAGTTGTAAGAGAGATTTTTATAACTTTGCAATCATCTGTGTCCAGTCTATCGGTTATAGAGTCAATAATAGCCTGCTCGTGCATAACCCAGCTAAAAATGATGTTTTCATATGCAGTGCAGTGGAGAAAGCTGTTCAACAAATAGCAGATGTTACGTATGACCATGACTTGCGTTTCTTCTGTTACCTGAAAGGGGTCAGCATCCCAACACCAGTCCCCATCAAGAAAAACACTGTTCGGCAAATCCTTTTTCAACTGCTGGCTTACCGCCGTTTTGCCGACGCCCATCGTTCCGCCAATCAAGTATAATGTCTTCATTTCGACCTCTATAAATCCCGATTTGACGAGTTCCAAGCAGACGGGAATATGTAAGATTAGTTTCCATCCTGCCGTTCTAATTTCTTAGACAGGAAAAGCACGAGATTATCATCATTTGCAATTTCCGTTTCGTATTGCGCACAAGGTTTATTCCGATACCAGACACCCGTTCCATCCGGGATATAGCCTCGTTTGACATACATTCGCTGGGCACTTCCATACCCGCTGTGAAGTCCGACGCCAAGCCATACCGTGTCGGCATATTGCCCAGCAATCTGTTCAGCGACATCCATCAGTTTCCGGCCGATACCCTTCCTCCTGTATTTTTCCAATACGGCGAAATCAACGATCTCCGGAAGCCCTTTTCCGCTGAACGCACCGCTGAGCCCTGTTATGTATATACTCACATACCCTGCAGGCTGTCCCTGATATATGGCTGTCAGTGAAAAACATTCCCCTGCAGACTGATCCTGGAGTCTTGTCAGATATTTGAAGATATCCGCATGCCAACCCTGCGCAATCTCTTCATCCGTTAAGATCCGTGCATCTGCTTCTTCCATATTACGAATTATCAATTCGTTATCATTGTAATAAACCATGGTTCCTCCCTGCAGTCTGACGAATCGGGAAACAGAATTTTTTCTATTTATACAGAACGCAGTTATATCGAACAGCTGACCCGTCAGAATACTCAACCACAGTTTTCTCTTCAGAAAATCCGCATTTGCGATAGAAACCAATCGAACCATCATCCGTCTGTGCTTTGATTCTTTCTATTTCCTCTGACTTTATCACGCTTTGGATCAGTTCTTTTCCAATTCCTTTATGGCGAGCATTGTCAGATACTGCGATTCCGATAATCTCTGCAGCAACTCCTGAACTCTTCAGAACCATCATGCCTATTCTCTTACCGCGATTCTCACATACAAATACTTTCACCGATGAGTCGTGTAGATAGTCTTCCATCTGCGCTTTGTATTCCTCGTATGTTGGATGATACATGCAAGAAGCATAGATTGAGAATGCTTCTTCTGACAGCAGCCATTCTGTATTCTCGCATAACACAGTTTTCATAATTGTCCTCATAAATACCGTTTGACTGATTAATACATGTACTTCATGTAGAAATACTTGTTCAGTCTGGGATCTGATTTGTTTTCCCTTCTGCCGGTTATCCTGCTGATTATTTGCACGAATTATTCTTTCCTACTGAGTCTTAACCAAAACCATGTGGCTGCCGCGTCATCCTCTTCTTCAACGATTTTGAAGCCAAAGCGCTCTGTATAAAATTTGATAGTGCGTTCATTATCTTTTGGCGTTACCAACGTTAGAATATTCCAGTCCGGGTGTTCACTCATAAAATGATTCAACAAAGTTATATATCATTATCAGCAAATCTGCATCACTTATGTCTGCACTCTTATAGACCAACACATTATCATCTCCTACCGTTATGTATTTCTTGTCAACAAAACTACCGTCTCGACGTGTCCCGTCCACGGAAACATGTCCACGGGCTGCGCCCACTCCAGGCGATAGCCCCTCGCAGTGAGGCGCTTCACGTCCCGGGCG
>JAFRKJ010000096.1 GCA_017431785.1 Bacillota bacterium | reverse complement strand
CGACCCAGTTGAATCCCCAGATCAAAAACATCAAAAGCAAGTGCGGTATTACGTTTTTCATTGCTGTCCCTTATATTCCAGACAGAGCATCGTCAGATCATCGAACTGCTCTGCATCTTTCACAAATCCATCGACGGCGTTTTGCATATTGTTGAGCAGCTGCTCCGGCGCCGCCTGCGTATCCTCGTTCAACGCTATGAGGACGCGATCGATGCCGAACATCTCCAGCGGATTGTTGTCGCAGATAATATCATTGACTTTTTCCAGCAGTGTTTCCACGGACAGACCTGTCTTCGCGAAGCTCTGCAGAACGACTTTCGAGTTCATCATATACAGCGCAGCCGGAACACCCTTGCCGCTGACATCTGCGATTACCAGACACAAATGATCTTCATCGATCACACCGATGCCATTGTGGGCGCAGATCCTTAACACCTTCCATCTCTCATACAGAGCCATTATAATACATTTCCTGCTTTTGGGACAGTTATTATAGGATGGCGGTCTAATTATCTGCACTTATGTCCGGAAGCTGCTTCAAACTGATATTTCACGATACCGAGATCGATCTTTGCCAGCGGTGCCCGCTTCGCTGTGATGACTGCTTCCCCATCTTCCAAAGACAACATAAACTTCTGCTGATTGATGGCTGTTGGCGCCTTCAGTGCGGCGTCCAATCCTTCCTTAAACCAGTCCGGCATATCTGCTTCTTTCACATTGCAGACCTTAGCTGCCGGCTTGGATTTCCGCTCTGATCCCTGTGTCTGTCCGTATCCGATGGAAATGACACAAACGAGTTTCTCCCCTGCGCCTATTTCTGCGGCGCACTTGCCTTTGCTGTAAGTGCCTGCTACCCAGCAGGTGTTCAAACCCATTCTCTGTGATTCCAGTACGATACGCTGTCCATAATAACCACAGCATTCATCCAGATCACTCCTGTCTTTGTCTCCGACAAGGGCAATGTAGTTACTCGCTCCTACGAACTTCCCATAATGAGCCAGGAATGAATTGAAGCAGTCCGGATCATCCAGAATCAACTGCATATGAAGTCCGCTCTGCTGGTTGCACTCTTCAATAAGCGCATTGAGTTTCCCGACCAGCTCATTGTCAATTGGCCGGTCCTGATATTGTCTCACGCTATGTCTGGCGTTGATTGCTTCTTTGATATCCATGTAATCCCTCTCCTTGTATCTATATATCTGTGTTTCGCCTAATCGTTGGTGCGTCTTAGTTCTTCCAGAATTGCGCTCGCCGTCGGCGGGCAGCCTTTCACGCATCGCTTCGCGCCGGCGCAGCACTTTCCGATGCCGAGTCCGTCTATGTTCTTTCCCTGATAGCCCTGTCCGATGTATATCTTGCCTTTGTATGCCCCGCCTTTGCTTCTGAAGCCTTCTTCATCCGCGATGTGAAGCGCTCTGACCAAGGTCCCGAAACAGGCAGAACAAGCGCTGTCAGCATGCACGTTGCGGGTCAGCTTCTGTACTTTCCCGGACGGCTGCGGATATTCCCGGGCAGCTGCCGGTTCATTGAGCCGTTTGATGTCTTCTGCCGATACCGCAGTGGAGCCTGCACCCCATTCCTCTGCAAGGCTGATGTATGGAACATCTTCTATATCCAATCCCATGAGCTGACATCCATAAGCATCAATCTGAACCGCATCGGTTCCCAAAAACATCCGGTTGGTCTGTACTGGGTTGCCGCCTTCCTCGTAATCCAGGTCACCGCAGATACTGTCAACGATGACAAGATCAGGCTTCAATACAGCCGACAAAGCGGCAATGGGCTCAAACAGTCCTTCCGCATGGAACTCCCGTTTCTCATGGTCCGGCACACATCCCTTCATGTTCTTCAGCGCACAGGTTATTGCGGTCTGGCAATGGCCTTTGAGCACCGGCAGATCAATCAGATAGTCTGCATCCAATGCTCTGCAGGCGATGTCCATCGGCCGCAGCGGTGTCTCCACCCGTCTGAGCTTATCCTTCTTCAGGTCAAAGAACTTCACCCCATACTGATCGCACACCTTGTCATATCCGCAAGCCTTCATGGACGTTTCTGTCTTCGCGCCATACCAGGAACTCTCGATGATGGAGATATTCGTGAATCCCTCTTCCTGCAGATATTCAATGCATCCCGAAAGAACTCCGGCATGGGTTGTTGCCCCGTCATCCGGGTTTGCCGCGAGGATCAGATTCGGCTTCAGCGCAATGTTCGCATTCCGCGGAAAACATGCAGCGATTCTGTCCGCTACCTCTGCCGCCTGCATCAGCGCCTTGGTCATCTCATGGGCATCTGTGCCATATATTTCATAGATTTTCGACATATTGCTATTCTTCTTCCTTCTCTTTTCCCACTCTCTTCGGATCTACGTCACGGAAGAGAAATGAGAGAACCTGTCCTACTGCATATAATGCAACTCCGGCAAATGCAGTAGCTGCTCCTGCTGCAGCAAGTGACTTCGCGGCACTTGATGCATTTGATGTGCTGGCTGCACTCGATGTGTTCTTTTCTTTTTCCATATCTAAAACCCCTTTCTGTTATTCCTGCAATCCCGAAGGATTACATAAACTTGCATTACAAAAACTTGACGGTACCGTCTTCAATATCATAGATTGCACCCACGACTTCAACACCTTTGTCGTTTTCTATCGGGTGGAGTTTCAGTTCGTCCCGGATTCTCTGCACGCCGTGCTCAACGTTCAGACAGGTTGCCTTGTATTCGTCTTTTTCATCGCCTATGGCAAGGGCAATATCTTTCAGGATGTAATCAATAAAACCGCCGGAATGACCTTCGATGACTGCCTTGATAGCGCCGCATTCGGTATGTCCCAGCATGACGATCAGTTTTGTCCCCAGGTGTTCTGCCGCATATTCGATGCTGCCCAGCTGATGATTGTCCAGTACAGTCCCTACGACTCTGATCACAAACAGATCCCCGATTCCAGCGGAAAAGATGCTTTCCGGTATGACTCTGGAATCCGAACAGGAAATGATGATCGCATATGGCTCCTGGCCTTCTGCTGCAGTCTTCCGGCGCATCTCCGCTGACACATCGCCGATTCCTGCCTCTGTATCTCCTGCCTTTGCTGCAAGGTATTTCTGATTGCCCTCAATGAGTTTTTGCTTCGCTTCTGCTGCTGAAATCATTTCCGTTACCTCTCTTGCTTCCGTTATATTCCGTTTCACTTCATTACAGTTTCCGGATGACCTTGGCTGGTACGCCGCCGACGATGGTATCCGCCGGAACATCCTGTGTCACTACGGCACCTGCTGCTACGACGGCATTGTCGCCAATCATAACACCTTTCGTTACAACTGCATTTGCACCGATCCAGACGCGCTTGCCGATATGGATCGGCGCCGGATGAAGCTGCTGCCTCTTCTCCGGTGCAAAATCATGATCCAGGGTTGCCAGCACAACGCCGTGTCCAATCAGTGCGCCCTCATCAATGGTGATTCCGCCCTGATCCTGGAATTTGCAGCCGGCGTTGATGAACACATTCTTGCCGATGGTGATGTTCTTACCAAAATCCGTGTAGAACGGCGGGAACAGTCCGAACCCTTCGCCAACCGGTTTGCCGATCAGCTCCGAAAACAGTGCTGCAAGTTCCTCCGGTTCATGGAACTGGGTGTTGATCTGCATGGTGATTTTCTGCGCCTGACGGCTGTAGTAGCGCATCAGCTCAATCACTTCAAAGTCTTCGCCCAATGTATCGCCGTTGTTAAAATGCTCCAGTAATTCTTTCAGTTCCATATTCTAGCCTCCTTTGCCTGCTTTTCGTAGAACTGTATGCGTAGTGTTTTAAATGCGTCGTGTTTAAAACCCGGAATCTGACTTGCCCATGGCTTTCCATCCGTATCTCCAAATGGAGAGGAGAATGGAGCCCAGTGTGATGGCTTCGTTCAGTACGCCTGCCCATGAGCCGATGATGGCGTCATAGCAAAGCCAGCACGGGGAGCCGCAGACCAGATTTCCAAGGCGTATCTTCTGTGCGTTATCCGTCCAGTAAGCGATGGTCGTTCCCACAACAGCTGCGTACGGCAGCAGGCTGATCGGCCCCTGCCATGTCATGACAAAGGCAGCCGTGAAGAAAATGAGGAAGATGATCACTGTCCACTTCGAGCGGACCCATTTCCAGTCACGGTATTTCATGAGCAGTCCGTTCCTGACGATGATGCCGACCAGATTCATCGCTCCGCTGGTCGCGCCGAGGAGCAGAAACTGGCAGCAAAACAGCGCCGTTCCGATCAGCTGCATCAGAAACAACATCTTGTTGGATCTGATCTGATAGGAAAAGATAAAAAACAGTACTGCTACAAATCCGATTGCCTGAATATATACGCCGCTCATGGTCTTATATAATGTCCTTAATATCTTATTCTATTAGTCTGCCGCATCCACATCGATGAAGATCTGAAGTTCATAATCCGGATACAGTGCTTTTACTTCCTGCTGCAGGATACCCAGTGCTTCTTCATGATCGATCTCGAAGCTGACAACAACGTCAAATCGTATTGTCTTGTTTACTGTATCTGCATAGAATCCATGCAGCTGCATCGCCCAGTCATGCTCCATGACTGTCTTCTGAATTCTGCTTCTGATGGCCGCCGCTTCATCATCTTTCGTGTTAAAGGAATATACGCTGATGCCTGTCAGGATCACGCCTGTCTCCTGATAGACTTTGAGCTGTAGTTTCCTTGTCAGTACGTCCACCTGATCGACCGTCATCGTATCCGGCAGTTCCATGTGTACTGTGCCGTAGAATTTATCCGGTCCGTAGTTGAACAGGTTCAGATCGTAAGCGCCGCGGATCTCCGGCTCCTCGTTTAGTAGTTTCCTGATCTGGCTGCCGATCTCTGCATCGCCGCGCTGTCCGATGATATCGTTCAGCGTCTCGATCATCATCTCGATACCTGCTTTGATGATGACGATGGAAATGACGACGCCTACATAAGCTTCCAGGGAAATGCCCCAGATCAGATAAACGATTGCAGAAGCCAGTACGGATGCGGAGAGAATCGCATCGAAGGATGCGTCTTTTCCTGAGGCGATCAGCGCACCGGAGTTGACTTTCTCACCCTGCTTCTTCACGTATCTGCCCAGTATCAGTTTCACAACGATGGCAACGGCAATGATGATCAGTGAGACCATTCCGTAATCCGCTGCTTCCGGATGGATGATCTTCTTCACGGATTCCACCAATGCTGTAATGCCTGCGTAAAGAACGATCGCCGCTACAATCATGGAGCTGAGGTACTCGATTCTCCCATATCCGTGCGGATGTTTCTTGTCCGGCTTCTTGGCGCCGAGCTTAGCACCGATGATCGTAATGACCGATGATAAAGCATCTGATAAGTTGTTTACCGCATCCAAAGTCACTGCGATGGAATTTGAAATCAACCCGACTGCTGCCTTGAATGCTGCCAGCAGCACGTTCATGATGATGCCTATAATACTAGTTCTGACGATGGTTTTTTCTCTGTCCATTGTTGTCTCCAATTTCTGCTGTCATATCTATGATTGTTTTTGTACTTGTGATTGCCTTTGCATCTATTAATGCTGTTACAGCGCTGCTGCAACTGCCTTCTTTACTTCGTCCATATCAACGGTCGGCTCGAATCTGGCTACGACGTTGCCTTCTCTGTCGATCAGGAACTTCGTGAAGTTCCACTTGATGTAGGCCTTATCTCCAAACTGCTTGTTGTTTGCGTTTGCGAATTTGTTCAGGGCTGCCATCTTGAGACCTTTGCCGAATCCTTCAAATGGCTTTTCTGTTGCCAGGAAAGCGAAGAGCGGATCTGCTGTCTCACCGTTGACGTCGATCTTCGCAAACTGCGGGAATTCTGTTCCGAACTTCATAGTGCAGAACTGATGGATCTCGTCATCGGATTCCGGCGCCTGGTTAGCGAACTGGTTGCAAGGGAAATCCAGAATTTCAAATCCCTGATCTCTCATTTCCTTGTACATCGCCTCCAGCGGATCGTAGTGCGGTGTGAATCCGCAGCCGGTTGCTGTGTTCACAATCAGCAGCACCTTACCCTCATAGTCCTTCAGACTTACTTCATTACCTGCTCTGTCTTTTACGTTGAAATCATATACTGTTGTCATTGTTATTCTCCTTTCGAACTCCCTAATAATTCATATAACAGTTCATATAGTTTTTGTGCTTTGTCTGCCGGCAGATCGATGCAGCTTCCTACGTTGACAGGAACATCCTTCGCCTTTTCCTGCAGTTCTCTTCCCTGCTCTGTCAATGTGATTACGACGACCCTGTCATCCTCTTCGCTGCGGGATCTGGAAATGTACCCTGCCTGCTCCATCTTCTTCAGAAGCGGGGATACGGTTCCGTTGTCCAGCATCAGCTTCTCGCAGATCTCACCGACCGGAATTCCGTCCTTCTCCCACAATACCAGGAAGACGAGGTACTGCGTATAGGTCAGTCCCAGCTTCTTCAGCCATGGTGTATAAAGCCCCGTTACGCATCTCGCCGCTGCATACAGCGGGAAGCACAGTTGGTTCTCCAGTTTCATCATTTCCTTGTAGTTGTTCTTGTTCATTTCGCAGCACTCTTTCTGTTGCTTTTGTAATCTGCCGTCTATTCTCGTCGTTATATTTGATGCAATTATATTTTACACAATATAAATCAACTGTCAAGCCTTTTGAGAAAAAAATGCCGTGAGTTGTACAAACCCACGGCATATATCATCATATGGTTCGTCTTAAATCAGCGGATGATCGTTGATGACGAGCTTGAACTGCAATCCCAGTCTCTCGGCGGCTTTCCTGCAGAGAATCATGCGGTCCAGGAAGATCTCGAAGTAATCCATGACGGAACCGTATTCCGTGTCGATTGTAAGTGTCAGCTGGATTGCCTCTTGATCATCGTCGATCATCAGTTCTGCTTTTGTAACAGAGTAGTTGACGCGGTCATGTATATCGAAGGATGTGATGTCCTGATTGCGCACACGGTTGCGGCGGACATCGCTCTTGTCTGCCAGAATCAGCGCCGCAGCCAGCGGACTGACCGGCACGCCGGTTCCTTCATCGTGGTTTCCGATGGCAGCTACGATCATGCCGATCTCATCAGGCGGAAAGTTCAGGTGATCCAGTATTCTGAAGGCCATCACTGCACCGGACTGGCTGTGATCGATGCGGTTGACCAGGTTTCCTATGTCATGGAGATATCCTGCGATCTTCGCCAGTTCCACATTCCGTTCCGAATAGCCGAGAGTCTGCAGGATGTACCCTGCTTTCTCCGCGACCGCAGTGACATGAGCGAAGCTGTGCTCTGTATATCCAAGGGCTGACAGCGCGATATCCGCCTGCCGTATATATGTGTTGATTTCTTCGTTCTTTCTGACGTCACTGTATGTCATGTTTTTCTTACTCATTTCGAAACCTCTCACATTATGATCAATCTCAACCTGTATTGGTGCGCTTTATTGTTAGTCGAAGCTGTAATATTTATATCATCTTTGCTTTATTAATAACAACTAATTTTTTTATCGACTAAAACAAAAGCCTCGGGAGTGTCATGTTCCCAAGGCTTTTTCTCATTCATTTGTAAATTGCTGCTGCATTATTCCGCCTTGCTCTCGCAGTACTTGCAGCGGTACACTCTGTTTTCGCGGTCCGTCAGTCTGAATACATGCGGAAGCTCCTGCTCAATCGTGGTGATACAGCGCGGGTTCTTGCACTTTACGATATCAACGATCTCCTCCGGCAGATCGATGTGGGAGCGTTTGGCAAGCTTCCCCTCCCTGATGATATTGACCGTGATTCCAGGATCGACATACCCTACTGCGTCAATGTTCAGATCAATGAGTTTGTCGATTTTCAGGATGTCCTTACGTCCCATTTTCACACTAGGTGCGTTCTGAATCAGTGCGACTTCACAGTCCAGCTTGTCCAGATTCAGAATACCATAGAGTCGCATGCCCTGACCGGCTTTGATATGATCCAGTACGATACCGTCTTCTATCTTTCCAATAATCATTGTATATTCCTCCGTTCTTTGTCCCTAGTTAATCGTTCCGGCTTCCTTCAGCAGCTTCAGAATCAGCGCCATTCTGATGTATTTGCCGTTTCTTACCTGCTCGAAATATTTTGCTCTCGGATCATCATCCACAGCCACGGAAATCTCATTGACTCTTGGCAGCGGGTGAAGGATGGACAGATCTTCTTTCGCGTATTCCAGCTTGTCCGGTGTCAGGATGTAACTGTCTTTCAATCTCAGGTAATCCTGTTCGTTGAAGAAGCGTTCTCTCTGTACACGGGTCATGTAGAGGATATCGAGCTCTGGCATTGCGCCTTCCAGATCGCCTGTCTCCACAAAATCCTGTTCCTTCTTGATCAGTGTCTCATAACGGAGGTATTCCGGAATCTTCAGTTCCTCCGGAGAAATCAGGACAAAGCGGTTTCCTGTATATCTGGACATGGCATTGATCAGAGAGTGAACGGTACGTCCAAACTTTAAGTCTCCACAAAGGCCAATGGTCAGATGATCCAGACGTCCCTTCTCCCTGCTGATGGTCAGAAGGTCAGTCAGTGTCTGGGTCGGGTGGTTATGTCCGCCGTCACCAGCATTGATGACTGGAACTGATGAGCGGCGAGTACCTGCAATCGGTGCTCCTTCTTTCGGATGGCGCATGGCGATGATGTCTGCGTAGCAGCCGACTGTCCGGATCGTATCGGAAACGCTTTCACCCTTGGCCGCTGAAGAACTCTGTGCTTCAGAGAATCCCAGCACATTTCCGCCCAGTTCATACATCGCCGCTTCAAAGCTCAGTCTCGTCCTTGTGGACGGCTCGAAGAACAGCGTTGCAAGCTTTTTCCCTGCACATATGTGCGCGTACTTCTCCGGATCTGCGATGATGTCCTTTGCCACGTCGATCATCTCGTCCAGTTCTTCAATTGACAAATCCATAATGTCGATTAAATGTTTCAATGCTTCTTCCTCCTTATATTTACAAACTATCTCTAAACTCGTTCAGCTGGGCCTTATCATCCTCGCTGATATAGCCCGTTTCCGCAGCCGTCTCGACAACGCAGTCGAAGTCCGTCAGGCTGTGGTATTCAAATCCTGCTTCTGCAAAAGCATCCCTGCTTTTGCTCAGATTATAGGTAAAGATGCAGATGACGCCCAGCACATCAGCGCCGGCTTCCTGCAAAGCTTTCGCCGCCTCGATGCAGCTGCCTCCGGTGGAAATCAGGTCTTCCATGACCACTACCTTCTGGCCTTCCTGCACCCTGCCTTCGATCCGGTTCGCACGGCCGTGATCCTTCGCGCCGGAGCGGACGTAACCCATCGGAAGATCCATGGCATATCCTGCGATTGCGGCATGGGGAATCCCCGCTGTAGCTGTTCCAAACAATGCTTCTGCATCCGGATAAGTCTTTTTGATCAGATCGATCAGGCCTTCTTCGATGACTTTTCTCGCTTCCGGGCTGGTCAGCACCAGACGGTTGTCTGTATAGACCGGACTCTTGATGCCGCTCGCCCATGTGAAGGGCTCCTCCGGACGGAAGAATACCGCACCGGTTTCCAAAAGCGCCTTTGCTGCTTTCGTTCTCATATCTGATCTCCTTTCTTAATCGCAGAATTCCCGCCGGCACTGCTCATAGGCAGCCACCGGATCCTCTGCTGCTGTGATACTTCTTCCTACTACGATATAGTCTGATCCGAGTTCCTTCGCTTTTGCCGGAGTGGTGACGCGCTTCTGGTCGCCTTTTTCATCTCCTGCCAAACGAACTCCCGGTGTCACTGTCAGAAACTCTGTTCCAAGTGCCTCATGGACAGACGGCGACTCCAGCGGAGAACACACGACACCATCGAGGCCTGCCTGCTTCACAGTAGCAGCGTAGCTGGAGACCACTTCCTCCATCGGCTGGTGGATCAGGAGCTCTTCTTCCAACTGTTCCTGACCTGTAGAGGTAAGCTGGGTCACCGCAATCAGGATCGGCCGTTTCTGACCGCATTTTGTCCCTTCTGACAGGCCCTGTATCGCTGCCTCCATCATCTTGCTGGTTCCTGCCGCATGAACATTGCACATGTCCACATCCAGACCGGCAAGCACCCGCATGGCCTTACCCACTGTGTTGGGGATGTCATGCAGCTTCAGATCCAGGAAGATCCGGTGTCCTCTGGCTTTGATCTCACGGACGATCTGCGGACCCTCCGCATAGAACAGTTCCATTCCGATCTTCACAAAGGGCTTCTCTTCAAACTGATCCAGAAACGCATAGGTTTCTTCTGCGCTGCTGAAATCGCAGGCGATAATCACATCTTTTCCCATTTCTCCTCCTTATTTATATCTGTTTTTTTGTTATCATTGTTTTGTTATCCAGCACAGTTCAGGTTAGTCACTTAGTTCCTGCAAGCTTTGGATCCCATACTTTCTCATTGCTGCAGGGAGCGACTCTATGATGTCTCGACAGGCATATGGATTCACCAGGTTTTCTGATCCGACCTGTACTGCCTTTGCACCGGCCATCATCATCTCTAGGACATCTTCCGCGTTACGGACGCCTCCGCATCCGATGACCGGAATCTCTACTGCGCGACGGATCTGGTATACTGCCCGCAATGCGATCGGGAAGACCGCCGGTCCTGAGAATCCACCCATTTCCCTTGCGAGTATTGGCTGACGGCGTTTCAGATCGATGCGCATACCCAGCAAGGTGTTGATGGCGGTGATGCCATCTGCGCCCGCTGCTTCGCAGGCTCTCGCAATTTCTGTAATATCTGTCACATTTGGTGAAAGTTTGGCGATCACCGGCTTTTTCGTGACTCTACGCACGGTGTCGATGACTGAAGCTGCCGCTTTTGGGTCCGTTCCGAATGCCATGCCCCCATTTGCCACATTCGGGCAGGAGATGTTGACTTCCAGCCATCCGATCTGCTCACAAGGTTCCAGTGCCTGCGCGACCGCCGCATAATCTTCCGGACAACCGCCGCAGACATTGGCCATCACGTTCTTTTGAAATACTTTCGCCAGAGCCGGCATTTCTTCCTTGACGACAGCTTGTACGCCCGGATTCTGCAGTCCTACGCTGTTGAGCATTCCTTCCGTGCATTCCGCGATTCTCGGCGTCGGATTGCCGAATCTCGCTTCAGGTGTCGTCCCTTTGAAACTGAATGTTCCAAGAATATTGATATCGTATAACTCTGCAAACTCCCGGCCGTATCCAAATGTGCCGCTTGCTGCCATCACCGGATTGTCCAACTCGATCCCGCAAAGGCAAGTTTTCATATCGACTTCTCTCTCGATTACCATATGACCTCACTCCTTTCCAGTACCGGACCATCCTTGCAGATCCGCTTGCTTCCGTATTTTGTTTCGCAAGAACATCCCATGCAGGCGCCGAATCCGCAGCCCATCCTTTCTTCAAAACTCAACTGTCCGGGAATATCCTCCGGCAGCGTCTGATCGATTGCCCGAAGCATAGGCTCCGGCCCGCAGGCGAAGATGTTCCATTTGTATTCCACGGAGTCAGCGTCGCTGAGCAGCGCACTTGCCGCGTCTGTTACAAATCCCTTGATCCCCATGCTTCCGTCTTCTGTTGTGATGATTGTCCGGACGCCCATCTCTTCGAACAGGTCCTTGTAATACAGATTCTCTGCGCTTCGGAAGCCCAAGATGACGACCGGTTTCGCGCCGGTCTGCATCAGTCTTCTGCAGAGTCCGACCATGGGAGGCACACCTGCCCCACCGCCGAACAGAAGCGGTGTCACTTCTGTTTCCTTGCCGCAAGGATTCCCTTTCGTCAGGTCATATCCGTTGCCCAGGGGCCACAGAATATCCAGCTGCTCTCCGCTCTGTATTTGGCTCATGATCTCGGTGCCGTGTCCGACGGTCTGATAAACAATCGTAATCGTTCCCTCTTCTGCATCCCAGTCGCAGATGGAAATCGGTCTGCGCAGATAAAGCCCTTCGATTCTGATGTTGATGAACTGACCGGCCCGCACCTGCTGCAGCGTTCTCTCATCTTCCGCTGTCTTCGGAATCTGAAGGACCATCTCATACATGCCTGCGGCGATCCTCTGATTGCTCTGTATTGTTACTTTGCTGTTTCTCATCTCTGATACACAACCTTTCCGTTTACCACTGTCATTATGCACTTTCCGTATACTTCCCATCCTTTAAAAGGCGTGCTCCCGCCTTTGCTTAAGAAGTGCTCCGGATCGATCTGATATGGATGCTCCAGATCCCAGACCGTAAATGTAGGGTTTGGATCCGTATCATCCGGCAGACGATGATCGATGTGGAATCTCTGGTTCGGTGCCTCCGTCAAAAGCTCTGTGAGCCGTGCGAGCGGCAGCACTCCCTCCCGCACCAGTCTGGTGTTCAGCACCGGGAACGCTGTTTCCAGCCCGACGATGCCATATGCGCTGCCGGCAAAGCCCTTTCCCTTTTCTTCTGCGCTGTGAGGTGCATGATCGGTAGCAATCATGTCGATGGTCCCATCGGTCAGTGCCTCGAGAAGCGCATTCTGGTCTGCACGGGATTTGATCGGCGGGTTCATCTTGAACCGTCCATCGTCCAGAATATCTTCATTGGAAAGTGTTACATAATGCGGTGCTGTTTCGCAGGTGACGTCAAGTCCGGCTTTTTTCGCTACCCGGATAAGCTGGACGGATTCTTTGGTCGATACATGACACATGTGATAAGGGCAGCCGGTCTGCAAGGCGAGTTCCAGGTCCCGGTCCAGCTGTCTGTATTCTGCCTCACGGCTCTCTCGAGGAAATCTTGTATCCTCGCAGTGTGCCACGATAATGCTGCCAGCTTCCCGAACCCGCTCCATGGCTTCCTTCATCAGTCCGTCATCCATAACGCCGACTCCGTCATCACTAAAGCCTGCCACCATCGGCGCCAGCCCCTCGATATCCGAAAGCTTATCTCCTTTTTCTCCGCATGTGATCGAACCCAAAGGATGTACGCCAACGCAGGCGTCCCGTCTGATGATGTCCTCCTGGATCATCAGGTGCTCTATGCTGTCCGGTACCGGATCCAGATTCGGCATGCTCAGTACATGCACGAATCCACCTGCCGCGGCTGCCTTTGTTCCAGATGCTATTGTTTCTTTATAAGAAAAACCCGGCTCTCTCAGATGAACATGTACATCTGTAAAACCGGGTAAAATTGAATAATGATTGAAATTAACGTCCGCACCAAGGGGAGAACACGCCTCCCGCAAGGTGCCCCTTGCGTCTTCTATTCTGATTTCTTCTGTGAATCGCCTTCTCATTCAACACTCCATTTTTCTTTTGAACGTGTGCCTGCTTCTTGGCACCTTGGCGATTATGACATGCACAGCCACCATTGTCAAGTTAAAAAACAAAGATCAAATGATAGTTTTTTTGCATACGGCAGATTATTCCCCGCTTGCCCGTTGAAAAACGGTCCTGACTGACTCTTTGATGTCATCATACCCCTGCGCTGGATTTGCTTCGTATACCTTTTCTTTGTCTATGAACATGCTCGGAACATAGTAGTACTGATAACCGGAGATGCCGGCAGGCGGATCCTGTTCGTTGATCCGCTCGATTTCTATGTTTCCGTATGCAGGGTTTTCCTGTATCAGCTCTTCAATTGCCTTGTTGGCATTTGCACAGTATGGGCAGCCAGGCAGATAGAAATACGTGATCTTCTTACCGCCATGTTTTTTCATCCACTCTACCGCGTAAGAACAAGTCGCCCGTACTTCTCCGCCGTTGCCTTTGATGTCCTCAATAGCTGCCTGCACGAGTTTCCCGGCGATGCCCTGTCCGCGCAGTGATCCGTCAACGATTGTATGCTCAATGGTATATACGCCTGGTCCTGTCCGTGGGAACGTGATCTCAGCCAATACTTTCCCGTTTTCATCTATCCCGTAAATACGGTTCTGCTCATGTATGAATTTCATTTTTTCACCTCCATTGTAATTTTACCGTTATTCTCACCACTTTGTCACGAAGATAATGGAATATCGTGCTAAAATACAAATATCAAAGGAGATATGACATGAAATCTGAGATTATAACTACCGAAGCAAACAGAGTGCAGCACATCTATGATCAGTTCAAGGCACGCTCTTCCAAAGATGATGAGTTTAAGGACTGGGCAGGATATAGAGAGAGGCTGACAGAGTTCGTGATCAGCTGCATCCCTTCCGGCGCATCGCTGCTGATTCTAGGCGCGGGCAAATGCAACGATCTTGATTTGAAGAAACTTGCACAGCACTGCGGCACCATCACCCTGTCGGACTACCAGCCTGAAACAGCAGAAGAAGCATTTCACCAATACGGGCTGTCTCCGTCGGAGAATCTGAAATTCGCTGCTTCGGATTACGTTGGAATCACAGATGAAGACTATCTTGCATATACGGATCTGCTGCTCAAAACCATGGAAAAGCTGCGTTCTGACCAGGAACCCCAGATCAATGTCCAGAACCAGGGCGACGTCTTGGAAAAAAACGCCGGACCAGAGCTAAGTGCTCTAAGAGAATGCCTCGAGCAGATCTATAAAAGCAACGAGAACTATGAGATCGACCTGGGCGATAAAGACTATGACTATGCTGTCGTCACGGGAGTGCACAGTCAGCTGAACAATTCTTTCCGGGGTCTGTTCCAGTATATCCGTAAGGATATAGAAGACAGAGGTGGCGAAATCAGGTTCCTGGACAACCTGAACACTGCGATCTTCCAGACGACAAGAAAGCACACAAAAGACCTTGTGACCCGCTTCAATGATGCGATCTTTGATGCGGTCAGAGAAGGCCTTATCTATGGCTATGAAAAGAATATTATCTACACTCCGGCCGGCGCGAAGGAGCCGGTGATCGGCACTGTGGACGGGGCGCGTCAGGCTGGAGAGGCCATCGCGGACTTCCCTGCAGAGAAAAGTCTGGACTGCATCTGGCCTCTGTCCCGCAGAAGGGGCATCAAATTCACGATGTCCATTCATTTCGTGCTTTTATAATGTCTGTTTGTTTCTTCTGACCTTATTTCTCATTCTGCGCGCCGCTGCCAAACAGATCAACCGCTTCCTGAAGATAATCTCTGATTTTCAGGTGCTGTGTGCAGACTTCTTCGCACTTGCCGCACTTGATGCATTCTCTGGCGAACTTTCTGCCATAGATGAATATTCCCAGATTTTCCTGATGCTTTGCCAGATCCATATTCCCGTACATTCTGTAGCAATTAAGCGCATACAGCGTTCTGGCAATTGAGACGTTCACCGGGCAGACTTTGGCGCAGTAATCACAAGAGGTGCACTGAATCAAATCGATTTTATCCAGCTCTTCCCTTGCCTTTGCGAGAACTGCTCTCTCTTCGTCTGTGAATCCTGTGAATCCCTTCATATAGGACAGGTTGTCGCTCATCTGCTCCACGTTGCTCATTCCTGAGAGAACACACAGGACGCCTTCCAAATCCGCTGCGAACCGCACCGCCCATGAAGCGCACGATAATTCCGGTGCAAAATCCTTAAATACTTTTTCAACAGCCTGCGGCGGAGTTGCCAGCATACCTCCTTTGACTGGTTCCATTACGATGATCGGAATATTGTGTTTTCTCGCTACCTCATAGCAGCGTCGGGACTGGACAATATCATTCTCCCAGTCGCCGTAGTTCAGCTGCAGCTGCACGAACTCCATTTCCGGATGATCTGTCAGCAGCTGATCCAGTTCCTCTGCAGTGGTATGGGCTGAGAACCCCAGATGTTTGAACTTGCCGGCCTCCTTCTGTTTCAGCGCCCAGTTCCAAAGATCGTTTCTGTCGAAATAGCCTGTGCGCCACTCACCTGCGTTGTGGATCAGGTAGAAATCAAAATACTCAAGACCTGCTCTCTCCAGGGACTCATCCAAAAGCTTCAGCGCTTCGTCGCCCTCTTTGCCGGCAATCCAACCCGCATGCTTGCTGGCAATGTAGAAGCTGTCCCGCGGGTACCGTTCGACCAGCGCCTTCCGAATCGCCTCTTCTGACCCTTCATATGCCCAGGCCGTATCAAAGTAGTTGAAGCCGGCGTCCATAAACAAATCCACCATTTGCTTCGTCTGTTCAATGTCAATTACTTCTCCGTTCTTCGGGAGCCGCATCAGACCGAATCCCAGTTTTCCGATTGTTTCATTGATCATAGTTTTCTCCCTTTATAATTAATACACTCTTTCCCCGCAAATATATGTAGCTTCGACCTTGATCTGGTCGATCTGCGCTGGATCGATGGTGAAGATATCTTCGCTGAGGATGGCGAAATCTGCTGCATAACCGGGTGTGAGCTGCCCCAGCCCTGCAAAGCCGCATACATGCGCAGCTTTCCTGGTGTAAAGGATCACCGCGGTCTCGATATCAACTTTCTCATCCTGCCCGATATCCGACCCATCGTAGGCTTTGCGCGTTGTTGCTGCCTTGATATTGGAAAATGGATCCGACGGTACCGCCCAGGATGTCGCCGGCGCATCGGTCGAAAAGGCCAGCTGAATCCCATGATCCAGTTCAGTCCTGAATGGATAGAGCTGCTTCAGCCGCTGCTCATCCATATTGACCTTGTACGTCTCAATTTCAGAGTACTCGAAGATTGGCTGTGCGACAAACGCATAGCCTTTTTCGGCTGCCGTTGTCATTGCCTGCTCAGACGGTTCTGTCACGTGTTCGATTCTGACGAACGGCACACGCCCATCTGTCCAGTCTGACTCTCTGCAGACACGATCGATCACCCGGTCAACTGCACGGCCGCCCATGGCGTGAACCGCAATCTGACAGCCTGCCTTTTTCGCAAAATCAATCGCTTTCTCCATGCTCTCATCGGAGTAAACGGGCATACCGCAAAGGTCTGTTCCTAGATACGGACGGTGCAGCCAGGCTGTTTTACCACTGATGCTGCCGTCGCCAATCAGCTTGATGCCTGCGATGCGTATCCGGCTTTCGTAATCCATCATCGCATCGGGAATCTCAAACTCAGGATTGTCCATGAAGTAATCCCACATGTAATACAGGCTGACACGCTGCAAAAAACCGCGTTCTGCCGCTTTGATGAAGTATGTAAGATTTCCGCCCGGATGTAAGTTGCCCATGTCGCCGATTGCGACAATTCCCTGAGAAATCAGGAGTTGCCCAAGATCGACCAACGCATCCACGATTTCTGCCTCTGTCTCTTCCGGCATGAACGGCAGCACCAGATTGCGTGCGTTCTCGCGCAGAACGCCGGTCGGCTCACCCTTTTCATCACGGTCGATGCTTCCGCCGGGAGGATCCGGCGTATCCTTTGTGATGCCTGCAATCTCAAGTGCTTTGCTGTTGACGCAGCGGATGTGCTCACAGCTTCTCACCAGAAACACCGGGTAGTCTTTGCTGCCGCGATCCAGATCATAACGGTTCGGGCTGCGCTTTTCGGCGTACTTTCCTTCGTCGTAACCCCATCCGCGGATCCATGGAAGTTCTTCACGATCAGCATCGCTGCCTGCGGCGATTTCCTGCCGCACACGGGCGATCTCCGCGATGAGTTCCTCGATGGAATTCGCCTTCGGCGGCAGACATGCGATCTGCTTGCTGTACTCTGCCAGCATGAGCGGATGCATGTGCGCATCAATGAGTCCGGGAATCACTGTCTTCCCTTGCAGATCGATAACTTCATCCGGCTCATCGGCCGGCTCGCCTGTTCCGATCCACAGGATGCGGCCGTCTTCCACAAGCATCGCATCCGCATAGAGATGACCTCGGTCAGATGTAAATATTTTCGCATTCGTAAATAGCTTTTTCATATATGATTGAGCTCCTCTGCATTCTTTATACCACACTTATCAAGGTCAAAACAGCGTCAAAAACAAAAAAGCCTTAGAAGCGTAATGCTTCCAAGACTTTTCGCACGAATGATATCGTGTTTTCTAAAATGTATCGCTATTTCCACCCATGGAGCATGGCCAGTGTTGTTTCGTAATCTGCCTTGCTCTGGTAGGCTTCCATAACTTTGGCGCTGATGGAGGTATCTCCAATCACGACTGCCCCTGCGAATACGTCATGCAGGAAGTACAGTTTGATATAGGTCAGCGTTCTTGGGTCGTCCACTTCAAGGGTCTTATAGAATTCGCCCTCTTTCTTACCGGTATCTCCCATGGCGAAGAGATCGATACCGAATCCTGTGAAGCTGACTGCTGGTGTGATGCCTTCGTATGTAAGGTCATCACCGACTGCATTGGCGCCGGCTACACGGCCCATCTCGACGGCCTGGTTCCAAATACCGATGGATACGCCGTTGCAGGCTGCCACATCTCCTGCCGCGTAGATACCCGACAGCGAGGTCTCCATCTTTTCATTGACATTGACGAAGCGCTCTACGGAGGCGCCTGCATTCTGCAGCACCTGTACGTTTGCCTTCGTTCCTGTGGACAGGACCACTAACTGTGCCGGAAGCTTCTCTGTTTCCAGCTGCACGCCGTCAGCTTCGATGCCGTTGATCTTCGCGCCAGTGATGACACGTACGCCCTTGGCTTCCGCCGCTGCTTTCAGAACCTGTGAACCAGTCTGATCCAGCTGCCGTCCCATGAGGGTCGGCGCCATTTCGACGACTGTAACCTTCCGTCCTGTCTTGATGAACTCAGAAGCTGCTTCCAGTCCCAGTACGCCGCCGCCAATCATGACAATGTCTTTTACCTGCGGCAGCAGATTCTGGATGTCGATGATATCTGTCACCTTGCGGATCACCTTGACGAATGGCTGCTCTGCACCTGGAATCGGCGGAACGAAGCTCTCTGCGCCTGTCGCATAAACCAGTCTGTCGTAGCTCCTGCCGCTGCCATCAGACAGCGTCAGCGTCTTTGCGTTATTGTCGATCGCTGTCACTGCAGTGCCGAAGGTAACCTTGATACTGTTGCTCACATACCAATCCGGTGATTTTGTGATAAATCCCAGAACGTCTGGTTTTGCCAGGATGTTCTTAGTCAGCATCGGTCTGTTGTAGCACGGCAAACCTTCATTTGTGATGATTTCGATGGAAGCTGCATGATTTCTCTCACGCGCTGCTTCCGCCGCTGTAAGGGCAGCTACGCCGCCGCCTACGATGATCACGTTCAAAGGCTCTGTGCTGGTAAATCCGGTGTTCGCAACGCTGACAGGTACAAACTGCTCCGGTCCCACTCCGCAGATTGGGCAAGCGGAAGGCGGTACATCGCCGTAAACGACCTCTCCGCAGACCAGGCACTTCCATGCCTGTGCGCCGCCTGCTGCCGGTGCTTCTTTCTTACCGGATTTCTGTGCATCCCAGTGAGCCTTAGCCTTTAAGCCAAACCCATAACCGAAGTCAAAGGCCTGCTGCATCTCGATTGGAGACGGCTTAAACTGAACACGGAAACCTTCTTTGTAGACATCCATATTCAGCTGATGCAGACGCTCAATCAGATGAGGTACGCCTTCTCCAGACCATCCGTACGCGCCAAATGCTGACGCCGGTTTGCCACCGTGCGTGCCGGCAAAGATCGACGTTGTCAGATCCCAGATCGGCTTCAGAGCTTCACCGAGAACTGTCGGCGATCCGAAGAGCAGTCCGTCTGCCCAGTACATCTCGCCAACAACCTCTCCCGCGTCTGCATAGACCATGTCGTATGCCTTGATTTCAATGTCAGGACAAGCCTTGCGGATACCATCTGAAATAACATCTGCCAGAGTCTTCGTATAACCATATGCAGCGACATACGGCATAACAACGACCGGATGCTGGTTCGGGTTGACCTCTGTGGACCAGTCTCTGTAAACCTCGATCCAGTGTGGAATATCCTGATCAAGCACCGGACCATGTCCCGGACAGATCATCGTGATGTTTTTGTCCTTGATCTTTTCAAGAGCCTCCAGAACATACGGTTTGAACGGTCCGATAATATTGTCATAATAGTACTTCATCATCCGCATGGAGTTGTCCAGATCCGTTACTGTGGACTGGAGGATTCCAGGATGACTGTAGTGATTGCCGAAGGAATCACATGGTACCAGAACGCCGTCCTCACGGATGTAGGTCCACATCGTATCCGGCCAGTGCAGGTTCGGAACGATCATGAACTCCAGCGTCTTGTCGCCCAAAGGCAGAACATCACCATCGCTGATCGGGATGGAACTGAACTCACGGTTGCTTACTGCCTTCATGAAGCTCAGTGCAGTCGGTGTTCCCACCAGTTTGATTCCCGGATTCAGGTCGATGATCCGCTCAGCTGTGCCGGCGTGGTCCGGCTCAGTGTGATTGACGATCAGATAATCGATATCCTCGATATTGATCAGCGTCTTCAGCTGGGCGATATATTCATCTGCCCACTTTTCTTTGGCTGTTTCAAAAAGGGCAGTTTTCTCGCTGCCCTTCAGAAGATACGAATTATAGGTCGTACCAAAGTCAGTGTGCATAATGATATCAAAAACTTCCAGATCTGGATCCAGGATTCCTGCCCAGTAGAAGTTCTTTCTTAATTCCATTGTGCTCATTATAACTCTCCTAAAGTACTTAGAAGTACCTAAAAGTACCGGCCGATTTTTTCCATGCCCGGAATGGCAGGCGTATTCTGCACTGCACCAGCCTCAAAGACACTCGGTACGACTATGTGGCCTTTGTTTTCCCAGTGCATCAGTTCGGCGGTCTTTTCATATGATTTGACCAGCGGATCAAATACGTCCATTTCGTTTGCTTCTCCACAGACAACCAGGATGCTCTCCCTCACGCGTGTCTGCTTGCCTGAGCAATAGAATGAGAAACACTTATCGATGGCGGCTTTCAGCCCTGCCGGCCAGTTGAACCAGTAAAGCGGCGTAAAGATCGCGATTGCATCTGCCTGCATCAGATATCCTGAAAACTCAGCGAAATCATCAGCAGCAGCGCATACGCCTGTCTCTGCACACGCCTGACAACCGATACAAGGGCCGATCTGCTTCCTGCCGGCATCAAAACGCAGGACCTGATTGCCTGCACTGGCGACACCACGAATAAAGGCATCTGCCAGCTGGTCGGAATTTCCTCCGACTCTAGGGCTGCCGGTCAATACTAATATCGTTTTACCCATTGCTCTATGATCCTTTCAGACTATAACATAACAGCGCAGGCAGGTTCTCTGCCTGCGCCGTAAAACCTTATTCTATCTGAATATCAAATAGTGCTGTCCTTAGCCCTGATCTGGCTGCTGTGGGTTCTTTGGATCCGGAAGGATCTGTTCTACCTCGATGTGAGGTCTTGGAATTACGTGAGCGTGGAGCAGTTCGCCAACTCTCTGAGCAGCAGCAGCGCCAGCGTCTACGGAAGCCTTGCAAGCGCCTACGTCGCCTCTTACCATAACGGTAACGAGTCCGCCGCCTACAAAGTTCTTACCGATCAGGTATACGTTAGCAGCCTTTACCATAGCATCTGCTGCTTCGATGGATCCGATCAGTCCTTTGGTTTCGATCATTCCTAATGCATCATATTTTGCCATTTTTAGTTTCCTCCTGTTTCTGAAAACTGTTTTGTT
>JAFRKJ010000095.1 GCA_017431785.1 Bacillota bacterium | reverse complement strand
TATAGCTGCTGATTGAGTAAATATGGAATGCACTTATGAGGTTGGCAAAAGACCAGCCTTTTTGTAGTGCATCAAAAGAAAAAGTGAAACCTGCTGACAAATTCAAATTACCACTTGAATTTTGTTAGCAGGTTTTATTGCAAAAAAAGGGGTATTTTTATTGAAAAATCAACGGTTAAGGCTTGTTTGGAATGGCAATAAATTGTATAATACTATGAATGATTAAATGGATTTTTATTTTTAAAATTTCCGGAGGAGTAGATGAATTACACAGTTAGAAAAATTATTGCAATATTTATTGTTTTATGTGTCATTTTCGGATGGCTCGTTACTGTCACAGGTGTCGGACCAATCTCACCGCTCAAGGACAGAATGAGTCTTGGTCTTGATATCAAGGGTGGCGTATACGTCGTCATGGAGGCAAACAAAAAAGACATCGCAGGCATGTCGGACGAGGAACTCCGTGAGGCTATGGAACAGACCCAGACGGTTATTGAAAACCGTATCAACGCCAATGGTCTGGGTGAGCCAACGATCACCATAGAAGGGCAGGACAGAATCAGAGTTGAGATTCCTGAAGTAGAGGATCCTGAAGAAGCGATCGAACTCATCGGTAAGACCGCAAAACTCCAGTTTATCCTTGCGGATGGAACGCTGGTCCTGGAAGGTGACAACGTCAAAAAAGCAGAAGCAGCCAGAGATGACCAGTCAACAGGATATGCTGTTAACCTGCAGTTTGACAGGGAAGGAGCAGATCTCTTTGGAGATGCCACGACAAAAGCATTTAATGGCGAAGTCACTTCAACCATTGAAGGTGTTGGAAACGGAGCAATCGCCATCGTACTGGATGATCAGATCATCTCAGCGCCTAATGTAAATGAACCGATTCTCGGCGGAAACTGCTCGATTACCGGTGACTTCGATTTAGAAGAAGCACAGCTTCTGGCTGCACAGATCAATGGTGGTGCACTGCCGATCGCACTGACAGAAGTCACATCTTCCGTTCAGTCAGCAACAATCGGATACAACGCACTTGAGATGAGTATCATCGGAGGTCTCATCGGTCTTGGAATCATCCTTCTCCTGATGCTTGTTATCTACAGAGGACTCGGCCTTTGTGCTGATATCGCACTGCTTCTGTATGTAGTGCTGATTCTGAATATCATGGCTTCCATGGGTACGGTTCTGACACTTCCTGGAATTGCAGGTATCATCATTTCGATTGGTATGGCTGTCGATGCGAACGTCGTCATATTCTCCCGTATACGAGAGGAAATCACTCTGGGACGAACGGTTCGTGTAGCAACGGAAACCGGTTCTAAGAGAGCCATGACCACTGTAATCGACTCACAGGTTACTACACTGATCGCAGCCGTTATCCTGTACGAAATCGGTACAAGTGCTGTTAAAGGATTTGCTTACACATTCATGGTAGGTATCATCGTCAGCATCTTCACGGCAGTATTTATCACGCAGCTTTATGTGAAACTCATGGCGACCAGCGATAAGTTCGCAAAGAAATCTTACTTCGGTGTGAAAGATGATAATTCCGCAACATTCCACATTTCAAAGACCATTGGTTTCATGAATAAGCGGAAGATATTCTACTGCATTTCCGCCGGAATCCTTATTATCGGTCTTGGATTCGGTGTGATCAGAGGCCTGAACTATGGTATCGACTTCACAGGTGGTACCATGATACAGCTCGATATGGGCAAACAGGTCAAGATTGCGCAGGTGGATAACGCAATCAAGCAATATAATCTTGATCCGCAGATCATCTATGCGGGTTCGGACAATGATCAGATCGTCATCAGAACCATTGAATCCCTGAACAAAGCAGATAGAGCTGAGGTCATCAAATCCATCAATGATGAATTCGGTATTAAAGGCGACGACAATATTGTGACACAGGAGTACTTCGGTCCATCAGTCGGTAAAGAACTGAGAAACAACGCTATTCTTGCCATCATCATAGCTGCGATATGTATGATGATCTATATCAGGATCCGGTTCAGACAATGGAAGTTCGGCGGTGCGGCGATGCTCGGTGTGTTGCATGACGTACTGATTGTCATTTCATTCTACGCAATATTCGGAATCACAGTGGACAACCCGTTCATCGCAGGTATCCTCACCGTAGTCGGTTACTCCATCAACGATACCATTGTAATATTTGACCGTATCAGAGAGAACATCAGATACATGAAACGGGGGACGCTCAAGGAAACGATCGATCAGAGTATCTCCCAGACTCTGGGAAGATCCTTGATGACTTCCTTGACAACATTGATCGTAATGGTCCCTATCGTATTCATTGCCGGTGAATCCATTAGAGAATTTGTATTCCCGCTGATGGTCGGTGTACTGGCTGGTACTTATTCATCCATCTGCGTATGCTCACCGCTCTTCTTCGAACTGGGCAGACGCGGCAGAACAAGTGAATATCAGAAGCAGATCAAAGAAGCCGAGAAGAAGGCCAAGAAAAAAGCGAAGAAAGAGGGTAAGCCTTACGTTCCGAAGAAGATAGAGACACCAGAGGAAGCTCCTGAGAAGGCTGCTGTTGAAACAGAAGCAAAAGCAACAGAAACTCCGGCTGAAAAGCCCCCTGAAGTGAAAGCTCCTCCAAAGAAGGATGCGAAGACTGAAGCGAACAAGAAACGCTCCAAACGTTATGTGAAGGGCGCGCAGAAGAAGGAAGAGCCTAGAGAGCAGGAAGACACGTTCAGATTATGACAAAAAGAGAATTCCTCAGCACAATCAAAGAATATAACGGAAACTACGACATGGATCTCATCTCCAGAGCTTACGATGTAGCAGAGGAGATGCACAGAAACCAACTGAGGAAATCAGGTGAGGAGTATCTGATTCATCCTGTTGCAGTTGCTGAAATCCTTGCTGAACTCGGAATGGATTCCGAGACAATTGCGGCAGGGCTGCTTCATGATGTCATTGAGGATACTTCCTTCACCATGGAAGACATGAAAAAAGAATTTGGTGATGAAGTCACCGAACTCGTTGATGGGGTCACCAAGCTGAGTGCGCTGAAATTCGAAAGCAAAGAGGAACGTCAGGCAGAAAATCTGCGTAAGATGTTCCTTGCCATGTCAAAGGATATCAGAGTTCTCATCATCAAACTTGCCGACAGACTTCACAATCTCAGGACGATCAACTATATGACCCATGAAAAGATTGTGGAGAAATGCCAGGAGACCCTTGATATTTACGCACCTCTGGCTGCAAGACTCGGAATCTATTCCATGAAGATGGAGCTGGAGGACATCGCACTTAAATTCCTTGAACCGACCGCTTATTACGATTTGGCCGAGCAGGTCAGCGAACGAAAAGGTGAAAGGGAATCTGCAATCAACAAGGTCGTTGATGAAATCAGTAAAGCGCTCGATGAAATAGGCATCAAGCACGAGACATACGGGCGATCCAAACACTTCTACAGTATTTACAAGAAGATGAAATACCAGCACAAGTCTCTTGATGAAATTTTTGACCTGATGGCTGTCAGGATCATTGTGGATACGGTCAGAGACTGTTATGCATCACTTGGACTGGTTCATACAATGTGGACACCGATCCCAGGCAGATTCAAAGATTACATCGCAATGCCGAAACCGAACATGTACCAGTCGCTTCACACGACAGTGATCGGTGATTCGGGGAAACCTTTTGAAATCCAGATCAGAACACAGGAGATGCATCGTATCGCGGAATACGGTATCGCTGCTCACTGGAAGTACAAAGAAGGTGTCACGGAAGATAAAGAAGAAGTGAAACTGAGCTGGCTCAGGCAGGCACTCGAATGGCAGAAAGATGTCAACGATCCGAAAGAGTTCATGGAATCTCTGAAGATGGACCTCTTCTCCAATCAGGTGTTCGTATTCACACCGCAGGGAGATGTCATTGAACTTCCGGCCGGAGCAACACCGCTTGACTTCGCATTCAAGATCCATACGGATGTCGGATGCAAATGCGTTGGTGCGAAGGTGAACGGCAAGATGGTCACCATAGACCATGAGCTTGAGAACGGAAATATCGTAGATATCGTTACTTCTCCGAACGCTGCCGGACCGAGTATCGACTGGCTGAAAATCGCCAAAAGCAGCTCCGCCAGAAACAAGATTCGTCAATGGCTCAAGCGAGAAAACAAGAACGACGCCGTTGATAAAGGCAAGGATCTGTTCACCCAGTATCTGCGGAGAAAAGGCTATGATCCTAAAGTGCTGATGACGAATGCCTATATCAGCAAAGCTGCCAAGGAACTGTCATTCAAGGATACGGATGACCTTTACAATCAGCTGAGTTACGGCGGTAATCTCCAGACGAAAGTTGCGAATCTGCTGCAACGGTATGAAGATGAACGGCGGAAACTTGAAACAGAAGAAAAGAACAAATCTCTTCTCGATGACTTAAATGAAATCAGCGAGAAGACCCAGAAGCGAGTAGAGCAACTGCGGACTGCTGATTCAGAGACAGGCGTCATCGTGGAAGGCGTTGACAATCTCATGATCAGCATCGCGCGCTGCTGCAACCCAGTTCCGGGAGACGAAATCGTAGGATATATTACAAAGGGCAGAGGTATCACCGTTCACAGAGTTGACTGTGACAATATGAGAGCTCTTCCGGAAGACGAAAAAGAGCGTTTGATACAGGTCAGCTGGGATCCTGAACTTCTGGATAAGTCCTATGACGGTGAAATCAGCATTATCGCGAAAGACCAGAAAAGCATGCTGTCCAGCATATCCAAGGTGTGTGAGGATATGGATGTGAGGATCATCGGCCTCAATGCAAGAGCCAATAAGGATGATACCATCCGGATCAATTTGACGCTGATGATACATGACAGGTCACAAATCGAGAAAATCTGCCGTTCCTTTAAGGGAATACAGGGAATTCTTGAAGCATATAGAAACAAAGGATAAATAATTGTATGAGAGCAGTTGTTCAGAGAGTAACAAACAGCAGTGTAACAGTTGATGAACAGATCACAGGTCAGATCGGCAAGGGGCTGATGGTTCTGATTGGTGTGGAAGACGGAGATACAGAAAAAGATGCGGATTACATCGCAAAGAAAGTGACAGCACTCAGGGTGTTTGATGACGCAGAGGGTGTGATGAATCTCAGTGTTCAGGATATAGGCGGTGAAATTCTTGCTGTTTCCCAGTTTACACTTCTCGGAGATGTCCGCAAAGGCAACAGACCGAGCTATTTCACAGCTGCCAGACCGGAAGAGGCAGATCGTCTATACAGAAAAGTGATTGATCTGATCAAAGAAAAAGGCATCCATGTGGAGGAAGGAATCTTCCAGGCAGAAATGCTGGTCAAAATCGATAATGACGGACCAGTTACGATTCTTCTCGAAAGTCACAAGCTGTTCTAACAGGAAAGGGAATCAATGCAGATTTACAATATACCAACAGGTGCAATAGGCACGAATACTTATCTGGTCTTCGATGAAGCAACTATGAAGGGATTTCTCGTTGATCCAGGTGCATACAACAGCGGCATCTCTGCTAAAATCAAGGAGATGGGTATAGATATAATGTATATTATGTTAACCCATGGGCACGCTGATCATATCATGGGTGTGGAAGGATTTAAGGCTGATTTTCCTGGTTCAAAAGTCCTTGCAAACATCAATGAGAAGGAAATGCTGGGTGATATGAATTTCAATATGAGCACCCAGTTCGGACAACCAACCTCAATAGAAGCTGATGTTTATGTAGATGATGAAGATGAACTGGATGTAGGCGGTCTTCACATGAAGTTTTTCTTTACACCAGGTCATTCTCCTGGAGGAATGTGCATTTACATTCCGGCTGAAAATACTTTGTTCAGTGGTGATACCTTGTTCCAGGCTTCTATAGGAAGAACAGATTTTCCTGGTTGTTCCTTCAATGAACTTGAACAATCAATTCACACGAAACTTTGGCCGCTGCCGGATGAAACACAGGTATTCCCGGGACATATGGGTCCTACGAACATAGGGTTCGAGAAAGAGCATAATCCGTTTGTATAGATTTAAGATCAACAATGTTGAAAATACCAGTCAATATGAAGAACTGATCAAAGAATTTCTTCAGCCGAATGAGTATGGAGAAGAAGGGGAGATTCTTCTGGAGTACGATTTCAAAGGCGATAAAGAAGAAATCAAGAGGCAAATCTACAAAGATCTGTCTGGTTATACAGGAAAAAGCCCTAAATGGGGCATTCTGACAGGCATTCGTCCAGTTAAACTGGCAGGTGAACTTCTCGATCGGGGAGAAGATCCGGAGCAAGTCCTCAAAGACTTATATCTAGTAGATGCAAGCAAGGCCGCTCTTGTACGTGATATTTTGGACTACCAACGCGAAAAGGCCGGAAAACCGGCTCCGAGGAGCCTTTCGGTGTACATTGGGATTCCATTCTGCCCAACAAGATGCCTCTATTGTTCTTTTACCAGCAATCAAATTGAACAGGAACAGATGGAGCCATATCTCAATGCACTCTGCAAAGAGATATCATATGCCGGCGATGCTGCAAAAGCAGCAGGCTACAATGTGGAAACACTGTATTTCGGCGGGGGTACGCCGACTTCATTAAGGGCGGATCAGCTGGATATGCTTCTGACCAAAGTCAGCGATGCGTTTGCATTGGGCGGTGTAAGAGAATACACCGTTGAGGCAGGCAGACCGGATACGATTACTGAGGAAAAACTGCATGTGCTGTTTGACCACGGGGTGGATAGAATCAGTATCAACCCTCAGTCCATGAAGCAGAAGACCCTTGATCTCATAGGCCGCAGGCATACTGTTGAGGATGTATATAAAGCTTTTGAGCGTGCATGGAAAACGGGAATAGAAGTTATCAACACTGATTTGATCGCAGGTCTTCCGGAGGAGACCGTCGATGATTTCAAGAACAGTCTGGAAGAGATCATCAGACTAGGCGCCTGCAATATCACACTGCATACTCTCGCTGTCAAACGGGCCTCGAAACTGAAGGAACTGGATGAAAATTTCAATTACAGAGATGAAGAACTCAGAGAGAGAATGCTCGTTTGGGCGCACGAGAGGCTGAAAGATTGCGGTTACAGACCATATTATCTCTACCGGCAAAAACATACATCAGGAAATACAGAGAACACCGGATTCTGCAAAGACGACAGACCGGGGCTCTATAACATAAGAATCATGGAAGAGGCGCAGTCCAATCTGGCGCTTGGCGCAGGCGGAATCAGCAAGATCTATTTTCCTGCGGAAAACAGGCTGGAGAGAGTGGCGAATGTCTCTAATTATGAAATATATATAGACAGAATCGACGACATGATCGATAGAAAGAAAAAAGGATTTTTCTAAAACAGGAGGAAAGAAGAAATGTTGACAAATGCACCTAAGGGAACAAAAGACGCAATGCCGGATCAGGTCTACAAATGGCACTATATCGAGGAAAAGTTTGCAGAAATCTGCAGAAGATATGGTTTCAAGGAAATCAGAACCCCGATTTTCGAACATACGGAGCTGTTCCAGAGAGGTGTGGGAGATACAACCGATATCGTACAGAAAGAGATGTACACCTTTAAGGACTTTGGGAACAGAAGCATCACGTTGAGGCCGGAAGGCACTTCACCGGTCTGCAGAGCTCTCTGCGAACACAAGACTTATGCAGATCCGCAACCGACGAAGGTATACTATAACATTCCTTGTTGCAGATATGAGAAGCCACAGTCTGGAAGACTCAGGGAATTCCACCAGTTCGGTGTGGAGACCTTCGGTACGATGAACATGATGGCAGACGCTGAGATCATCGCAATCGGGTATGACTTCATCAATGAAATGGGAATCACGGATGTTGAACTGCAGATCAACAGCGTTGGATGTCCGGAATGCAGAGGTAAGCACAGAGAAGCTCTGAAAAAATTCCTTGAGCCGAAATATGATGAACTCTGTCCGACTTGTCAGGAACGTTTCCACACAAATCCGATGAGAATCCTGGACTGTAAATCACCGATCGATCAGGAACTCGTAAAAGATGCTCCGATGATGCTTGATTTCCTCTGTGATGATTGCAAAGAAGCATTTGAACAGCTGAAAGCAAATCTTGATGCTTTTGGTATCAAATATGTTGTTAACCCTAAGATCGTAAGAGGTCTTGACTACTATACAAAGACTGCATTTGAATTCGTCACGACTAAGATCGGCGCACAGGGAACTGTTTGCGGCGGCGGAAGATATGATGGTCTGATTGAAGAAATCGGCGGTCCGTCAACACCAGGCGTAGGCTGGGGCATGGGCAAAGAGAGAATTCTCATGACGATGGAAGCATGCGGCGTCGAGATTCCTGAACCTGCCGGAACGGATGTATTTATCGCATTTATGGGCGATCAGGCTAAGTTGTTCGCACTGAAGTTGATGCACGACCTGAGACTGAAGGGCGTCAGCGTGCAGATGGATGTAATGGGGAGAAACTTCAAGAACCAGTTCAAATTTGCCAACAGAGTCAATGCGGCAAAGACCGTTATTATCGGGGAGAATGAACTGAACGAAGGAAAATTGCAAATCAAAGATATGGAATCAGGCGAACAGACCAGTGTTCCTATCGACAGCATCATTGAAGAACTGACTAAATAAAAGGAGAATTGACAGAAATGGTATATAAACGTACGCATATGTGCGGTGAGCTGAGAATCAGCAATGTTGGGGATAACGTCGTATTAAACGGCTGGATTCAGAAACGCAGAAACCTTGGTGGACTTATTTTCTGCGATGTCAGAGACAAGACCGGAATGACCCAGGTCATTTTTAACGATGAAACAAGTGATGAACTCTTCGCCCTTGCTGACACACTCAGAAGTGAATATGTCGTCGGAGTAAAGGGGAAGGTCGTGGAACGTGAATCCAAGAACCCTGAGATGGAAACAGGTGATATTGAGGTTATCGCTGATGATCTCATCATCTATTCAAAATCAGAAACTCCGCCTATCTATATCAAGGATGATGATAATGTTGACGATAACCTGAGACTGAAATACAGATATCTTGATCTTCGAAAGAAGAAGATGCAGGACAACCTGTCATTCAGAGCGGCGCTCACAACACTGGCAAGAAACTATTATGCGGAACAGGGATTTACAGAAGTTGAGACACCTATGCTCATCAAATCCACTCCGGAAGGTGCCAGAGATTATCTGGTACCGAGCAGAATCAACCTGGGCAGATTCTATGCACTCCCACAGTCACCGCAGACCTTCAAACAGTTGCTGATGGTTGGCGGCACAGACCGGTACTTCCAGATCGTCAAATGCTTCAGAGATGAAGACCTTCGCGCTGACAGACAGCCGGAGTTCACGCAGATCGACCTGGAGATGTCCTTCGTCGATGTCGATGATGTCATCGAAATTCAGGAAGGATTCCTCAAGAGAGTCATGAAGGAAATGAAGGGGATCGACATTGCAACGCCATTTCCAAGGATGACCTGGGAAGAAGCTATGACGCGTTATGGCAGCGACAAGCCTGATACTAGATTCGGTTTTGAACTGTGCGATCTGACGGATAAAGTCAAAGACTGTGAATTCAAGGTCTTTACCGATGCGATCGCAGCCGGCGGCAGTGTACGCGGTATCTGCGTTACAGGCGGATCTGATATCTATACAAGAAAAAAGATCGATAAGCTCACAGAGGCGGTCAAGAGCTATGGTGCCAGAGGTATGGTCTGGATCAGAAAGACACAGGACGGTATAACTTCTTCCGTCAATAAATTCTTCACTCCAGAGCAACTGGAAGACCTGGCAGACTGTATGGATGCAAAGGCAGGAGATTTGATGCTGATCATTTCCGACAGCAACAAGGTCGTATTCGACAGTCTCGGATTCCTGAGAAGACATATTGCAGGAGAGATGGGACTGCTGGATGACAACCAGTTCAACTTCCTTTGGGTCGTTGATTTTCCGCTCTTTGAATATGATGAGAAGGAGGACAGATGGTCCGCGATGCATCATCCGTTCACATCTCCAAAGGCCGAGCACGCTGAGCTTCTGAAAACTGATCCGCATAAATGCCTGGCGAACGCTTACGACATCGTATTGAACGGTGTGGAACTGGGTGGAGGGAGCATCAGAATCCACGATCAGGAAATGCAGGAAGATATGTTCAAAGCACTGAATATGACACAGGAAGACATCAATGAGAAATTCGGATTTCTCGTTGAAGCGTTCAAATACGGCGCACCGCCTCACGGCGGACTGGCTTATGGACTGGACAGACTGGTCATGCTTCTTACAGGAGAAAAATCTATCAGAGAAGTCATCGCTTTCCCGAAGAACCAGAACGCGCAGTGCATGGTCAGTGAAGCACCGGGCCTTGTCGATGAAGCCCAGCTTGAAGAACTGGGAATTGAACTGAAGAAATGAAAAAGATTGGCATTTTAGGCGGAACCTTTGATCCCGTCCACTACGGTCACATAGCACTTGCCGAAGATGCGGTAAGAGAAGCAGGGCTTCATGAAGTCGTCATGATTCCTGCACGCATTCAGCCCTTCAAACAGGATCGTGAATATGCGTCAGGTGAAGACAGGTTCAACATGCTCGCCCTTGCTGCCGGAAAAGATGACCATATAACTGTATCAAAATACGAACTGCAGCAGGAGAGCATCTCATATACTTATCTGACCCTGCGTCATATGCAGGAGTTCTTTGGGGAAGATACGAGACTGTATTTCATCACCGGCACTGACAGTTTCCTGAAGATAGATACATGGATGAATGCGGAAGAACTTCTGAGCAACTATGCTTACATTATAGGCACCAGACCCGGATACCGTCAGGATGAGTACAGGAATGCCCTGCAGAGAATTACTGCAGCTTATGGGACGGAAGTGATCAGCATGAATAAAACGGAGCTCGACATCTCCGCAACACAGATCAGACAGATGGTTGCTGAAGGTAAATCCATCAGTGACCTCGTACCACCGGAAGTAGAAAGATATATCAGGGAGCATGGATTATACAGAACGTGAAAGACTTAAGAAAGAAATTCTGCCATATATCAAGGAGCATCTGAAACCTTCCAGATTAGAGCACACACTGAATGTGACGAAACTGGCCATTGAAATGGCTGAACAATTCGGTGCAGATAAGAATAAGGCTGAAATCGCCGCACTTCTGCACGATATGGCAAAGTACGAGAAACGACCGGGGGTTGATATGAATCTTGCCCACAGCAAGATCGGCGCAGAAATGTCCAAGGAGATTTTTGGAATCGAAGATGAGGAGATTCTGAATGCCATTGCGAATCATACAACTGGCAGGGCAGGGATGTCCACATTGGAAAAGATAATCTTTCTTGCCGATGCGATCGAACCTGGAAGACACTACCCTGGGGTAGAAGAAATAAGACGTATGGCCGAGACAGATCTTGACAAAGCATGCATCATGTCTCTGCAGCACACGATCAACTATGTAAAAGAACATGAAGGATGGTATCTGCATCCTGATTCAATAGAAGCAAAAAAATATTTGGAGGAACATGAATGGAATCAAAAGAACTAGCTGAATTAATCGCTAAAACAATGGATGACAAAAAGGGAATTGACGTAGCACTCATCGATATCGCTGAGAGAAGCTCTTTTGCAGATTATTTCGTTCTCGTAAGTGCCGGAAATGAAAGACACGCTCAGGCGCTGAAGGATGCTGTGGAAGATGTGCTGGAACCTATGGGGATATTCCCGAAGAATGTGGAAGGTAAAAACAAACCAACCTGGATTCTCATGGACTACAGAGATGTCATTGTCAACATCATGACACAGGACGCAAGAGAAAAGTACAGTCTTGAGAAAATCTGGGGTGATTGTGAAATAACACTTTGTAATTAGTTATAAAACCGGAGGAAAAAATGAAAGACAGATATAATTTCAGTGAAATTGAGAGCAAATGGCAGAAAGTCTGGGAGGAAACGAAACCATTTAAGGTCACAGAGGATCCTGATAAAGAGAAGTACTATGTCCTTGAGATGTTTCCTTATCCATCAGGAAAGCTTCACATGGGACATGTGAGAAACTATTCGATTGGTGATGTTATTGCGCGTTTCAGAACCATGAACGGATACAATGTACTTCATCCAATGGGTTATGACGCTTTTGGACTTCCTGCGGAAAATGCAGCTATTCAGCACAATGTTGAACCGGCAGACTGGACCTGGGGAAATATTGCAGAAATGAACAGACAGCTGCGTCAGCTCGGACTGTCATACGATTGGGACAGAGAAGTTGCAACAGCGCATCCAAGCTACTACAAATGGATGCAGTGGATCTTCATCCAGTTCTTTAAGGCAGGTCTTGCCTATAAGAAGGAAAGCCAGGTCAACTGGTGTCCTAGCTGCCAGACAGTACTGGCAAACGAACAGGTCGTCGACGGCTGCTGCGAAAGATGTGGCTCTCTCGTAGGTAAGAAGAACCTTTCGCAGTGGTACTTTAAGATTACCGATTATGCAGAAAGACTTCTGTCTAATCTGGACAAACTGGATGGATGGCCAAACAAAGTCAAAATCATGCAGAGAAACTGGATCGGCAAATCCCACGGTGCAGAGGCTCAGTTCAAGATTCAGGATTATGATGAAACACTGACGGTATTCACGACACGTATCGACACCATATACGGTACAACTTTCATGGTATTAGCTCCGGAATATCCATCCGTACCTGATATGGTCAAAGGAACAGAATATGAAGCAGATGTCATGGCTTATATCGACAGATGCGCCCACATGAGTGAAATCGACAGAACTTCTACCACGAACGAAAAGACAGGTGTGTTCATCGGTAAATACGCCATCAATCCATTTACTGGAAAGACAATGCCGATATTCATTGCCGACTATGTACTCATGGGATATGGAACCGGTGCGGTCATGGGCGTACCTGCCCACGACCAGCGTGACTTTGATTTCGCGAAAAAGTTCGATCTTGAAATCATACCTGTTATCGATCCGCATGACCCGGATGTTGATTTGAATGACTTGAAGGAAGCGTGCGCTGCAGAAGGTACGGTCATCAATTCCGGCGAATTCAACGGCATGGATAATAAAGATGCGATACAGAAAATTGCTGAAGTTGCTGATGAGAGAGGCATCGGGCGCAAAACGATCAATTACAGATTGCGTGACTGGCTCATTTCACGTCAGAGATACTGGGGAACACCAATTCCGATGATCTACTGTGACGACTGCGGATGGGTTCCTGAGAAGGAAGAAAACCTTCCAGTACTTCTGCCTACAGATGTTGAATTCACCGGAAAGGGAGAATCACCGATCGTAACAAGCAAGACGTTTGTAGATACAGTATGTCCTATCTGCGGCAAACCTGCTAAGAGGGAGGTAGACACCATGGATACATTCCTGGATTCTTCCTGGTATGAGCTCAGATACTGTGACGCCAGAAATGATGAGGAAGTATTCAGCAAGGATAAAGTTGATTACTGGATGAACGTTGACCAGTACATCGGCGGTGTTGAACATGCGATCATGCATCTGATGTACGCGAGATTCTTCCAGATGGCTCTTTACGATCTCGGACTGGTAAAGGATGAAGAACCATTCCAGAATCTGCTTACACAGGGAATGGTCATCAAAGATGGAGCTAAGATGAGCAAATCCCTTGGAAATATCGTGACACCTGCTGAGATCATCGAGAAGTATGGCGCAGATACAGCCAGACTGTTCATTCTCTTCGCAGCACCACCGGAAAGAGAACTTGACTGGTCTGATAAGGGCGTTGAAGGATCCTTCCGATTCCTCAACAGAATCTGGAGAATGGTCTATGAATTCCTCGAGAAGTACGAGAATATTCCGGGTAAGTATGAAATCAGAAATGAAGCTGATAAAAAGCTTGCTTACACTCTGAACTACACGATCAAGAAAGTAACGGAAGACGTTCGCGACAGGTTCAATTTCAATACTGCCATCAGTGCGATCATGGAGCTTGTCAATGAGATGTACCGCTATAAGGAAGGCGATGTCAACGAGGCTCTTTACAGCACTGCAATCAAGACAATCGTAGTACTGTTGGCACCGTTTGTTCCCCACATTACAGAAGAACTCTGGCAGGAACTCGGATATGAAGGATATGTATACGATCAGAAGTGGCCGTCATACAATGAAGAGGAACTGAAGAAAGACGAAATCGAGATCGTTGTTCAGATCAACGGCAAAAACAAAGAAAAGATCAACATTCCTGGCGATGCGACGAGAGAAGATATGATTCAGATCGCCAGCGAGAATGAAAAGATAAAGGGACTTACAGAAGGCAAGAATATCGTTAAGACGATTGCAGTACCTGGAAGACTGATCAATATCGTAGTCAAAGGTTAAGTCCCGGAAAGGACTATATGGGAGAAAAGAAAAAAGAGAGTAAAAAGAAAGAAAAGAAAGATACTAAAACAAAAGCAATCAATATAAAAAAGGATACCAGAAAATCAAAATCAACGCCGAAAAAACAGCCTAAAAAAGCAAAGACTGTTGCCAGAAAAGCTTCCTCGAAAGTCAGGATCATTCCGTTAGGCGGTCTCGGGGAAATCGGCAAGAATATGACGGCGATCGAATATGACAATGAAATACTGATCGTTGACTGCGGATTATCTTTCCCGGATGACGATATGTTCGGTATCGATAAGGTCATTCCGGATTTTGACTATCTGATCAACACAGAGAAGAAAATCAAGGGTCTGATCATCACGCACGGTCATGAAGATCATATCGGCGCGATCCCTTATCTTCTCAAAGAGATAAATGTACCAATTTATGGACTGCGTTTTCCTCTCGGTCTGATTGAAAGCAAATTGAGTGAATTCGGCCTCAAAGGCGACTTCCACTTCATTGAACCGGGAAAAGAATTCAGGGTTGGCAAACATTTCAATGTAGAACCGATCAGAATCACGCATTCCATCGCTGACTCTGTCTGCTACAGTATCAAGACACCTGCGGGCAGAATCTTCCACACTGGAGACTTCAAAATTGACTATACGCCTGTAGACGGAAACCCAATCGATTTTGCCCGTCTGGCGCAGATCGGTATGGAAGGTGTTCTCCTCATGATGGCCGACAGCACAAATGTTGTTCGGCCTGGATACACCCAGTCAGAGATGGTGGTAGGAGAAACTCTGGAAGGTATTTTCAGAGGGACGAATAAGAGAATCATCATTGCGACATTCTCTTCCAATGTTCATAGGATCCAGAAGATCATCGATATTGCCCTCAAATGCCACCGCAAAGTCGCGGTATCAGGCAGAAGTATGGTCAATGTCGTCGAACTGGCAAGGGAACTGGGATATATCAAAATTCCGAACAGCAAATTGATCGACCTTAATAAAGCGCAGAACATTCCGGATAAGGAGATGGTGGTCATCACGACCGGAAGTCAGGGAGAGCCTATGTCAGCCCTCGCCAGAATGGCTTCCAATGATCACAAGTCGATCAATATCAGGGCAAATGATATGGTAATCCTATCATCCACGCCGGTGCCCGGCAATGAGCTTACTGTTGCGAATGTTGTCAACAAACTGGTTGAAAAGGGTGCAGAGGTCATCTATTCGGATATCGCAGAGACACATGTTTCAGGACATGCCTGTTGTGAGGAACTCAAGCTGATGCATTCACTGATCAGGCCGAAATACTTCATGCCGGTGCATGGTGAGGCGCGTCATCTCAGGACACATGCCCAGCTGGCACAGGATCTCGGCATGCCGAAGGAGAATATCTTTATTCTGAACAACGGAGACTGTCTGCAGATTGGCAACAGATCCGCTGAAAAGATCGAGAATGCGGCAAATGCAGACGCGATATTCGTGGACGGACTTGGAGTAGGGGATGTCGGCAACATCGTGCTGCGGGACAGAAGACTCCTTTCAGAATCCGGATTGATCATTGTTGTTGCTACCATTGATAAGAATGCAGGTATGATTGTATCCGGACCTGATATCATCTCAAGAGGATTCGTCTATGTGAGAGAAAATGAAGATCTGATCGATGCTGCATGTGAGAGGGCAGAATCAATTATAATAGATTGTCTGTCAAGAGATATGAAAGACTGGACTGGCATCAAAACTGCTGTTAGGGAAGGTTTGAAAAAGTATATCTACAACAAGACAAAGAGAAGTCCAATAATACTGCCGATTTTTATGGAGGTTTAATATGAACGTATATGATCAGGCACACCAGCTTGCAACAGCAATCAAAGAATCAGAAGAGTGCAAGCAGTACACAGAAGTGAGAAAAAAACTGGAAGCGAATCCGGAACTGGATTCTGCAGTTAAGGATTTCATGAAAAAACAGTTTGAATTCCAGACAAACCAGATGATGGGGAACGAAATCGATCAGGAGGAGTTTATGAAACTCCAGCAGCTGAGCGCAGTCCTCATGCAGGATCCTCTGACCAGTGAATATTTCCAGTGTCAGATGCGTTTCAGCACAATGATGTCTGATGTTTATAAAATCGTAGGCGATGCTGCTGACTTCGGTCTGGGTCCGATGGGCGGCATCGGTGACATGATGTAGAGGACTTGGCAATAAAACGCGAGTTTGTTATAATCAACAAAACAAAATACGTTAAATCATTATTGATCATATAACACAAGAAAGGCGAGAGACTTATGATTTATGCAGGTGATTTCAGAAAAGGTATTACATTTGAAATTGATGGCGATCCACATGTTGTAATCGATTTCCAGCATGTAAAGCCTGGTAAGGGAGCTGCGTTTGTAAGAACAAAGCATAAGAATATCCTTACAGGTGCAATCAAGGAAGAATCCTTCAACCCGGATGCTAAATTCCCAAAGGCTCACATCGAAACCAAGACGATGCAGTACCTCTATTCAGACGGAGAACTGTATTACTTCATGGATCCGGAAACTTATGATCAGATTCCGCTTTCACAGGATCAGGTCGAGGAAGCAATGAAGTATCTGAGAGAGAATGATGAAGCAACAATCAAGTTCTACAAAGGCAACGCATTTCTTGTTGAAGCGCCTAACTTCGTCGATCTTCTCGTTACAGATACCGAGCCTGGTGTTAAGGGCGATACCGCTACAAATGTAACAAAAGATGCTACGGTTGAGACAGGTGCTGTTGTAAAAGTTCCTATCTTCATCGAAGAAGGCGAGAGAATCCAGATTGATACAAGAACAGGAGAATATTTAGGGAGATCTAAATAATGTCTAAACTGAAAGGCTTATTTATCGTCATCCTTATTGTTGTTGTCGTTTTTTCAGGCGGGCTGTTCGCATATCTGAATGGAATCGGCGCCGTGGATCCCGGCAATAAGGAAGATGTAACCGTTGTGATACCGGAAGGCAGCGGTGCTTCTGCGATTGTTGGAGTGCTCGATGAGGCAGGACTCGTAAAGAATTCCACTTTTGCCAAAGTAAATGCCAGAATCGGTGGTTATCATTCGCTGCAGGCAAACACCTATGTCTTCAATAAGTCCATGACTCTTCCTGAAATCATGGATGCAATCAATACGGGTGATTTCAATTACATATCAAAAAGCTCTTTCCGTATCGCAGAGGGTGCCAGACTGACCCAATGTGCTGATGCACTTGCAGAAGTTGTTCCGTATTCCAAGGAAGAAATCCTCGCAGTATGGGATGACGAAGCATTTGTGAAACAGATGATCGACAAGTACTGGTTTCTGACAGACGATGTGCTTGATCAGGATATCATACATCCGTTGGAGGGTTATCTGTTCCCGGATACATACTTTATCATGGAAACAAATCCTTCCATTGAAAGTGTCACTGAAATGGCTTTGGACAGAATGGACGCTGTATTAAGCGATAAGAAAGCTGAAATCCAGAACTCCAAGTACTCCATTCACGAATTCCTGACACTGGCATCTATCGTGACGAAAGAAGGGTGTGCAACAGAAGAAGATGCCGCACACATTGCAGGTGTATTCAAAAACCGTCTGGATGAAGATATGTCACTTGGCAGTGACGTAACTGTCTGCTACATTTTCGACGAGGATAGAGTTGATCTCAAGGTTTCTCAGCTTGATTCTGATTCTCCATACAATGCAAGAAAGGTTTCCGGTCTGATACCTGGCCCGATCTGCACGGTTCCGGAAATTGCAATCGATGGAGTGCTCAACTACAAGAATACTGATGATCTGTTCTTCTATGCCGGCCCGGATGGAACCATCTACTACGCTAAGACGAATGAAGAACACGACAAGAACGTTCAGGAACACCCATGGACGGAAGAGGATCTGGCAAACCAGTAAAAGTATCAGTCGATTAAGAATAACTGACAATTCATTCCACACATTTCATCTGAAAAACGATGATCTGTGTGGAATTCATTTTTTTGAAAAGAATCACGTATTGATGTATAATACATGATGCTATGAATATTACCAATGAGATAATTTCAGCGTACATTGACAACCTGTATACGAACGAAAATGAAAAACTTGAGGAGTTGAGGAATTTTGCTGAAGAACAACATGTTCCCATCATTCAGAAAGATACTGAAAAACTGCTCAAAGTGATACTGAAGCTGAAAGAGCCTGCTGATGTACTGGAGATCGGTACTGCAGTGGGCTATTCGTCGTGTGTGTTTGCAGATTGCTGCGGATGCAGAGTCCTGACAGTAGAATCGAATGAAGACACTGCAAAGGCGGCACGTATCAATATCGAAAATCTTGGTTTTTCACAACTCGTGGAAGTCCGCTGCGGGGACGCCAGAGATGTGCTCAAAGAACTTGATCAGAATCGCCGATTTGACATGATATTCATCGATGCCGCGAAGAGCCACTACAGGGAATTCTGGGATCTGGCACTTCCTTTGATGTCAGAGCATTGCATGGTGATCTGTGATAACGTTCTGATGAAAGGAATGACTGCTTCTGACGAATATGATACAAAAGGACGGTACAAGACATCGATTAAACGTATGCGGGAATTCATACAATACATAAACAGTTTAGACTACGCCGATACAACAGTTCTTCCTGTTGGTGACGGTGTGTCAATCAGCATCATAGAAAAGGACTGAGTGAGATAGCAAGACATGAAAAAGGTCGAACTGCTGGCACCTGCCGGCGATCTTGAAAAACTGAAAATAGCGGTTGAATACGGAGCTGACGCTGTGTACTTCGGCGGAGAGATGTTCTCCCTCCGGGCGGGCGCCGGCAACATGACCATTGATGAAATAAAAGAAGGCGTCGCGTATGCCCACAGCAGGGGTGTTCGCTGTCATCTTGCCCTGAATGTGTATGCACACAACGAGGATATAGAGCCTTTGCAGGCATATCTCAAAGAGATCAAAGACATTCCGATCGATGCATTCATTGTTTCCGATCCCGCTGTGATGCATATTCTGAAGGCTGAGATTCCTGAGGCTGAGATTCATCTTTCGACGCAGGCAAACATGACGAATTATGTAACTGCCGCATTTTGGAGAGAGCAGGGAGTAAAACGGCTTGTCATGGCAAGGGAGCTTACGCTGGATGAAATCAAAGAGATCAGAAGCAAGCTGCCGGAAGATACAGAGCTGGAAGCTTTTGTCCATGGTGCAATGTGCATTTCCTACTCCGGAAGGTGTCTGCTCAGCAATTTTATGACTGGAAGAGACGCCAATCGCGGGGCCTGTGCACATCCATGCAGATATAAGTACAGACTGGAAGAAGAAAAACGTCCCGGTGAATACTGGCCGGTTGATGAAGATGACAGGGGTACATATATCTTCAACAGCAAAGACTTATGCATGCTGGAGTATCTGCCGGAACTGATTGAAGCCGGTATTGATTCCTTTAAGATTGAAGGCCGCATGAAGAGCATTTTCTACATCGCCCACGTCATCAAGGCCTATAGACGGGCCCTGGATGCTTATTATAAGAATCCGGAAGGCTATGTGTATGATCCGGCCTGGGCTGAGGAAATGTGCAAAGCCAGCCATAGAGATTTCACAACTGGATTCTATTTCAGAAAACCAACAGGCGAGGACCAGGAATACCTCAGCAGTTCCTATATCCGTGATTACAGTTTCACTGGCATCGTCAAGGAATATGATAAAGAAACCGGAATCGCCGTTGTGGAACAGCGAAACAAGATGGATATCGGAGATGTGATAGAAGTGTTCGGTCCGGAAGGAGATTGCTTCACACAGATACTTGACAATATGACGGATGAAGAAGGCAATGCAATCCAGTCTGCCCCTCATCCGCAGCAGATATTAAGAATCAAAATGGCTCAGCCTGTAGCTGAGATGTACATGCTTAGAAAGGAGAAATAACAAGATGTCAGAGGATCCTATGATCCCCTTATGGGGCGTACTAATCGGCCTGGCCCTTATTATTATCAACGCATGGTTTTCCGCTGCGAGAAAATCCATATCGGAAGCCAATAAAACAAAACTCAGAGAGTTTTCAGAAGACGGGAATAACAGAGCAAAGGCAGCAATGCCTGTCATGGAGAACGCACCAGTTTTTAAGCTCTCACTGCGTGTCATGAATGTGCTCATATACATGCTTTACTGTATTGTCTGCATGATTTGTCTGGCGATGCCGCTCTATGGAAAACTGAATCTGTTGTGGGAATCAGATACACTCTCCATGATTGTGGCATTTATCATTGTTCTGTTTATATCACTCATATTCCTGATGGCTCTCGGTGAGATGCTGCCGAGAAGAATCGCCATGCAGCATGCAGAAGGTGTTGTGATGACCACAGCCGGCAGCATCAAAGTGCTGAATGCTCTTCTTAAACCGATCACGGTATGCAGTGCCGGAATCGCAATACTGTTCCTCAAGATTTTCCGTCAGAGGACGGATCTGAATGACAATGAGTATTCTGAAGAGGATATCGTGGAAATGCTGGAGGCAGGGCAGGAGAGCGGCGAGCTCAAAGAAGAAGGCAAAAAGATGATCACAGGCGTATTTGCCTTTGATGATATTCTTGCTTATGAAATCATGACGCCAAGAACAGATGTCTTTGCCATCGACATCAATGACGATCCGCAGGAATACATCGATGAGCTGATGAGCCTGAAATACTCCCGCATACCAGTCTATGAGGATGACAGTGATAACATCATCGGTATTCTGAACATCAAAGACTATCTGATCCAGGCGAGAGAACAGGGCTTTGACAATGTGGATATACGCTCCATACTGCGTAATCCTTACTTTGTTCCGGAGACGAAGAATATAGACTCACTCTTCTTTGAACTGCAGAAGACAAAACAGCAGATTGCAATTCTTATTGATGAATATGGCGGTTTCTGCGGTATCGTCACGATGGAGGACATTATTGAAGAAGTTATGGGTGATATCGATGACGAATATGATGAAGAAGAACAGGAACTTACAAAAATCGGCGATAACCTATATCTCATTGAAGGCAGTATGTATCTGGATGACATCAATGAGGAGCTTGGAACAAATCTGGAATCCGAGGACTCCGAAACCATTGGTGGTTTGATCATTGATATGTTCGGAGAAATACCTGACGATGATGATCTGGGCAAAGAAGTGTTTCTGGACAATCTTGTGTTCACGATCAATTCCGTCAAAGACAGACGTATTGAAAAAGTCACGATGAAAATCAATCAGGAAGAGGACAAGGAAAAAGACTAATGGAAGATGAAAAAGATATTGTAACTGTATCTGATGACGTGCTTGCCGTATGCGCCATCAATGCAACGCTGAAGACAGAAGGCGTAGCGGAGATGGCCGGAGGTATCAAAAATACGCTCAGTAAAAGCATTCTCCGTAAGGAACATGTATCAAAAGGGGCCAAAGTGACACAAAACAATGGCCAGATTTCCATTGATCTGCATGTTATCGTTACATATGGATGCAAAATCCCTCAGGTAGCCTGGGACATACAGGACAATGTCAAGAATGAAATACGCAGCATGACCAATCAGAAACTCAATGCGGTAAACATCCATGTGGAAGGAGTAAAGAGAAATGACCAGGAATGAAGCCAGAGAAATCATGATGCAGATTCTATATGAGATGGATGCCACGAAAGCGCTCGATGAGGCAAAGGCAACACAACTCGCTTCAGAGAGACTGCCGGGCGACCATGCTGTGCGCGGCGGCAACCTCTTGTCGCAGATCGTTCAGAGTATAGACGAAATCGACGGCGATATCAACAATTTCGCTTCCAAGTGGAAGACGAGCAGAATGCCGAAAGTTGATCTGGCAATCATGCGGCTTGCATGCGGAGAAATCAGATACTGTGATGACATTCCGGAAGCAGTTACGGTCAATGAGGCAATCAATATGGCAAAGAAGTTCAGCACAGATAACTCCGCGAGATTTATACACGGTGTGTTAGGTGCCATCATCAAGGACAAGACAGATGACTGATAAATACGTTCTGGGAATCGATACCAGCAACTACAAGACCTCACTCGCCGTGGTCTGCGGATACGATATTGCTGCAGATATCAGACGTTTTCTGACTGTGAAAGAAGGGGAACGCGGGCTCAGGCAATCGGAAGCGTTGTTTCAACATGTACAGAACCTGCCGGAGTTGTTTGCAGAATTTAGAGAATCCTTTCAGGGAAACATCGACGCCATAGCGTATTCAACCAGACCAAGACCGATGGAAGGTTCCTATATGCCGTGCTTTACAGCCGGAAGAAGTCAGGCAATTGCACTGGCGTCCGCCCTTGATGTTCCTGTCATTGGGTTTTCCCATCAGGAAGGGCATATTGAAGCAGCGGCTGCATCGTGCGGCAGAAGGCCTGATGGCGATTTTATCGGATGTCATTTTTCAGGCGGCACCTGTGAAGTGCTCAAGATTACCGTGAAGGATCATGCTCCCTGTGGAGCATCCTCATTTGAAGATCTCAATGGTGAGAATTCATTTTACGATATTGCAATCATCGGTGGTACCAGGGATATCTCATATGGTCAGGTCCTTGACAGAGCCGGTGTGCAGATGGGTCTGTCGTTTCCGTGCGGGCAGATTTTGGATGAGATCGCGCTGCATTCATCTGATAGTACAAATCTGCTGACAGGCATAAAAGTCAGAGAAGGCTATCTGAACCTGTCAGGGTTCGATACACAATTAAGAAACAAACTGTCTGAAATTGCTGAAACAGACTTCGCGCCGGATGCGCTGATCAAAGAGGCCTTTATCAGGATATCGGACTCTATTATAAAAATGCTTACACAGTGCACTGATCAAACGGGAATCCATTCGGTATACCTGTCAGGAGGTGTCACTTCAAGCCGGTTCATAAGGAACAGCATTTCAGAGAAACTGCAAAAAGAAGGATGTCAAGTCCACTTCGCAGCTCCGGAACTGTCTTCAGACAATGCAGTTGGAACTGCGCTGCTGGGCAGCAGGTACTTATGGGATTAAAGCCAATCAGAGTCGGACAACTGAATAATTACATCGGACGTGTGCTGAAAACAGATCCGATCCTGGCAAATGTCTCCGTCATCGGTGAGATCAGCAATCTGAAATTTCACAGTTCAGGGCATGTTTACTTCTCATTGAAAGATGAAGACAGCAAAATCAACTGTTTTCTGGCGGCATCCAATGTTGACCGGATCTCCTGTCCGATCGAAGATGGTATGGAAATCATCGCAAGTGGTTATATTTCCGTCTATGAACGCGGCGGATACTATTCACTCAATATTCGTGATATCGAAGTGAATGGAGAAGGGCAGCTGGCAATACAGTTTGAGAAACTGAAAGCGAAATTCGAAAAGGAAGGTCTTTTTTCACAAGAGCACAAGAAACCACTGCCTGTATTTCCTTCGAAAATTGCGGTTGTGACTTCAGAGACAGGAGCTGCGGTAAGAGATATCATCCGAACAATACAGAACAAAAACGATTTCGTTGATATCCTCATTTATCCGGTTCTTGTGCAGGGTCCCGCCGCAGCAGCGGATATCGCACAGGCGATCAGCGTATTGAATGAACACTATCCTGATATCGATATCATCATAACAGGAAGAGGAGGCGGCTCTATGGAGGAGCTTTGGGCCTTCAATGAGGAAGCTGTTGCACGGAGCATCTTTGCTTCTAAGATACCGGTTATCTCAGCGGTCGGACACGAAACAGACTTTACCATTGCAGACTTTGTTGCAGACTTCAGGGCTGCGACCCCGACTGCAGCAGCAGAGATGGCTGTTCCGGATACAGATGAACTGAAACAGTATCTGCTCGAAATCAGAGAAATGCTTGCAGAAAGTCTGATTCAGTCCATTGAAATCAGAAAAAACAGCCTGACTGCACTGGACCCGAATGCCTTTGCAAATGGCATCAGCACCAGGATCGCCTATGAGCAGATGAATGCCGACAGAATGATAGAGAACATGGGGGATCACCTGAAAGCTAGAATCCGTTCTGCAGGAGAACGTGTCAATCTGCTGAAACAGCTCATAGATGCATCCAATCCGAAATCTGTTCTTGCGAGAGGATACAGTGTTGTCACAGATGAAGAGGGACATATCATCAGCAAGGCAGAGGATATGAAAGTCGGACAGAACGTAAACATTGAGACAGGCTCAGGCAGCGCGCTGGCTGAGATCATGCGTATAGAGTAAGGAGGATGTGAAGATGACAGAACAGAAACTGACCTTTGAACAATCTCTTAAAAAACTGGAAGAGGCATCTGAAAAACTGAAGTCGCAGGAGACGTCTCTTGAAGATGCGATCAAGAATTATGAAGAAGGCCTCAAATACTATAAAGAATGCTCCAAAATACTGGAAGAAGCAGAACAGAAAGTGGAGGTGCTTACGAAATGATCGACAGAACATTTGACGAATACAAAGCTTTATTTGATGAGCATCAATTGGATTTTATCCCTGATATCGATCAGAAGAGCATTACGCTTTATGATTCTATGAAATACAGCCTTTCAGCAGGCGGGAAACGGCTGAGGCCCGTTCTTCTTATGGCAGCCTGTGAATTCTGCGGAGGAAAGGCGGAAGAAGCGCTCCCTTACGCAGGGGCCATGGAGTATCTGCACACGTACTCTTTGATCCATGACGACATGCCATGTATGGACGACGATGATCTGCGCCGCGGTATGCCTACCAACCATATCATCTATGGTGAAGCAGTGGCAACTCTTGCCGGCGATGGCCTCCAGTCAGCTGCTTATGAAGCAATGCAGCGGGATATGCTGCTCTACTTCGACAACTTTGAAGCGCTCAAGAGCAGAATCAGAGCAGCTTACGAAATTGTAAAGGGTGCAGGCGTCACAGGAATGGTTGCCGGGCAGATTGCAGATGTGGAAGCGGAGAACAAAAAGTGTTCAAAAGAACTTCTGAACTACATACATATTACAAAAACTGCGAGTATGATCAAAGCAGCAGTCAGGGCGGGCGCCAGACTAGGCGGATGTACAGATAAAGAACTGGAAGATCTGACATTGTATGCCGAAAACCTTGGCCTTGCTTTCCAGGTCTGTGATGATATCCTCGATGTTGAAGGAGATCAGGCGCTGCTTGGCAAGGAAGTAGGGCATGACGAAGCCAACAGCAAGGCTACGTATCCCGCTTTGTACGGCCTGGAGGAATCAAAGAAGAAGTTTAGAGAATTAACGGATGCAGCAAAAGATGCGTTAGCAGATTACTATGACAACGCTGAGCTGTTTGTCGATTTGGCAGAGATGCTCTATGCAAGAGTTTACTAAGGATTTCACTGAATGAGCAAATTTTTAACAGAACACAATTTTCCTGATGATCTCAGGAATATGGATTACGACCAACTGGAGCTGCTTTCCTATGAGCTCCGGGACTTTCTATTGGAGTCCGTCTCCAAGACGGGAGGTCATCTTGCTTCGAATCTCGGTATTGTTGAGCTTACGATAGCATTGCACAGATGTTTTGACACCCCAAAGGATAAAATCATCTGGGACGTTGGCCACCAATCCTACATACACAAAATTCTGACGGGAAGAATGGACGCGTTTGATACTCTCCGCAAATACGGGGGGATCAGCGGTTTTCCGAAAGCCTGTGAGAGTGAATACGATGTTTTTGATACAGGACACAGCAGTACGTCCATATCTCTTGGACTTGGTCTTGCTGCGGCCAGAGATCTGAACGGCGAGGATTACAAGGTCGTCTCCGTCATCGGTGATGGTGCAATGACAGGTGGTCTTGCCTTTGAGGCACTGAACAACGCCGGCAGCATGCAGACGAATCTCATTGTTGTCCTGAATGATAATGGTATGTCCATATCTAAGAATATCGGCGGCCTTTCGGGATCTCTTGGACGCATTACCAGTACTGACAAGTATCTTCATATGAAGACAAAGGTCAAAAAAGGAATTTCCAAAGTTCCTGTTATTGGTGAAAGCATGGTATCCGGAATTCACCATGCCAAAGAGAACATCAAGTACGCTGTTATAGACGGTATTCTCTTCGAGGAACTTGGATTCAAATACATTGGACCTGTGGATGGCCATGATATCAAGGAACTCTGTGAGACCCTTGAAAGCGCAAAATCACTGAAAGGTCCTGTTCTCGTACATGCAGTTACCTGCAAAGGCAAAGGCTATTCCCATGCGGAAAAACGTCCGCACAAATACCATGGAATCGGTGCATTTGATCTGGATACCGGTGCTGCCATCAGTAAATCATCAGGAAAGTCCTATTCCGCAGTGTTTGGAGATAAACTGACTGAAATGGCCGCTGAAGACGATCGAATTATCGGAATCACCGCCGCCATGACGGAAGGTGTCGGCCTGGAAGGCTTTCTGAAGAAATATCCGGAGCGGTTCTTTGATGTTGGCATCGCTGAAGCTCACGGCGTCACCTTTGCGGCCGGTCTGGCAAAAGCAGGACGTAGGCCTTATGTGGCTGTTTACTCTTCGTTCCTTCAGAGAGCCTATGATCAGATGCTTGAAGATGTCTGCCTTCAGAACCTTCCTGTCACATTCTGTATTGACAGGGCAGGGGCTGTCGGTGCTGATGGGGAAACCCATCACGGCCTGTTCGATATCGCATATCTGAGATCCATGCCGAATATGACTGTGTTCGCGCCGAAGGACGGTCCTGAACTGGAAGCGATGCTGGAACTCTCTCTGAAGATAGACGGGCCATGCGCCATAAGATATCCGCGTGGGACAGCTGCAGACCTTCATACCGCATGTGCGGATACCCCGGGTAAGGCAGTGAGGATGAAAGAAGGAAACGATGTTGACCTTTGGTCGGTGGGCAATATGACCGAACATGCTCTTGCTGCGGCTGAAATACTGCAGGCAGAGGGCATCCATGCCGGTGTTGTCAATATGGCCAGCATCAAACCGCTTGATGTGGATATGCTGCAGGCATCCGCTTCAACGGTGCCCCTTATTGTCACAATTGAAGACGGTATTGTATCCGGCGGCATCGGCGAAGCAATCAAAGCTTGTATTTCACAGCAGAACAATAAGGTGATCAACCTGGGATGGCCGGATCAGTTCATCGAACATGGAACACAGATTGAACTGTATGAGAAGTACGGTCTCGATGCACGATCCATTGCTGAAACAGTAAAACAGAACATTCAATGAAAAAAAGACTTGATATATTAACAACAGAAAAAGGGCTGTTTCCTTCCAGAGAAAAGGCTAAGGCATCCATTATGGCAGGTCTTGTCTATGTGGACGGTCAGCGAAGTGATAAACCGGGCACACCTGTCGATGAAACGGCTGAAATCACCGTTAGAGATGATTTTTGCCCATATGTGAGCCGTGGAGGGCTGAAGCTGGAAAAAGCCCTTAAAACGTGGAATTTCGCCCTTGACGGGGCAAAGGCAGTAGATATCGGTGCTTCCACCGGAGGCTTCACAGACTGCATGCTTACACATGGCGCCAGAAAAGTCTACTGTATCGATGTCGGATACGGCCAGCTTGACTGGAAACTGAGGAACGACCCGCGTGTCGTCAATATGGAAAAATGCAATGTCCGGTATCTTGATGTAGATGAAATCGGACGTGATGTTGATTTTATCAGCATTGATGTTTCTTTCATTTCACTGAAACTCGTATTCCCTGTTGCAAGCCAGCTTCTCCATGACGAAGGATGTCTGGTATGCCTTGTCAAACCTCAGTTTGAGGCGGGAAGGGAACAGGTTGGAAAGAAAGGTATCGTAAGAGATCCGGATGTTCACAGGCAAGTCATTGAAAACGTCATCCGCTACGGGGAAGACAATGGTCTTTATTCCTGGGGACTGACCTATTCGCCGGTTACAGGAACAAAAGGAAATATTGAATATCTTCTTTTCATGAAGAAACAAAAATGCGATAATAGAATAGATGTGGATCAGACAGTGGCGGATTCACACAGCAATCTGAAATAGAGGCTTCTGCCTTTATGTTATAGTCAAAAATCAATTAATACAAAGGAGACAGATGAGATGGAAATTTCCAACAGAGTAGGATCGATGCAGTTTTCACCGATCAGAAGATTTAACAAGTATGGTTTCGAAGCGGAAGCAAACGGCAAGACTGTTTACCGCCTGAACATCGGACAGCCGGACGTTGAAACGCCTGCATGCTTCAAAGAGGCAATCAACAACTTCGATAAGAAGGTCATCGCATATGCCGAATCAGGCGGCGTGACAGAGCTTCTCGATGCCATGATCGATTACATGAAGCTCTATGATATGCATTATACGAGAGACGATATTCTCATCACAAATGGTGGATCAGAAGCACTGACACTCATTTTCACAGCTCTGCTCAACCCTGGTGAAGAGGCGCTCATCGCAGAACCTTTCTATACAAACTACAATACATTCTGCAATCAGGTCAACGGTAAGCTCGTTCCGCTGACAACAAAGGCAGAAGACGGATATGCATGGGCGAAGAAAGACCTCATCGAGGCAGCGATCACACCGCAGACTAGAGCTATCTGCTGCATCAGCCCGGGCAATCCGACCGGAAGAGTCCTGACTCTCGACGAAATGAGACTGGTAGGAGAAATAGCTAAGGAACACGATCTGTGGATCATCTCCGATGAAGTATACAGAGAATTCGCATATGATGGCAGAGAAGTCACTTCCTTCGGAATGCTGGATGACATTGCAGACAGAGTTGTTCTCGTAGACTCCGTTTCAAAGAGATACTCTGCATGCGGTGCAAGAGTTGGCGCAGTTATCTCCAAGAATCAGGATCTCATGAGCGGAATTCTTAAACTGGCCCAGGGCAGACTCTGCTGTCCTACACTGGAGCAGGTAGGTGCTGCAGCACTTTACAGACTTGATAAGTCATATTATGACGAAGCAAGAGAAGAGTACTGTGCAAGAAGAGATGCTGCGTATGAAGAGATTTCAAAGATTCCTGGCGTTGTTTGCCAGAAGCCGGGCGGCGCATTTTATCTCACTGCGAAACTTCCGGTCGATGACGTCGAAGATTTCCTGATGTTCATGCTCACAGAATTCGATGACAATGGTGAAACAGTTATGTTCACACCTGCCAGCGGATTCTACGCTACACCGGGACTGGGCAAAGACGAGATGCGTATCGCTTACGTTCTTGCGCCTGACAAGATGAGAAGAGGAGCTGAGCTGATCAAGCTTGGTATCGAAGCATATAACAAGAAGCTGGGCAAATAAAGGTGGTAAAAGTGGCAAAATCAAAGCTTTCGCCTATGATGCAACAATATCTTGATATCAAGGAAGAGCATAAGGATGAGATCCTGTTCTTTAGACTGGGCGATTTCTATGAAATGTTCTTTGATGATGCCATAACCGCTTCAAGAGAGCTTGAGCTTACACTGACAGGTAAACAATGCGGTTTGGAAGAAAGGGCTCCCATGTGCGGAGTCCCTTTCCATGCCGCGGATACTTACATCGCACGTCTGATCAACAAAGGCTACAAGGTAGCCATCTGTGAGCAGGTGGAAGATCCTGCCGCTGCCAAAGGCATCGTAAAGCGTGAGGTCATACAGATCGTGACGCCGGGTACTGCGATGACAGGCAGCGTTCTCAATGATAAAGAGAACAATTACATCGCATCCATTCATACTGACGGAGAGACAATTGGTCTCTCGTACTGCGATGTGTCCACAGGAGAGATTTGTCTTACTTCGTTCTCCGGTTCCGGCGCCAGGCAGACACTGCTCAACGAACTGGTGAAAATCAACGCCAGGGAGCTTATTCTGAACGAAGAAACCTCCGGTATTCTCGATGCAGAAGACATGAAAACGGTTGTCGATCCATACATCAACATTCTGGACGGAAGATTCTACCGTACAGATGCCATGCGGGATACGATCCGCCGCCAGTTCAGCGTCACAGCTTCCCACGGCCTTGGGGTTGAGGAAAACACCGCCTCAGAAACGGCTTTGGGATCGCTTCTCCTGTATCTCTATGATACCCAGAAGAGTGATCTGTCCCATATCAGAAATCTCTCCGTCTACTCCGCAGGGCAGCACATGTCTCTGGATAAAGCAACCATCAAGAATCTGGAACTGACCGAGACCCTTTTTGAGAAGAAACTGCAGGGTTCTCTTCTTGGTGTCCTGGATAAAACCCATACTGCCATGGGCTCCAGAACCATGAAGCATTGGCTGCGTCAGCCGCTGAACAATGCGGAGATGATCAACCGCAGGCTGGATGCGGTGGAAGCTTTGACAGATGATGTCCTGACGAGAAACAACATCAAGGAAAACCTTAAGAAGATATACGATTTTGAACGTCTTGCCGGAAGAATTGCCACCGGCAGGGCCAATGGCCATGATCTGAATGCACTGGCTGATTCCTGCCGTGTGCTCCCTGAGATTCGTATGGATCTTTCCACACTGGAATCCGAACTCATTACAGAACTGAGAGAATCTATTTACCCGCTGGAGGAAATCTGTGAACTGATCGATGCTGGCATAGTGGAGGAACCTCCTTTTACCATTAAAGAGGGCGGGATCATCAAGGCCGGATACTCACAGGAACTGGATGACCTCAAAGCTTCCATTGCCGATGCCAGACACTGGATCGCATCCCTGGAAGCGACCGAAAGAGAGAGAACCGGGATCAAAAAGCTCAAGGTCGGATTCAACAAAGTCTTCGGTTACTACATCGAAGTCACAAAATCCAGTTATGACCTAGTTCCCGATGATTATATAAGAAAACAGACTCTCGTAAACTGCGAGAGATTCATCACGCCGCAGCTGAAAGAGACGGAACGGCTCGTCCTCAATGCGGAAGCAGAAATCAATAAGCTGGAATATGAGCTCTTCTGCAATATACGCGACAGGCTGAAGGATTTCATCGGTGAGATCCAGAGCACATCCAGAGCCGTTGCTGCACTCGACGTACTTACTGCCTTTGCACAAGTAGCAGAAAAGAATGATTACGTCAAGCCTGTCATCGATGACAGTGATGTCATATCCATTGAGAAGGGGAGACATCCCGTTATTGAACAGACCATCCGCGATGGCGTCTTTGTTTCCAATGATACCTACCTGGATCGAAAAGATGCTGAACTGCTCATCATCACAGGGCCGAATATGTCCGGTAAATCCACTTACATGAGACAGACAGCGCTGATCGTGCTTATGGCGCAGGCCGGTTGCTTCGTGCCTGCAAGAAATGCCCATATCGGTATTTGTGACAGAATCTTCACCCGTATCGGTGCATCGGACAACCTGGCACAAGGTCAAAGTACTTTTTTCGTTGAAATGAGCGAACTTGCTTATATTCTCAATACCGCCACCACAAGGAGTCTCATCATTCTGGATGAAATAGGCAGAGGAACCAGTACCTATGACGGGCTTTCTATTGCATGGGCTACTGCTGAATTCATCTGCAAACGTCATATTAGAACGCTGTTCGCTACCCATTATCATGAGATGACGGTTCTGGAACACACGCTGGACGGCATCCGCAATCTGAACGTAGATGTTCTGGAAGACAGCGGCAACATCGTTTTCCTACATAAAATCGTGGAAGGCTCTGCATCAAGGAGTTATGGTATTCACGTTGCGCAGCTTGCAGGCGTGCCGGATGAACTTCTGAACAGTGCCAGAGGTCATTTGGACAGCCTCGGCGGTGATATGGCGGAGAACGTAGAAGTCGTGAAAGAAAATACGTCTGAAACACAGCTGACATTCTTTGAAACCATGCCGGATCCTGTAAAGGAGAAACTCCAGGCGCTGGATCTTATGGAGACGACGCCTTCTCAGGCGCTGAAGATACTGGAAGATCTGAAGAAACACATATAACGAACTTAGAAAATGATTAAAATATTAGAGAAGAACATCGCGGATAAAATCGCCGCAGGAGAGGTGATAGACAGACCGGTATCCGTTGTGAAGGAGCTTGTAGAAAACGCTCTGGATGCAGGGGCTGATTCGATTACTGTCGAAATCCGCGACGGCGGCAGAACCTACATGAGAGTAACGGATAACGGATGCGGCATCGATTCCGATGAGGCGGAGATCGCATTCCGACGTCACGCCACCAGCAAGATTTCAGATGAACGGGATCTGGACTGCATTGAGACGCTTGGTTTCAGAGGGGAAGCCCTCGCCAGCATCTGCGCTGTTGCAAGAGTGGAACTCATCACCAAGACGCCTGATGCGAAAATCGGCCGCAAGGTCATTGTCGAAAGCTCTGAAGTCCTTGAAAATACTGCAACAGGATGTCCTGACGGAACGACTGTTACCGTTAAGGATCTGTTCTTTAATGTACCTGCAAGGTATAAATTCCTTGCATCGGATGCTTCAGAGGCACGGAAAGTCATCGATTTTGTATCCAGAATCGCACTTTCTTACCCGGATGTCAGATTCAACCTGATCAACGGAGGGAAAAACGTCTTCACGACATCAGGCAAAGGCAATATACTCGCAAATATCATCAGTATCTATGGGGCGGACATCGGAGAAGGCCTGATTCCCGTCGAACGGAGCGGGGGCGGCTTTACCCTGAAGGCGCATGTATCATCACCGGATAAGACACTTCCGTCAAGAAACCGTCAGATATTCTGTGTAAACGGTAGGATCATCGCCAGTTCTGTACTGGAAAGGGCATTGGACAGAGCCTATGCGGAACGCATGTTCAAAGGCAGATTCCCGATTGCATTTCTGTTCCTGGCCATGCCGGCAGAGAAGTTGGATGTGAATATACACCCCACAAAGAAACAGATTCGCTTCGATGACAACAGTGAGGTAGAAGATTTCGTCACTGAAGCAATCCGTGATGCGTTATCCGGCGAAAAGGCGGTTCCTGACGTAGCACAAACGGTAGAAGAAAGGGTGACATCCCATCTTAAAGATGATGGATTCACTTATCAAGTACCGGATTCAGCTGCTGAAGTACCTGAATCAGCTCCTATTGAACAAATGAACAGAGAATCTGAGCTTCAGGAGCAAGTTAACATAAAATCCATATTGACAACACTTCGTGAAGAGAAGAAAACGGAAGTGATTCAAAGGGAAATACCTGATCCTGTTCCTAATATAGTCAACAGGCCATTTGATTTTGATGAACTTTCTATTATTGGAGCTGTTTTCAACACTTATATTGTCGCTCAGGATGACAATTCTTTCTATCTGATCGATCAGCATGCAGCCCATGAAAGGATTTTCTATGAAAAGCTGCTGAAACAGTACCGTGCAGAAGAGAAGGCTTCACAGCAGCTTCTGATGCCTTTGCAGTTTGATGTGCCAGCGGATATTGTTTCATCGGAGGATTCCTGGATCGACAAGGTACGTTCCATGGGCTATAATATCGAATATTTCGGAGGAAACACCTATCTTGTCCGTGAAATTCCTGCCTTTATGGAGCTTGCTGAGGCGGAAGCATTTCTCGGTGATCTGTTCGGCCAGTTAAGTGATCATCCGGATCTTACAGATTACAATACATTGGATAAGATCATAACCAGATCCTGCAAATCGGCGGTAAAGGGCGGAGATGTCCTTGATGCTGCGGAAATCAACGCGCTCATCGCACAGCTTAAGCTCTGTGAAAACCCGTTTTCCTGTCCTCATGGCAGGCCGACATTCATCAAACTCACCCGTTATGAGCTGGAACGCATGTTCAAACGCGCATAGACGATTATGGAAGACAGACGTATCCTTGTAATAGCCGGTCCTACGGCTGTTGGAAAAACTGAATACGCCATAGCAGCTGCAAAAGAATTCAACGGGGAAATTGTCTCCTGCGATTCCATGCAGCTCTATCAATATATGGACATTGGAAGCGCGAAACCGACGGAAACCGAACAGCTTCAGGCCGTACACCATCTGATTGATTTCCTCGATCCGAGAGAACCGTTCTCTGTCGCGCGTTATCAGCAGCTGGCCAGAGCAGCAATCGATGATATTCTGGCGAGGGGAAGACTTCCTATCATTTCCGGAGGTACTGGTCTATACCTAAATTCTATTCTTTATGATATGGATTTTGCAGGCTCAGGAGAAGATTCGGAACTGCGTGATCAATTGAGAAAAACCGTTGATTCAGAAGGTCCTGAAGCCCTTCATGAAATGCTCCGGGAGCTGGATTCTGAAGCTGCAGAACGCATCCATCCTAACAATGTCAAAAAAGTGATTCGGGCCATTGAACGACTGAAAGCAGGGGAGGGAGAAGTCCGTCCATTTGGCGGCGGTATTCATGTGAACGAAAGCTATAATCCTTTGCTGGTATGCCTTACAAGGGATCGGGAGGAACTTTATGATAGAATCAACAGACGGGTGGATGCCCTGATCGAGGCAGGCCTTGTCGATGAAGTGCGGTCCCTGATGGCCATGGGACTGACCGCTGATGACATCTCCATGAAAGGAATCGGGTATAAGGAAATCATCAATCATCTCAACGGTGAAACGACCCTTGCGGATGCCGTAGATATTATTAAAAAAAATACAAGACATTATGCCAAAAGACAGTTAACATGGTTCCGCAGATATGATACAATCAATCTGTTCGATTTATCGGCATACTTGAATGATGAAGATGCTAAAAGAGGTTTGCTCACGTGGCTGAAGGAAAAACTGTAAGATTACATAACAGAAGCGAAAAGCCGGATAATATCGTACTGAAGGAACATGAAATCGTTACGAAGTGCGAAGATATACAGAAAGAGCTCCCGAGCTTCATGCGGGGGTTTTTTGCTTATCTTAAAGGCAATGTTCTGCCTATGACCCGTCTTGCGTATCTGACTGATATCAGATTCTTCTGCCAGTACCTTGTGGATGAGACTGATCTGACCAGAGCAACATCTACACGAGAAATCACAAGGACTGAGTTCAATGAAATCATGGCTGTTGACGTGAATCTGTTCATCGATTACTGTCGCAGCTACAGAGTTGAGAAGGACAATGAGATCATTCTCTATGAAAACACGAACAAAACCCTTGCAAGGAAGAAATCTTCGGTTTCCGTACTGTTCAAACAGCTTTATCGCGACGGCATCATCGATAAGAACATCACAGACGGATTTGACCCGATTCGCGTCCCTAAGGCAAGCGAACGGGAGATCAAGGCTTTGCAGGATGATGAGGTCATGATCATGCTGGATGCAGTCACTACAGGCGCCAATCTGACGCCCAAAGAGCACCAGTACTGGGAGAAGACCAAGCGGAGGGATAAAGCAATTCTCATCCTCTTCATCACCTATGGGCTCAGGCTTTTTGAACTGCAGCAGCTGAATGTCTCCTCATTCAATTTCAGCAGAGGGGAATTCAAGATATACCGCAAGAGAGACAAAGAGGCGATCATGCCTTTGAATCAGTCTGTTACAGCTGTGCTCACAGACTACCTTGAGAATGAGAGAGCCGATGAGGAACGGATTCAGGAAGGCCATGAGGATGCACTGTTCCTGTCACTTCAGGGGAGACGTATGACGGAACGAGCCATCCGTGATCTTGTGAAAAAATACACATCGATCGGTATGGCGACATCCAGAAAATCAGGCTACAGCCCTCATAAACTCAGGGCCACTGCTGCTACGAGCCTTATCGGAAGGGGAAATTCGATTTTTGATGTGCAGGCACTTCTGGATCACGAGCAGGTAACGACGACGCAGCTCTATGCGAATCACAAAATGAATGTAAAAAGGGATTTGGTAAAAGACATGGAATGGGAGCTAGAACGGAAGGAGAGAGATTAGGATGAAATTAATGAGAATACTGGCGCTGACTGCGTTTTCAGTGATTTTTTTCGCAGGGAGCATGCTTCCTGTTTTTGCCGAGGGCACAAACGACGACGATGGTAATTACATGTACGATGACGACGGTAATTACATTGAATACGAAGAATATGATCCGAATGAGGAAGTCGAAGAAGATGCATTCACTTCAACGTTCAGCACTTCCTGGTTCGATAACCATCGACGCAATGAAGTATATACGATTACAACAGCGATCCAGCTGCAGGGACTTGCGGATCTGGTGAACGAAGGTCGCTATGATGAATATACAAACCGTGCGAACCAGTATGAGAGCTTTGAAGGCAAAACCATAAAACTCGGACGAGATATTACTGTCAGAGACAACTTTACTCCAATTGGATGGAGTGAGGATATCTGTTTCAAAGGTGTTTTTGACGGAAACGGGCATACGATCAAAGGCCTCAATTTCAACGAGAACGGCGGCAACGCAGGTCTGTTCGGGTATCTGGACGGTACTGTCCAGAATCTCAAGCTGGAAGGCACCATTAAGTCCAGCGGTGCGGAATGCGGTGCTGTTGCAGGTTATCTGGGAGAAAACGGCGTCGTGAAAAACTGCAGATCCTATGTAGCTATCAGCGGGAAAGCTATGACCGGCGGTATTGTCGGCCATAATGACGGCGGAACGATTACGTACTGCATCAATCACGGCAATATCCAAGGCACGTTGAAAGTCGGCGGTATCGTTGGTGAAAACTGGGGCAAGGTCATCAAATGCGGCAATAGAGGAGAAATCAAATCATCGGAAAGAGGTGCTACGACTTATGGAACCGGCGGCGTCTGCGGCCGGTCTGTCAGCGAAGACTCTGTCGTCGAACGGTGTTTTAATACAGGTCTGGTTTCTTCCTCTACAGAAGGAACAGGCGGTATCTGCGGATATATGAACGCCAAAGGTTCAAAAATCATCAGTTGCTATAACACCGGGCATCTGAAAGTTAGAAACAACGCTGTCATCCAGACGAACAACATCAGGGGATATGCCGGCGGTATCGTCGGCATCGCAGGTGTGAAAGGCCTCATCATCAACGGTTGCTACAATGCAGGTGCAATCGATAACTCGGATGTTTCCGGCGGTATTATCGGCGGATATCTGGATGAATCAGAGCTTTCGAATGATCCCGGTATCAGAAACAATTACTATCTCAATGAATCCGGTGTCAAGGGCGTCGGCAGCGATATCGCAGGTAACGCGAAGAACATTCGGGAAGGAACCGATCGTATTTCACAGGCTACTCTGATCAGCGGCGCATCGAAGCTGGGCAGCGCGTATATAGAAGATTCCGAAAACCAATTCGGAGCGAATGGCTATCCGGTTCTCAAATGGCAAAAGAAGCAAGGCAAGGTGAAGAGTTCACGGCTCACATGTGTTTCTGCCCATATGCAGAAGCAATACGACCGTTTCATTAAAAAGAACCCGGTTTCCGAACGTCCGGAATGGCCGGTCATCATGTTTTTTAACCACAGCGCATTTTCAAGTCAGGCAATAGGAGATTTTCATGAACAATAATACAAACAGACTATTAATTGAAGAATTCGGTATTTCAGAAAAGGTTCTTGAACTGGTGGATTCCTGTGAACAGACAATCAGACCTTTGTTCGATGAGCTGGATGATATCATGACATACAACCAGTACAAGGTGCTGGATGCGTTCCATAAGAACAATATCAGTGACCGTCACTTTGCCTGGAATACAGGATACGGCTACGATGATATGGGACGCGAAGCGACAGAACGCTTATTTGCCGATGTATTTCATGCTGAGGCAGCTCTCGTCAGACCGATCATCGTCAATGGCACGCATGCCCTGAGCCTCGCTCTGACAGGTGTTTTAAGACCGGGAGACCATATGATCTACAGCACCGGCGGCCCTTATGATACTCTGGAAGAGACCATCGGTATCAGAGGCAGAGGCAAAGGCACATTGATGGATTATGGTGTGACCTACGATCAGGTGGAACTGACATCTGATGGTTCCATCGATTTCGACGCTCTTGCAAAGGCAATCAAACCTGAGACGAGAATGGTTTGCCTCCAGCGGTCCACGGGATATGGCTGGAGAAAAGCAATCACCATCGAACAGATTGAGGAATGGGCATCTTTCGTACATGGCATCAACCCGGATCTGATTTGTATGGTGGACAACTGCTATGGAGAATTTCTCCACACTAAAGAGCCGACAGATGTAGGCGCTGATATTATGGCAGGATCCCTGATTAAGAATCCTGGCGGTGGTCTTGCTTTGACAGGCGGATATATCGCCGGAAGAGAAGATCTGATTGAAAATGTCAGCTATCGCATGACCACACCGGGAACAGCCGGAGAATGCGGCCTGACCTTCGGTCAGACCAGAACGATGCTGCAGGGTCTGTTCATCGCTCCGAAGACAGTAAACGGCGCGGTCAAGGGTGCGGTTCTCTGCGCCAAGGTGTTTGAGAAACTTGGCTATGAGGTCTGCCCGGGGCCGTCAGATAAGAGAAGCGACATCATTCAGGCAATCAGGCTCGGCAGTGCCGAGAAAGTCACTGCCTTCTGCAAAGGGGTTCAGGAAGCAGCACCAATTGATGCGAACGTAACACCGGTACCGATTCCTACCGGCGGATATGAGGATCCGGTTATCATGGCTGCCGGAGCATTCATACAGGGGTCTTCCATCGAGCTTTCTGCGGATGCGCCGATGCGTGAGCCATATAATGTATATTTCCAGGGTGGACTGACCTACGAACACTCCAAATTCGGTGTAATCAAGGCTTTGGATGCCCTCGGTATTCTGTAGTTACAACATAAGGAAGCATGGATAAGCAATCTGAAAAAAAAAATCTGAATAAAGAAGAAAAACGCAAGCGGATCATGGCTGTTCTGAAGCTTTCTCTTTTGGCGTTCATTTTGATTGGCATCCCTGTTTACATCTATTTTTTCCATCATGATCTGATTGATTCTTTCTCAAATATGAAAGAACTCATTCGTGATATCAAAGGCTACCGCAAAGAGAGCATTCTGATTTATCTGATCGCTCAGGCTTTGCAGGTTGTCATCTGTATCATACCCGGTCAGGCTCTGCAGTTCGCAGGCGGATATCTCTATGGGATTCCACTGGGACTGCTTCTGTCTTTGATCGGTATCGCCGTAGGATCATGCATTGCTTATTTCTTCGCCAGGATGTTGGGACGCGACGCGGTACATCTTTTCTTCGGAGAGCGCAAAGTCACAGAGACGATCGACTTGATGAACAGTCCGAAAGGACTGATTGTAACGTTCATCATTTTTCTGATTCCAGGAATACCAAAGGATCTGTGCAGCTATGCTGCAGGCCTTTCCAATATCAAAATCAGACCTTATCTAATTGTATCGATGATTGCACGTATTCCCGGAATGCTCGGCTGTCTCATCATTGGAAGCCGTGTAGGGGCAGGGGGGTATGTAAGCGCCGCTGTTGTTGCTGCGGTTGCTGTTGTTCTATTGATTCTGGGCATTATATTCCGCCAGAAAATCATTGATTTCACCTATAAAGTCACGGATAAACTCCTCAATATGTAAAAGATTATTAAGATGCGAAAATTTGTTCGCATTTCATATTGACAACGAACATACATTCTGTTACCATTGAAAACGTAAAGAACAAACGTTCAAAAGGGAAGGAAAGGAGAGTTGTCAGATGAAAACGAATACGAGGAAATACAGGATCAAGTCAAAGTTCAGATTTATAACATTTATAGTCATCATCCTGGGGCTTGCAATCGGAACATTTGGATATATAAGCGGTAATCATGTCGCAACAGCACTGGTAAATCCGGAGGATCAGATCACCGTTGAAGTGACAGCCGGCGATACATTATGGGAAATCGCTGATCACGTTAAGAGCGATAATACGGATATCAGGAAAGCCGTATATGAAATCAGCCAGGCTAATGATATTCATGATGGATGCATTCAGTCAGGTATGATTCTGACGATTCCGGAAGATCTGTAATCAGGGGATTTCTTAGAACGAAACACAAGGATATATATATCAAAAGGGGTTTAAAAAATCGCTTAAATCGAAAAATAGAGCGTCGAAATTTTGGCGAAAATAAAGAAAAAAAAGGGCTGCAGCCCTTGGTACAAGCGGGTTTGGTAAAAATGACCATTCCCGCTGTTTTTATAGGAATTTGGCTCTATCTCTTCCCAAAATTATGATTATCGGAAGAGTTGTCTCTCTTCTCCTCCAACTATTTTTAGCTGTTGATGATGATCTTCCTCTGTGTAATTTCATACCCTGTTCTCTCATCCACGACCTTGATACAGTAGTCAAGTGTCCTCTGCAGTTTGACTGCCAGGTTCGCGACGGCTGCGTACACTTCCGGATGCTCCGTCTTCACATCCAGTTCTATCTTCAATGGATAAATTGTCATCCTCTTTATCGCCTCGTGCTTCGCGTTCTCCATTCGCTGTTTTTCCGTACTGGCCTTTTCCGGATCAAACATCAGCTTCGTATTTCTGTCTTGTGCGACATTTACTTCATCTGCCAGACGTATGATCGCCGTTAAATATGGCAAACATAGTGTATTTCCATTGTCTAATTCAACCACTGACGGAAACAATTGTTCGTCAAAGAGATCTGCCTTTCTATGACCTTTTGCCGCCTGCATAATCGCGAACATGTGTTTATCTGACGGAAAATCAAAGAGTTGAGTGTACTTTTTAATAAAACATGCGGAGAAATCGTTATGAAAAGAACGGATCACGTCTGCTACTGCTGCATTCTCATGTGTTTCAAAATAGTCTCCGAAGTCGATCTCCTGACAGAATTCATAATAGTCCTTCTCTGATACGCCCATGCCCACATCATGTAGATAGCAGCCCATCAGAAGAACGTACAGCTCATCCTCATTCAACTGGTTGATGATTTCCTCCCCCATCAGGTTGTTGCAGTAATCAATAATCGCAATGGAATGGGTTTCTGCATGGTCTGTAAACTCAGGAAAATAGATTAGATAATCTGACAGAAGTTTCTGCAAAACAAAAAGAGACGCAGAAACCCGATTATGTAATTCCGGATTCAGCTGATATAGTCTCTTTTCAATCAGATAATCGTTCCCTGCCATTTACGTCAATCTCCTTTGATGGATAACTTCACTAGCACAACTCCGGCAACGAGAAATGCGATACCCAGTATTTTGACCCAATTGATCGGTTCATGATCGATGCCAAACCATCCGTAATGTGCCGTCAGTGTCGCTACGATCATCTGTACAGAAACGGTAATCGATGCTGTCATGACCGGACCTATCTTCGTGATGCAGAATACTGTAAACGCTAAAATGATGATACCGCAAATTCCGGCGAGAATATAGTATTTCGGAATCTGCATCGCTCCTCCGCCACGCAAAGTCGCAAATCTGTCGTTCAGGAAACAGATGCAAAGTACAATAGAAATGGATACGGATAAACTGCAAAGTGCAGCATACCACATACTTCCTGTAAATCTTGCTACTGTTGTATTGAAAATGGGCTGTATCGCCAAACAAGTTCCAATCAATACCGCTAGAAAAATCGGCACTACATATTTCATTACCATCTTCTTAATCCATTATCATCATTTTAGTCTATATATAACTCTGCGACAAGTCCATGCTTTCCTACTCTTCTCCCGCCAAAAGCTTCAGAGGAAGAGACTGGACTGCCTTCCGGTTTATCGCCTGTCACTGCTCCGCTACCGATAACCATGGCCAAACCTGAAGGTGTGACCATTTCCCCTTCATACTCGGTCTGTCTGTAAGCCAGATCACAGTCATCCAGCATTGCTTTTACCGCAGGAACCGGAACATTCAATACACCATGTGCGCATTTCACTGTTCCATGTCCATCACAGATGTCAGAAACGATCACTTTGTCTGCCTTCAGTTTGTTTAAGCATACCGCAACACCAACCACATTGGCAATGGCCTGATCACGTCCCACTTCGTGGAAATGGAGTTCCTCCAGAGAATCGCCATGCACCGTTGATTCTGCCTTTGCAATGACTGCATAAATCTGCTGTGCAACAGCTTTTACACTACTACTGACATCAATTGATTCAATGATATGCTTCACGTCGCTGTAGCTGCGGTGAAAGTGTTCGTGAACGTGTTCATCATGGTTGTGATCATGATCATGTTCATGATCATGATCGTGCTGATGCTCATGAGGTGCTCCGATCAAATGACTGATTCTGTGTATTTCGGATCGAACCGCCTGAGGATCTTCGTTCAGATCGATTAGGGCGTTCAGCACCATATCACCGCTGACACCGTTTTCACAATTCAAATATATTGTCTTCATGTTCTGTTATCTCCATTATAAGAAACACCAAGAGACAGCATTGCCCCCAGTGTCATATCCCCACTTCTACCGGATCTGCAATCGAAAATAGAGTCTTCATTATCAGTTTTACTTGGTTATTATTATTGTATGATTGATTGTTTTATGATGTCAAGATAAAGGGGCATAGGGAGATATGCAGCACTCCCCTGCCCCTTTTGAATTCATATTTACAGTCTGAAAAGTCTATGCCAATCTATTGATTTATAATCTATCTAAGACTGTCTAAATAGCCCTGTAAGATGATAATCGCCGCCTGACGGTCAATGATTTCTTTTCTCTTGTTTCGACGCATGTCGGCCTCAATAAGGACCTTCTCGGCCATCACAGTCGTCAGACGCTCATCATAATAATCGACTTTAATGTGATTCATGCCGCTTCCTTTAAGTTTATTCTCAAGTTTCTGTCTGAATTCCCTCACCTTCTCCGTCTGCGGGCTGTCCGTTCCATCCAGTTTCAGTGGGAGCCCGATCACAACCGTATCGCAGTCATATTCCTTGATGAGATCAAGTACTTTACTGGTATCCTTCTTGATTCCGATCCGTTCTATGGTCATGACTCCCTGTGCAGTGATGTCCAGTTCATCACTGACAGCGACGCCTATTGTTTTGTCACCTACATCCAATCCGATTTTTCGCAATGGTCACTCCTATACATAATTTTGTTATTGGAAACTACATCTATTTTTCAAAAATCAAAAATAAGTGGCGGACAAAAAGCCCGCCACAAAAGAATGCATTGATTATTTGTCGAGATATGCCTTGATTAATTCTTCTACCAGATCGTCTCTTTCGATTCTGCCGATGATATTTCTGGCGTTATTGTGACTTGTAATATAGGATGGATCTCCTGAAAGAATATAACCCACCATCTGATCGATTGCATTGTATCCTCTCTCATCAAGAGAATCATATGCGATTGTCAGTATCTCCTTGATCGTCTTCTGCTCGACTTTATCAAAGTTATCATACATCCTTGTCTGTCTATCCATTATTAAACCTCCAATCAGTTCACTTGGTGATTAAAGTATAACACCAGTTTACCAATCTTTACAAGCCTTTATAAGAGAATAATGTCTTAAACTCTGTTAATTATTTACAGTAATTCTGCTGCCTTGGCGAACGCATCATCAACCTTTGACGGATCCTTTGCACCTGCCTGGGCCATGTCGGCTTTGCCGCCGCCACCGCCGCCTGCAGCTTTTGCGATTTCCTTGATCATTTTGCCTGCGTGCATGCCCTTCTCCACCAGATCATCGGTAAGAGAAACGAGGAACGTCACTTTGCCGCCTGAAACAGATGCAAATACCATGGCGACATTCTTATTTGCTGCCTTAACATTATCCGAGAGATTTCTAAGATCTCCGATATCATAGTCATCGAATTTCTTCGTAACCAGTCTTACGCCATTGATTTCTTTCGCATCATCGAGGAATGCGTCTGCATCTTTGCTCATCTCTGCCGCCTTGAGCTCAGCGATTTCTTTCTTGAGTTCCTTGATTTCCTCTGTCAGTGAAGCAGCTTTCTCAACAAGAACATCTTTATTCGCTTTCAGAGCAGCAGCGGTGTCATTGATGACCTTCTGCTCTCTGTTGTAATCTTCCAGTATACTCTGACCTGTGATCGCTTCGATACGTCTGACTCCGGATGCAACACCGGATTCGCTCAGAATCTTGAGAGCACCGATCTGTCCGGAGTTTGCGACATGCGTACCGCCGCAGAATTCTCTGGAGTAATCACCTATGGAAACAACTCTGACCTTATCTCCGTACTTCTCGTCGAAGAGCGCCATAGCGCCTTCTTTTCTGGCATCTTCAATATCCATGACTTTCGTTATGACCGGCATGAAGTGTCTGATCTTGTCGTTGACGATTTCCTCGACCTGTTTGATTTCCTCATCTGTCATAGCCTGATAGTGTGAGAAGTCAAATCTGAGTCCGTTCTGGTCCACATGGGAACCGGACTGCTTAACATGATCGCCCAGAACATCGCGCAGAGCCCTATGCAGCAAGTGTGTTGCGGAATGGTTTGCAGCTGTCATATTGCGGACAGGAGCAACAACCATCGCATCTACAGGGTCACCAACATTGAATTCACCCTGAACGATAGTAACTGAATGAATATAGATACCATTTTGCTTTTTTACGCCTTCTATGCGCGCAATACCGCTCTTTTCATTGTATATGAATCCGGTATCGCTGACTTGTCCGCCGCTTTCTGCGTAGAATGGAGTCTTATCGAGTATGAATGTGCACTTGTCGCCTTCTGCTGCTTTTGAAAGTTCAGCAAAAGTATCATCACTGATGTACGCAAGGACTGCATTCTGGCTGAGCGTGTCATAGCCGGTAAATTCTGTTTCACCTGAGATATTTAATTCTCTGGTGTCATTCTTCCACCCTGCGCCTTCCATTTCTGTTTCCGTTCTGGAGAGTTCCTTCTGGCGCTGCATTTCCGCGGCGAATCCTTCTTCATCGACCTGATACCCTTTTTCTTCCATGATTTCTTTGGTCAGATCAATTGGGAATCCGTAAGTATCATGCAGTTTGAACGCTTTTGTGCCATCAAGCGTCTTATTGCCTGAAATGACCATATCAGCAATATATTCATCGATGATGCCCATACCCTTATCGATGGTAGCTGCGAACTTCTCTTCTTCCGCATTGATCACTCTCTTGATCATGATTCTGCGCTGTTCGAGAATTGGATATGCCCGTGCAGACTCATCAATGACTCTGTCACAGAGATCTGTCAGAAACGGCCCTTTGATGCCTAGCTTACGCCCGTGCATTGCGGCTCTTCTGATTAGTCTTCTCAGCACATAATCTCTGCCTTCATTGCCCGGCAGAATGCCGTCGCCGATCATGAATGTCATGGAACGGAGATGGTCGGTGATGATTCTAAGGGAGATATCTGTCGGGACAGTACCGTCTTTGTACTCAACGCCGGATACTCTTTCAACCTGACTGAGTACGGAACGGATTGTATCTACATCAAAGATGCAGCTTGTTTCCTGCATAATGCATGCGAGTCTCTCAAGGCCAAGACCTGTATCGATGTTCGGATGAGGCAGATCAGTATAGGATCCGTCTTCCTCTTTATTAAACTGTGTGAATACCAGGTTCCAGAATTCAACGTATCTGTCACACTCGCATCCCGGTTTGCAGTCAGGCTTCCCGCATCCGTGCTCTTCTCCTCTGTCGAAGTAGATTTCTGAGCATGGTCCGCAAGGTCCGCCTGTTCCGATTTCCCAGAAGTTGTCTTCCTTACCGAGTCTGACGATTTTATGATCCGGAAGACCAATCATGTTGTGCCACAGATCATAGGCCTCTTCATCGTTTTCATAGATAGTGACCCAAAGCTTTTCTTCCGGCATCTTAAGTACATTGGTCGCAAAATCCCATCCCCATGTGATTGCCTCTTTTTTGAAGTAATCTCCGAATGAGAAATTACCGAGCATTTCAAAGAATGTTCCGTGTCTGTCCGTATATCCGACATTTTCGATGTCGCCTGTTCTGATGCATTTCTGACAGGTGGTCATCCTCTTTGACGGCGGCGTCTTCAGACCGGCGAAATACGGCTTCAGAGGCGCCATTCCTGCACCAATGAGGAGAAGACTCGGATCATCTTCCGGAATCAGAGAAAAGCTCTCTCTTCTGTAGTGACCCTGTTTCTCGAAATAGCTCAGAAACATCTCTCTTAATGTGTTCAGACCCAGTTTTTCCATAATGTGTATATCCTCCAATTGATATGTATTGGTTCATTCACCTGTTTCACGATTTTTTATTATACTATAATTTTAGGGCAGTTTTCAACTTGAACTGCATGTTTCAATGAACAAAAACAAAATAGCAGCCCCGAAGCTGTTATCCGCAGTATACAAGGATATCAGCGGAACGGGCTGCTATTTTACTGAATATGAATGTTGTAATTATCTCCTTGACGGTCTCGGTGCAGTATGCAATGACATGCCGTGCACATCTTCCAGTGCTTCACCGATTCCTTCGCTGTAGGTCGGGTGTGACATGATGCTTCGGAGCATGTCAGAAACCGTGAGATTATTGACGATGGCTGTTGTGAACTCTCCAATCATATCTGTGGCACGGGCGCACATCATCTGAGCACCGAGAATCTTCTCTGTACCGGCTTCTGCAACAACTTTGATGAAGCCCCGTTCTTCTTTGGTGATGAGGCTTTTGCCGTTGGCGCTCATGATGAACTTGCCAGTTATCACTTCAATACCCTGCTCTTTTGCCTGGGCTTCTGTCAATCCGACCGTAGCGATTTCAGGGTCTGTATATACACCAGCAGGAACGACAATTACGTTCTGTGAATCAGCAGAACCGGAGATGTTCTCCACTGCGCGGATTCCATGGGCCGATGCAGCATGAGCAAGCTGAATGCCTCCGATGAGATCTCCAATGGCGTAAACTCCCGGAATACTTGTGCGGAAATCGTCATCCACCTTGACATATCTTCCGTTCATCTCCGGCTGGACGTCTTCTGCGAAGAGTCCTTCGGTGACTGGTCTTCTGCCTGCTGCAACTAGAATATAGTCACCAGATGCAGACTGCTCCTTCCCTTTTTCTTCATAGAACGCGGTGACAGAACCGTCATCTCCTTCTGCAAATCTGCTGACCATAGCTGAGGTATGGATATCAACGCCTCTCTTCTTCAGGATCATCTTCAGATTCTGGGAAATCTCCTTATCGAAGTTGTCCAGAATCTTAGGAAGTGCTTCCAGAATCGTAATCTTGCTTCCCAGATTTGAGAATACAGTCGCGAATTCAACACCAATTACTCCACCGCCGATGATGACGAGGTTTTCCGGCGCGTGATCCAGTGCGAACAATCCATCACTGTTGATGACCTTCGGAAGATCCGAGCCTTCCACAGGCAGTGATGCCGGTTTGGATCCGGCTGCCAGAATGATATTATCTGCATAATAATTATCATTGCCAACACATACTGCGTTGACGCCGTTTTCAGGTTTCTGAAGAATGCCTCTGCCTTCGATCACCGTTACTTTGTTGCCTTTGAGCAGCTGCTGTACACCGCCAACAAGGGTATCCACCGTTTCCTGCTTATAGTCGCAGATCTTACCGTAGTCGTATGAAACACCCTCTGCGTGCAGCCCAAAACGGTCGCCTTCCTGCATCTTTCTATAAAGGGACGATGCATGAATCATAGCCTTTGTCGGGATGCATCCTCTGTTAAGACAAGTGCCGCCGACACGATCAGCTTCAATGATAGCCACATTGAGCCCTTTCTGGGCACCTCTGATGGCTGCAACATACCCGCCGGGGCCTGCGCCTATCACTATAAGATCATATTTATCCATAACTGCCTCGCTTTTATCTGTTTCTGAATTCTTTGGATTAGAATTCTCATGATAAAGGGTCTGATAAAGCATCAGACCCTTAAACAATACATTTTGACTATTCGAACTCGTATTTGAGTACCGGATGTCTCGCTGCTCCAACCTCATCGAGACGCGTAACCGGAGTTTTTACCGGCGCCTGATGAAGTTTGTCAGGATCTGAATAAGCCAGCTCGTTCAATCCGATGAAAACATCGATTGCCCAGTCAAGGGTTTCCTTGGATTCTGTTTCACATGGCTCTGCCATCAGCGCTTCATGGACGGTCAGCGGGAAGTACATCGTAGGCGGATGGATACCATTGTCCAGGAGTCCCTTGGCGATATCCATGGCTGTAACTCCTGTCTCCTTCGCCTGTCTTCCGATGTCCATGACGAACTCGTGCATGCACACTTCCGGCTTGAATGCAATGTCATAGACGGATGACAGCTTCTTCATCATGTAGTTGGCGTTGAGTACCGCGTTCTTGCTTGCTTCCGGAATGCCCTCTTTGCCGAGCATCTTGATGTAAGTCAGAGCCTTGACAGCTACCAGGAAGTTGCCGTAGAAGTTCTTCATCTCACCGAGGCTAGCTTCTGCCTTTGCAAAATCATATACTCCGTCCTTTTCAACAGCGTATACGCCAGGCATGAACTTCGCAAGATGCTCCTTGCACCCTACTGGTCCTGATCCCGGACCGCCGCCGCCATGCGGTGTTGAGAATGTCTTGTGGAGATTGAGGTGAACACAGTCAAATCCCATATCTCCAGGTCTTGCCCACCCCATAACAGCGTTGAGGTTTGCGCCGTCGTAATAGCACTGGCCACCGCATTCATGGATGATATCCGTGATTTCCTTGATGTTTGGATCGAAGAGACCTGCCGTATTCGGATTTGTCAGCATGAGTCCCGCGATTTCATCATTGCCTGCACAGACTTCTCTCAGTTTTTCAACATCAACCAGACCCTTTTCATCGGAATCCACGTTGATAACCTCCATCCCTGCCATAACAGCAGAAGCCGGGTTGGTGCCGTGAGCGGAATCCGGAACGATGATCTTTCGTCTCTGGGTATCACCATTCGCCAGATGATACGCCTTGATCAGCAGAAGTCCTGTGAACTCACCGTGTGCTCCTGCCGCCGGCTGGAGTGTGAAGTTGCTCATGCCGGTAATGGCAGCCAGTGCATCCTCGGTTTCCTTCAGAATCTGCAGGCAGCCCTGTACTGTTTCCACAGGTTGAAGCGGATGGATCTGTGTGAATCCATCAAGCGCAGCCATCTGCTCGTTGACTTTAGGGTTGTACTTCATAGTGCAGGAACCGAGCGGATAGAAACCGTCGTTTACACCATGGGCCTTTTTGGCAAGTTCCGTATAGTGTCTGCTCAGATCCACTTCCGCCATTTCAGGCAGATGCAGATCGGATTCTCTCATATCATCATCAGGAAGTGTGTACTGTTCAACGTCACAAGCAGGAATAGCGCTGCATCCTCTTCCCGGACGGGATTTCTCAAAAATCAGCATCTCTACACCTCCTTTACAACAGCAACGGCTTTATCAATATCTGCCTTGCTGTTCATTTCAGTACAGCACCAGAGAATGCGGTTTTCGTCGAGAGGAAGTCCTCCGAGAATATCCGCATCATCAAGCGCGTTCAGGATATCTGATGATTTCTTATCGGAATAGGTTACGAATTCATGGAAGAATTCTTCATTCTCGATTTCAAAACCGATACGGCTGAGTTCCGCCGCCATATAATGCGCCTTGGAGTAGCACTGGCCGGCTACATTTTTCAGGCCTTCACTTCCCATTGCCGAGAGGTAAACGCCAACTGCCAGTGCGCACAGCGCCTGGTTGGAGCAAATGTTGCTGGACGCCTTCTCACGTCTGATGTGCTGCTCTCTCGCCTGCAGTGTGAGCACGTATCCTGTCTTTCCGTTGTGGTCCACGGTCTGACCGACGATTCTGCCCGGAAGACTTCTCTTCATGGAATCGATACTTGCCATGAATCCCAGATACGGTCCGCCGAATGCCAGAGACAATCCTAAAGGCTGACCCTCGCCAATTGCAAAATCAGCGCCGTACTCTCTCGGAGTCTTCATTGTTCCCAATGTGATCGGATTCACTGACATAATGAATCTGCAGTTCTTGACAGAGTGCGCGATCTGTCCGATTTCAGCTGCTTCCTCAAGGCTTCCATAGTAGTTCGGATGCTGGATCAGAACGCAGGCGGTATCATCTGTCATCAGTTCTTTCAGTGCTTCCACATCTGTCTGATGATCCTTCTCAGGAATGACGACAAGTTCCATCTCATTGCCGAAACAATAGGTTTCGATTACTTTCATCACAGATGGCTGGATGCATGCTGAAACAAGCGCCCTGTTGGCTTTGCGCCCTCTGCACATGGCGACTGCTTCACCCGCTGCTGTTCCTCCGTCGTAGACGGAAGCGTTTGAAACATCCATTCCCGTCAGATCGCATATCATCGTCTGGTACTCGAAGATGGACTGGAGTACGCCCTGGCTGATTTCTGCCTGATATGGCGTATATGCAGTCTGAAGCGTTTCATTGCCCGTCACACTGCCTACGATTGCAGGAACATAATGTCTGTATGCACCTGCTCCGCGAAACACGGAGTCATAGATTCTGTTTTTTGCTGCGATTTTTTTGATCTCCTTCGCGGCTTCCATTTCTGATAAACCGGATGGAAGATCAAGTTCGTCTTTGAACTTCACAGCGTCAGGAATATGGGCGAAGAGGTCATCGAGCTTCTCGTAACCAATTTCCTTCAGCATTTCCTGTTGCTGCGCTTTAGTGTTAGGTACAAAAGTGCCCATATATACCGCCTTTCCTGATTATTCTTCTTCAGCGCAGAATGTTTCATAATCTTCCGGAGACATGAGTTCTTCTGCCTGTTCTGTTACGTTTTCAACCTTAATGAACCATGCATCATTTGCGTTTTCATTGATGAGCTCAGGCGCATCGAGGAGTTCTTCGTTGATTTCAGCGATCACTCCTGAAACAGGTGAATAAATGTCAGATACAGCTTTTACAGATTCGACATCGGCGAAAGTTTCACCTGCAGTTACTTCATCACCAGGTTCCGGCAGGTTTACAAATACCAGATCTCCCAGTTCTGACTGTGCATAGTCTGAAATGCCGACTGTAGCAGTATCTCCATCGATAACAACCCATTCGTGTGATTTCATGTAAAGTGCATCATTCTTAAGTTCCATTTTTGTTCTCCTTTATATAATAAACTATTAAATAATTGACTGATGATTATCTCTTGTAAAACGGAAGTTCGCATACTTCAGCATCGACCATACGGCCTCTGACATCCACCTGTACTTTTGTTCCGATTTCCTTGTATTCTCTTGGGATGCGTGCCATTGCAATCGGATAATCAAAGTATGGGCACTTGGTTCCGGACGTTGTGTAACCGACCTTTTCTCCGTTTACATAAACATCCTGATGTTCACGGGCAATTCCTCTGCCTGTAATCTTCAGACCAACTCGGACAACCGCTGGTTTGCCAGCTTCAATCATCGGTGCCTTACCGATGAAATCGACTGTTTTTTTGAGTTTGATGGCAAACATGAGGCCTGCTTCCCTTGGTGAGATGTCATCATTCATCTCATGACCATAGAGCGGCATTCCCGCCTCCATTCTCAGCGTATCTCTGGCGCCGAGCCCGCATGGGATGAGCCCATCATCCTTTCCTGCTTCGTAAATGGCATCCCACATTTCAGGAGCCTTAGCAGCAGGCAGGTATATTTCCACACCATCTTCACCTGTATATCCTGTTGTTGAACAAATACAAGGGATACCGGCTACTTCTGCGCCAAACTTGGCATAATAATACTTTTCCGGAATGCTGCCATCACTGCAGATCTTCGCGATAATGTCCTTTGCCTTAGGACCCTGCACAGCAATCTGCGCATACTGCGAGGAAACATCCGTAAACGTTACATCCCCGAACTGATGATCGCACATCCACTTGTAGTCCTTATCCTTATTCGCTGCATTGACGACGATGAAATACTTTTCAGGATTCATTTTGTAGACGATAAGGTCATCAACTGTTCCACCTCTCTCGTTGCACATCGGTGAATATCTTGCCTGTTCATCAACCATATTCGTAAAATCATTGGTCAGAATCATGTTGAGATTGGCAAGTGCATCCAGACCCTCACAGAGAATCTCTCCCATATGTGAGACATCGAACATTCCCGCTGCGGTTCTTACAGCCATGTGCTCCTTGATGACGCCTGATGATTTGTACTGTACCGGAAGAATATACCCTCCGAACGGTACCATTTTGCCGCCATATTCCAGGTGTTTTTCATACAGTGGAGTTTTCAGTTCCATAATTTCTCCTTTTTGCATTTTATCACTTTAACTATCTAAATTAATACAGACGGTATTATAACACAAAACATAGACCTTTTTTAGTCCTATTTTGCGAAAAAAGCACTATAAATTGGGTGATTATTTGATTTTTCTAGCCTCGATATAGTATCTCTTGTCTTCAGCGTGACCCATAGAAAATGTTTTTCTTGGAAGAGCGCCGTCATTGATAACAGATCTGAACAGGTCACCCTTATCCATTGCAGGTAAGAGAAATGCCATGCAGCCTGGTTTCTGACCCAGTTCAATGGTGATTTCATCACCGTGAACGTAGTCGATACCGATGCCGTGTTCCTTGATGTACTTGTCAAGGAATGACTGCAGTGTTCCTACTTCCAGCTGAGCCTTTGGCTCTGTCACTGTAAGATATTCGTCAACACCTTCATAGGCATAACGAATCACGTGACCTTCCCCTTTGCCGTCTATGGTAGATGGGTATTCTTCCTTAAAGGCCTTCAGAAGTGCTTCAGGATCAACATCGAACAGAACCCTGTGGATCGGTTCGAATTCCAGTGCTTCATCATAAAGATTTACGATTTCAACAAGAGCATATCTTGATGGGAGCGTATCCTCACTGCCTGGCCCGAATTTCGCCTTTTCCTCTTCGTAGAGGGCTTTTGCCGAAGCCAGCGAATGGTTGCCGTCACCTACAGCAAACAGAAGCGGTTGTGCGTCTGCCAGAGCTTCCAGGGCCTTGCATGCGCCGTCCTTCAGCTCTTCCGGAACAAGCCATGCTTTCGCGTGGCCGCCGCCTTCCATGAGGTCGAAATCATAGATGACATCTTCACATGCTGAGAGAGGTCCGATGACTGAATTCTGTACGTCGTCGATCAGGAGCATAACGTGAGGAAGCTCGATTGCAGCATCCCTTCTGACTGCCTGTCTAGGCGGGATTCTTTCAAGCACTGTGCCTTCTGTAGCTCTGACGAGGGACGTACTGCCTTTGGAATAATCATATTCTTCAAGGTCTATCTTTCCGATCAGGCCTCTTCTGATCTTACCGTCACTCTGCACTCTTTCCAGATAGATCATGGAATCAGGATACTCCTGGAATACACCTGTTTCCAGATACTCTTTCATTGTTGCATTGATTTTATCGATGTGTTCTTCCGTATGACCGTCAGAAAGCTGTGCCTCCGGCAGAATGATACGGAATGTTGAAGGATTATCCCCAACTGTTTTCTCCACTCTTTCCCAGTATTCCGGCTGTGAAGTGAACTGGTCGCATGCTACGACTGCCCATGTCTCATAGTTGCCTTTTGCCGGCAGAAGAATATCTGCAGCTGAAAAACCTGTTTTACTCATTGCATTCCATCCTTTCACATCTATCTTTTGATTTCTAATAAAAAACAGAGGAAAATATACCTTTCCCTCTGTCAAAAAACATCTTCAGAGTCCCGTCCGAATCTGATCCCTGGTACCTGAGAGTTTCGACGATATCTCTGCCGTCTTGCCCCTTCGGTGCTTCAGCTTTCAGCTTGATTAAGCTTTGGCCAAGTCTCTCACAGATTCTTCATCCGGGCCACTATTCTCTTATAAAAGATAATAGCATAATCTGATATCTGAAACAACTGTTTATCATGCAAAATCACCACATAATAATGGCGCGGACCGGGCATACCGGCGCACAGTATCCGCATGTCAGACAGACATCGTAGTTGACATCTGCAAGGCCTGCATCATTGATGTAGATGGCATTGTTCGGACATCTCTCAACGCAGGAGTAGCAAGCTTCACAGTCGCCCTGGTCGATGTGAATCTTTTTATCTTTTGTCTCCGGCTGATATTCCTCCGGAAGTACCCCTTCCGCATATCTGACGATATCATCGATCTCAGATTTCTTTCCCATACCGATCATAATCGAATGGCATCCCAAATCACGGACATAATTCAGGGACTTCATGTAGGTGTTTGTCAGATTGCCGCCGCCAAATGCCTTCATGGCAAAGACGCCTTTGCCTGCATCCAGACATTTTTTGATAGCCGCAGCCATCTCCTCTGCAGTTCCCGGACCATCGCCCTTTCTGATGCCCAGTCCTGCGTAATTGATCAGCGGGAATACAATGTCGCACTCAGGGATATCCGCCATCATTTCAGTGATGTCCACATGATGAGTCGATACTCCAATCGCTCCGACAATGCCCTTCTTTTTGTAGTCGATCAGACACTGCCATGCTCCTGCCCGATCGGACCAGTCCGGTTCCTGACGGACTTCGTGCATTTTGAAGATATCGATGTGATCAATTCCCAGAGCGTCGAGGCACTCATGGATCGCAGCTTTCATCTCTTCATAGGAGTGGTCCAGACTCTTGCTGGCTATGATCGGACGATCCGGATTATCCGGACTAAGGTCAATCCCTTTGAAAGCCTCCCTGATAAACGGGTAAGTCTCATAGTACTGCGCCGTATCAAAAAGCCGGATACCTTTCTCATAAGCGTACTTTACGATCTCCGCGCCCTCTTCCAAAGGCAAATCAAGCTGGGTATAGCCGATTGTCAGCACACCCAGCCCGATTGGTGTTACAAATAGATCTGTGTTTCCGAGTTTGTTCTTTTTCATTTGTTATTCTTCGACCTGACAGCCGTGTTCGTGTGCGTCAGGATCTGTTTCAGGAACGTACCCTTCCAGTCCTTTGTAGGTCTTTCCATTCTTTTCGGCATAATCATAGATCGCGTTTTTGATCGCATGCTCCGCCAGAACAGAACAGTGGATTTTGATTGCAGGCAGTCCGCCCAGTTCCTCCACGATCTTCTTGTTGCTGACTTCAAGCGCTTCATCGATGGTCATGCCTTTGATCATATCGGTAGCCATACTGGAAGAAGCGATGGCACTGCCGCAGCCATAAGTCTTGAACTTGGCGTCAGTAATAACGTCATTGTCATCAACGTTGATCGTAACCAGCATCATATCGCCGCATACAGGACTTCCGTAGATGCCCTTGCCATCAGGGTTTTCAATTTCACCCACATTATGAGGGTTCATGAAATGTTCCATTACTGTATCATTATATAAAGCCATTTTATTTCCATCCTTCCATACCGTTGACCGGTGATAATTCTCTAAGCTTAGCAACAATTTCTTTCAGTTTTTCAACTACGTAATCGATATCCTCTTCTGTCGTGAAATCACCGACTGTAAATCGCACCGCACCGTTCGCCTTTTCAGGAGGAACATTGAGCGCATTCAGAACATGGGAAGTGTCCAGTGATTCTGAAGAGCAAGCTGATCCTGTGCTCACGCTGATGCCGTTAGCATCGAGCAGAAGAAGAATTGATTCTCCCTCCACGAAGTCAAAGGAAATGTTCAGATTTCCAGGATGTCTCTTCGTGAAATCCTTCGGACCATTGAGCGTGATGTTCGGAATCTCAGCCTCGATCTTTTCCCAGAGCATTCTTCTCAATTTATCAGAATGAGCAGCGTGTTCATAGAGATCACGCTTTGCCATTTCCGCCGCTTTGCCGAATCCGACGATACCGGCTGTATTCTCCGTACCAGCTCTCTTTTTCTTTTCCTGCGCTCCGCCGTGAACGAAGCTCGGGATATTGATGCCGGCTCTCTTATAAAGTGCGCCGATTCCCTTCGGCCCGTAAATTTTATGGGCGGACATGGAGATGAAATCAACGCCTAACTCCTTGACATCGATCGGAATATTGCCGATGGCCTGCACTGTATCTGTATGGAAGAGAACGTCATGTGACTTGGCGATCGCAGCCAGCTCTTTGATCGGCTGGATCGTTCCTACTTCATTGTTCACCATCATGATGCTTACGAGGATCGTTGTGTCTTTGATGGCAGCTTCCAGGTCTGCAGGAGAAACGAACCCCTCACTGTCAACATCAAGATATGTAACCTCAACGCCGTGCTTTTCAAGATACTGACATGTATGCAGAATCGCATGATGCTCAATCTTTGTTGTAATAATGTGATTACCCTTGTTTTTGCGTGCGTCAGCAACTCCTTCGATAACCCAGTTGTCAGCCTCAGTGCCGCAGGACGTGAAGAAGATTTCCCTTTCTTCCGCGTTAATAAGATCTGCAACCTGCTGTCTTGCCTTCGTCAGGCCGTCTTTTGCTTCCAGTCCAGGTGCATAAAGACTCGATGGATTACCGAACTTTTCTGTAAAGTACGGGATCATTTCCTTCACAACTTCTTCCTTGACAGGAGTCGTTGCCGAATAGTCCATATAGACGTTTCTCATGTACTGCATCTCCTTAAATTAATCTATACTCATTAGGTCTAGATAATATTATACCTTTTTAGTCCTATTTGCAAGCTCTTCTTTTAATTCTTCTTCTGAAAGATCTTCCACGAATCTGACATTGTCCAGCTGGGCTTTCATACTGCCCCGGATGGATGCCAGATAGTCTTTGTAAAGCACCTTCTGCTCTGCCTGTTCCTCTGCAGTCAGCCCTTCGGCCTTCTTCTTTGCAGCCAGTTCGTTGATCCGATCGATCATTTCTTTTGTTACTGCCATAATGACCTCCACTGTTCGACTTCATATTCAAACTTCGGCATCGTGCGCATCTTGAACAGATTCATTGCATGCTTTTTGTCAATGCGCTCTTTTGCCACAGGATCTTCGCATACACCTTCTCTGATATATCTGTCCAAAGCAGCGTATGTGAATCCGAGATTGTCTTCATCTGTTTTTCCCTGCAGCCCGTCGATCGGAACTTTATCCACGAACATAGATGGCAGATTCAATGCTCTTCCAACCGCCTTGACTTCCTGTACTGTAAGCATGCTCAGCGGGCTGAAATCACCGGCGTTATCGCCGTAAATGGTATTGTAACCGACATAATCTTCTGATAGGTTGCAGGTATTTGCAACGCGGCCGTTGACCGTCTGGGATGTCGCATAGAGCATGGTCATCCTGACTCTCGGCGGGATATTCGTCTTCGTCTGCACAGATACCTCTCCGAATGCTGCTTCGACCTGTTTCTCAACTGCGTCACAGGCTTCTCCCACATTTACTTCGATGCCTCTGATACCAAGGTGATCAATCAGCGCTCTTGCTACATCGATGTCAAACTGGTAGCCTCTCGGCATCATCACACCGACTACACGGTCCTTCCCTAATGCTTCGGTGCAAAGAGCAGCCACAACGGAGCTGTCCTTTCCTCCGGAGATTCCAATGACGGCATTGCAGCCTTTGCCATTGATTTCAAACCATTCTCTGATCCATGCGATGATATCGTTTTTGACTTTTTCTGCATCAAACATCTTTTTTCTCCTATCTATTTTCCTTCTTGCACTGCTCTGATCAGTGCTTTCAATATATGTCCGGAATTGATTTTAAAGGCCTCATAAGGCTGTTCGGACTCTTTGAGCGGCGTCCAGTATCTCACGAGATAATTCGCCAGCATTTCATCATTGGAAAGACCCCGGCGCATCATCTCATCGACATAGTCGATTTTACTTTGGCATTCTTTCCGGAACAAAACGAAATACTCTTTATTCATATCCTGAGGAATCATACCGAAGTGCGAAAGACAAATGTACACCGGATGCAGACTTTCGCATTTGTAGCTCGATGCAACAGAGTCTGGAAAGCTCTTCAAACACGGCGTATGAACATAATCATCACCCTCCAGAATCCCGGTGCTCTCACTGGTGAACAAAAGCCCCGGAGGATCAAGATAATAGCTTAAGGAGCAATCCGTATGCCCTTTTGTTTCATATGCAGTGATCGTTTCTTTTCCGAGAGACAGTGTATCGCCATCCTCCATGACGACATCGACCTTAAGCGGATCCATCTTCAGCGGCGTATTGTTGCCGGGCGTATAGAGCGCTCTCGCTTCTTCTCCCAACTCTCGGATCAGTTTCCTGGCGTTTTCACGGCTCAGTACAGTCTGGCATTTCTTGCTTCCGAAGACGACAGCCTCCGGAAAACGCTCCAGAATATAAGGTAGTCCGCCGATATGATCATAATGAGAGTGACTAAGGAGAATGTAATCCAGCTTGGTTTGTTCAATTTTCCCCTGCTCTTTCAGTTGCTGCAGCGCTTTAGTGATATTGTCAGCCGTGTGCTCTCCACAATATGCCATGCCGCAGTCATACAGAGCTGTCTTTTCACTTCCGACGATGAGCAGCGATTCACCGCCGCGTCCGGATGTGACTCTGATAATATCTGCAGGGAAGCGGAACCGGTCAAAGCCCTCTCCGAATCGTTCGTATAATGCGATATCAATGTTAGATTCTGTTGTCTTCATTCTAGTCTGTTTTCCTTTGTATTTTTGAACTCCCCATAGGTGAAGAAGGCAAGTCCTATCCAAACAATTGCAAATGCAATAAACTGCATCAGATCGAATGGTTCTCTCATGAAGAAGATACCGATCACCAGGGATATGGATGGTGACAGATACTCCAGCAATCCTACCATAATGAGCGGGATCTTCGTCGCTGCATCCGCAAAAAATGACAGCGGCGCTGCCGTGAGAATACCGCAGCACAGCAGAAGCAGGTATTTCCCCGGTGTCGCAACGCCCAAAGCGCCGTTTCCAGTACATTCAAGCCAGATGACCACTGCCAGAGCTGCAGGCATCAGAAAGAGCGTTTCTAAAAATACGGACATGATCGCGGGCAGGTCAAAATGCTTCTTCAAAGCAGCATACGTTGCAAACGTAAGAGCCAATCCCAGTGCAATACCCGGTACCTGTCTGAAGTGAACCAGCAGAACAACCAGTCCGGCCAATGCAAAGAGGAATGCGACTAGTTTGAACCCTGTCAGTTTCTCACGAAAGAAAATGATTCCCAGAACACAGACCATAAGCGGCTCGATATAGTAGCCGACACAGGTCTGTATAACATGATCTGCATTGACTGCCCAGATATAGATACTCCAGTTGGCGGTGATCAGAAGTCCTGCCAGCGGAAATCTGAGGGCGCTGTTCATGATGCCATTGCCTTTGGGTCTGAGCTGCTCCTTCACAGACTCCAGTCCGTATATCTTCAGCGTAGCGATGCCTGACACAAACCCGACGAGAAATATCCTGTAAAATATGATGACCCAGGAGTCTATCGGCCGCAGAGCCTGCCAGTAAATCGGCAGAAAACCCCAGAGCACATCGCAACTGAGCATGGAAATCACGCCGGTTATATACGTTTTATCGTGTTTCCTCTCCATCATCCTCTAATTCAGGCCTTCATCCTGATCGACTGTGCTGATCAGGTCGGAGAATGACATTTCGTAGTAATCGATATCGTAATCCAGGGCCATGGAAAAATCGAAGGAGTATTCCTCACTATCGAACCTTCCGGCTCTGGCTGTTGCAATGGCGTCTCTGACGCTTTGCTCATATTCACGTCCAAAGATGCCCGTCTCCTCCTCTTCTCTGACTTGTACGTATACGACTGAATCGTAGACATACCAGTTCCTGAAGCGGTAGAATCTGTCTGTAAAATTGCGTACTGACTCCGGATCGTCATCGGAGATGCTTCTGATGACGCCCGTCAGTTCCATTCTGATTTGTTCCAGCAGAGAGAACAATTCACTGTACTCTTCTGGAATCACATCGGTAACATCATTGAAGTACTCGTCCAGCAGTTCAGCAACCGCATCCCGATCCACTTCTTCGAACAGTCTGAGGAGTGCTTCGTAATCGATGTGCTCATCACTTTCGACCAGGTCGGCAATTTCTTCAAAATACCGAAGTTCGTTGCCGTTTTCGATATCCAGATATTCAATCAGATCTTTGTAGTTCATCTGCTAATCTCCCTTTCGAGGTCAAAGTTGAGAAACTTGACCTTTGTTTCTTCTTCTTTGAATATTTTATCGATCATATTGATGAAGTTTTCACTCAAGTCACTTGCATAGAACACGTTGGTAAAATCAGAACCTGACGCAAATCCATCTCTGTCGTCCAGAACTTCTCTGATTCTTCCGACGACGATGTCTGACGGATTGATGATATCCAGATGCGGATAGAGCCGCTCGATATTCTTTTTGATGAGCGGGTAATGGGTGCATCCGAGAACGATCGCATCCAGATGATTGTCATTGACAAAAGAATCCATATAGTATTTGATCGTAAGGTCCATGATCTCATTGTCGATGATGCCTTCTTCAATCAGCGGTACAAATGCAGGACAAGGAGCCTCAACGATATCTAGTTTCTCATTGTACATATGGATCATATTTTTGTACGCATGAGAAGTGATGGTGACCTTGGTCCCGATCACACCGACTTTATCTTTGACTCCACGATATGTGCCGACGTATCTCGCAGTCGGTTCAATGATGCCGATGATCGGCGTCTGCGGGAATCTCTGCTGCAGATCATAGACGCAGGTAGCGCTGACCGTATTGCAGGCGATGACGATCATCTTCACATCTGACTTAACAAGGAAGTCAGCGATTTCCATGCTGAAACTCCGTATGGTTCTGGTTGCCTTCGAACCATATGGTGTCCTGGCTGTATCGCCGAAATATATGATTTTCTCCTCAGGCAGCTCCCTCATGAGATAAGGAATGCACGTCAATCCGCCGAGTCCTGAGTCAAAGAAGCCGATAGGCCTGTTGTCCATGTTTTACGTATCCTCTCTGTTATTGAATAATCAACTCAAGTATTATACAATATGACAGGATTAAAGTAAAACAATTGCGGAGGGAAAAATGGGCTCAAAAAAACTGAAAACAAGAGATAAAATCGACCCGAAATACAAGTGGAACATCGAAGCCATGATCAGCGATGAAAGTACCATCGATCCGGATCTCGAGAAGATCAGAAAACAGGCGGATCAATACGCTGCGAAATTCGCAGGTCATCTCGGAGACAGTGCTGACATACTTTATGATGCTTTTGCATCCATGGATAAACTGATGCGCAAACTTGAGAAAATCTATGTCTATGCGCATATGAGACGCGATGAGGACAATTCTAACAGTCTCTATCAGGGCATGACAGATAAGACAAAGGCAGTGATAGCCTATGTATCTGCAAGAGTATCCTTCTTCACACCGGAACTCCTGTCCATCAAAAGGAAGACGCTTCTTGGATTCATCGAGGAGAATCCGAAACTGAAGACTTATGAATTTGCAATACTCGACTCGCTCCGCCGCAAAAAACATGTTCTCGGGCGCAAGGAGGAAACGGTTCTCGCTCAGATCGGTGAAATCACAGGAGCAACCAATGACATCTTCACCATGCTGAACAATGCAGACATCAAATTCAAGGATGCCGTTGACAGCAAGGGAAAAAACCACCCTCTTTCCCACGGGACCTATATCAAGTACATGGAATCCAAAGACCGCGAACTGCGCAAGTCCGCCTATAACTCCATGTACGACTCCTTCAAGGATCTGATCAATACCATTTCTGCGGCATACAGCTATAACACCAGAACAGATGTTGTCAGCGCCCGCATACGCAATTACGGTTCCTCCAGAGAGGCTGCCCTTTCCGGTGACAATATCCCGGGCGAAGTGTATGACAATCTCGTGAGCGTTGTAAATGAGAACCTGCCGTCCATGCACAGATACGTACAGCTCAGGAAAGAACTTCTGGGCGTTGACAAGATGTACATGTATGACATGTATGTTCCGCTCATCAAAGTGCCTGACCGCAAGGTATCTTTCGAAGATGGTCTCGATATTATGAGAGAAGCGCTGAAACCGCTGGGGAAAGACTACATCAATAAGATGAACAAAGGTATTGAGCAAGGCTGGATCGACGTCTACGAAAATCAGGGGAAAACCAGCGGTGCTTACAGCTTCGGCTGCTATGACAGCTATCCTTACATTCTTCTCAATTACACAGATACGCTGAAAGATGTCTTTACAATCATCCATGAGATGGGTCACTCTATGCACTCCAGATACACGAGAGCTGCACAGCCATATATCTACGGCAGTCACTCCATCTTCACGGCGGAAACAGCTTCAACCGTTAACGAAGCACTTCTGATGAATTACCTGCTGGGTAAGGAAACAGATAAGCGCATGCGGAAGTATTTGCTGAACATGTATCTTGAGGAGTTCCGTACAACACTCTTCAGACAGACTATGTTCGCGGAATTTGAAGACATTACTCACAAAGCGATCGAAGCGGGTCAGGTGCTCACAGGCGATTGGATGTGCGAGGAGTATCAGGCACTTAATGACAAGTACTATGGTCCTGCTGTTGAACGTGATGATACCATCAGATATGAATGGGCCCGTATTCCGCATTTCTACAATGCGTTCTACGTATATAAATATGCTACTGGATACTCCGCAGCTACTGCCATCAGCTCAGATATCCTCAGCGAAGGAAAACCGGCTGCAAAGAGATATATTGAATTCCTCAAGACGGGTGAATCTGATTACCCTATTGAGCTCCTGAAAATAGCAGGCGTGGACATGTCCAGCCCTGAACCGATCAGAAAAGCTATGGATAAATTCAATGAACTGCTTGATGAATTCGAAGGATTGGTAAGATAGATGAAAACTGGAATCATATCACTGTTTACAAACGAAACAGAGCGCTCAACAGGTGTTGAAAACGAACTGAAGAAAAAACTTACTGCCCGCGGCTACGAAGTCGTGGAAGGTTTTCATGAAAATGCGGAACTGCTGATCTGCATCGGCGGTGACGGTGCCTTTCTGAGGACCATGCACCGCTGCGGTATTCCTGAAACACCAATTGTCGGAATCAACACCGGTCACCTCGGTTTTTTCCAGGAAGTATGGCCGGAAGATTTTGATGTTTTCCTGGAAGATTACGAACTTGGAAATTACACGATACAGAAACTTGGAACGGTTATGGGTATCGCCACAACTGCCGATGGCAAGAAGGATACTCATATCGGTCTGAATGAACTCGCAGTCACAGGCAGCAAATCCTATTCCATCCATCTTGATCTTTCCATAGGCGGCAAACCAATCGAGAAGTTCAGCGGCGACGGCATTCTTGTCGCGACATCAGCAGGCAGTACTGCATACAACTACTCTCTGGGCGGTTCCATCGTCGATCCAAGGCTCAATGCCCTTCAGGTGACTCCTCTTGCACCGATGAACACAACCGCTTTCAGATCTTTCACGTCCAGTATCATGCTCCCGTCGGATCTGACGCTGGGCATCGTTCCTGAGAAATCAGATAAGGTCATATACATCCATAATGATGGTATTGAAACAGCCTATTCGAACCTCAAGGAGATCGAGGTCCGCACCTCAGAAAAATGTGTCAATCTGATTAGGTTCAGCGATTATGACTTCTGGAGTAAAGTAAAAGACAAGTTCCTCTAATGACTCAATTCCGCCACATTGTAGCAAGTGAAGACGACGGCAAGGAAGTACGCCAGATTACACGGGAGTACTTCGATTTTTCAGCGCGCCTGAGAAACCGGATCAAACGGGAAAAACTCACCATGAGAAACGGTGCTCCGACGGAAGGCTGGCACAAAGTTCATGCCGGCGATGAAATCAGCATTACACTCCCCGACGAGCACAGCAACTTCCCACCGGAGGATATTCCTCTCGACATTGTGTTTGAAGATGATGATCTCATGATCATCAACAAACAGCCTGGCATTGTTGTGCATCCAACGAAAGGTCATCCTGCAGGAACATGCGCCAATGGTCTTGCTAATTATATGGAACAGACAGGCCGTGTCTTTAAGATCCGTTTTGTCAACAGACTGGACAGAGATACATCCGGACTCCTGATTGTAGCAAAAAACGCCTACTGCCAGAACCATATTACGGATCAGATGAGGAAAAACCTCATCTATAAGAAATACATCGCCATCGTCAAAGGTGAACTGACTGCTGAATCCGGCACGATTGATCTTCCTATCGGAAGACCCGATCCGGAAGACGTAAAAAGAGGCGTCACATCAGACGGCGCCCCTTCTGTTACTCATTATGAAGTGGTACAGCACCTCAAGTGCCATACCCTTGTTTCCCTGCTCCTTGAAACCGGCAGAACACACCAGATCAGAGTACATATGTCCCACATCGGACACCCTGTTCTTGGCGATTCGCTCTACGGCGGAGAAGATTCTCTTCTCATCGGCCGTCAGGCGCTTCATGCTGCCAGTCTTTCGCTCATCCACCCCATCACGAAAGAACGCGTGGAGTTCAATGCTCCCATACCGAAAGATATGGAGGAAGCTATCCACAAACTGAGCTTGTAATCAAACGCCGATAATATCTGAAATCGGCTTATCTTTCAATTCCTGTTCAAGAATCTTCTGAATACGCTCAAGCTCCGTATGCATTCTGCACGGAATATCATCTGTATTCCTGCCGCAGTCTTCCTTCATGCAGTGAACGATTGCGAGATCCTCCTCCGTCAGACTGACGATATCATAGACCGTCAGATCATCCAGTTTCTTGTCCAGATAATACCCGCCTTCTTTGCCTCTCTCTGATTTAACAATGCCGCCCTGCTCCAGTTCACGGATGATTTTGTATGCAAAGGCTTTTGGAATATCTTCCTGCTCACAGATTTCACGGACATTATGAGTCTTACCATCGCGCAGCGCCCTGCATACTCTTAATGCGTAATCACTTCGTTTTGTTATGATCATATGATTCTCCTGAATTGCTCTTAGTTAAGTTTCTTATACACCTGCCCCGCCTTCGGGGTTCTGCCTGTCCTGTATTTAATCAGTTCACTGACTGTGACCGTCTGATACCCGTTTTCTTTGAGCCATGGTACAATCAGTTCCGTCGCCTCCGCCGACTCCTCATAGATGGAATGCATAAGAATGATTTTGCCGTCCAGGCTCTTTGCTTTTTTGACTGCCTTAAATATTGCTTCCGGATCACGGCTCTTCCAATCCAAGGTGTCCAGAGACCAGAGAATCTGCGCCATTCCCGTCTTCTTCAGTACTCTGTCATTGAATTCTCCGTAAGGCGGTCGTGCGACTACCGGTTCTACACCGCAATACTTGTGTATGACTGCATTTGTCTTCTTGATCTGGCTCATGACCTGCTTATTGTCGAGCTGTGAAAGAACAGGATGGCTCCATGAATGATTTCCAAGTTCACAACCAATTTTAACGGCTCTGAGAGCTGATTCATGATCGTTTTCCACCCTGTTTCCCACATAGAAGAACGTCGCGACACTTCCGTTTCTTTCGAGTACATCAAGAATCTTTGTTTCTGTCTTTGTGTACGGCCCGTCATCGAATGTCAGCGCGACCATCGGTTTCTTTTTGTCAATGTAGCGTTCCAGCACTACCGGTCTGATCGCCGACCCGATAATCGTCTGCGGGACACTCATTTCAGGCGTCCCCTCGCCTTCCTGTAAAACAGTTCCATCATCGAAAAAGAAAGTTACCTGTTCTGATGTGACGACAAACTTGTTGAAGTTGCCGTCAGTGCTGTCGATGTAATCCTCCCAATTCTCCGACAACTGTTTCTTGCTGAATGTCTTGCTGAAATACTCTTGTGCATAATCCCGCGCCTTGCTTTTGTAATTGACGTTCATGACTTGCAGAGGATCAGCAACTCTGTGCGTATCGGGATTGAAGAGATATGTATCGACCTTTGATACAGCTCTTTTCATATGACGTCCGTCAACAGTATATGTGCTGTAATGAATGACTGCACTGATTGCGCCATTCTCAGCAGTATATGCCGCTGTATCGATCAACAGAGCCTTTGCATCATTGTTCTTTTCTGAAATGTTATTGATCTGCCGATCCAGAAAGCTCTTTGTTTCTCCGTCCACCCAATCGCCACGTCTGACAGCAACCGACGTTTCTTCACTGAAATGGTATTCTCTATCATCGACACCGCTTTCCGGACAGACACTGTCAGATTCAAAGGAATCATCTGCAAAGGCAATAAACTCTTCTTCTGTCTCAAATACATCTGATGAGAAGAGTTTGACCAATCCGACACAAAGACATGCCGCAGCTGCAAGTACAATCAAAAGAAGTACCAGTTTCCTTGCTGCCGCCTTGTTTTTTCTCTTCCTCTCTCTATCTTTCTGTTTTCTTTTTTCTTCACGGATGGCTTTTGCCATCCTCTCATCTAAATCGTTTTCAAATCTATTGTTCAAGCTGTTTCCTGCTGTTTCTTTCAAAATTATACCTCAATACTCCAATTTAGATTATTATAACACAAGAATCTTATCCGAACTGCATTTTTTGTGTTATAATGTTTGGGAAATTATTTACAAATTATTGATACGTTAAGGAGAAGATACAATGAAAAGTTTTATGAGTGAATTCAAGGAATTTGCACTTCGCGGAAACGTCATGGACATGGCAGTCGGCATCATTATCGGTGCTGCCTTCACGGCAATTGTCACTGCATTGGTGAATAACATCATTTCACCAATCATCGGCATGTTTGTGAAAGTCGACTTCAACCATCTGGTTGCAACCGTCAACGGTGTTGAGCTCCAGTACGGTGCATTCATCATGGCCATCGTCAATTTCGTCATCGTAGCGCTGGTCCTGTTCTGCATCATCAAAGCTATGAACAAGGCTGCATCCATTAATAAGAAAGACGAAGCAGAAGAAGAGCCGACAACCAAAGAGTGCCCTTTCTGTCTGCAGGAGATTCCTATCAAGGCTACGAGATGCCCACACTGCACTTCACAGCTGGACGAATAAAAATGTGCAATTGATAAACCTAAATCGCAAAAAACAAAAGACGGCTGATGATCAGCCGTCTTTTTGGTGCGGATAAGAGGATTCGAACCTCCACCGAATTGCTCCGACACGGACCTGAACCGTGCGCGTCTGCCAGTTCCGCCATATCCGCATGACTTCTCTATTATACATTATGAAAAAATTATTGCAAGATGTTTTTTTAAATAATCTGCATCATTTTTAAGATTATTCTTGGATCCGGGCAAGACGTAAGCCGGGTTCTGTATCTGACAATCATCTATCTCGACATACCGTTGCCGGCATGCTCAAGCGACCTACCTTCCGGGCGGCAGCGGGCAACTGCCCGGCAATAGCCGTACGCCCTTTCTGGTCTTGCTCCGGATGGGGTTTACACGAGACATATGTTACCATACATCCCCGTGAGCTCTTACCTCACGATTTCACCCTTACCACAAATGCGGCGGTATGTTTCTGTTGCACTTTCCCTATAGTTACCTACGCCGGACGTTATCCGGCATCCTTGCCCTGTGGAGCCCGGACTTTCCTCACAGCGCCGAATGCGCCGCGCGATTGTCTGTCTTACCCGGATCTGCAAACTTGATTACAATGTATATGGATTGGTATCAGCCTCAGCCATTATAACATCAATGTCAAGATTCTTTTCAAGTGCTTTCTGTCTGAGCTGATGTGCCATATTCCCTGTAAAGATTTTCTCTGTTCCGTAGTGGCCTGCGTCGATGACAGAGATACCGGCTGCCTTTGCATACTGTGCTTCGTGAAGTTTCAGATCTCCTGTGATGAAGAGATCGCATCCGGCAGCTGCAGCAGATGGAATATAACTTCCGCCGGCTCCGGTGCAAAGTCCGACCTTTCTCAGCAGATCCCTGCCGCCGTCGACGCATCTGATGTAGTGTTCCGGTAGTGAAAGAGAGTTCTCCACATGTCTGCAGACATCCTCTAAACTCATTGCCTCAGGCAAATGACCTCTCCATTCTGTGCTGATGGAACCTGCTTCAACATCCGTCAGTCTCAGGAGCTTCGCCAGATATGCATTGTTGCCTTCTGCTGCAAAATCGAAGGACAGATGTGCCGAGTATACGCTGATTCCCTTTCTGACAGCCTCATGGATGTATCTGCCGGGATAATCATTGTAGTTGATACAGGATTCCGGCTCGAAAATCAGCGGGTGGTGGGTCAGAATCAGATCCGCACCCTTTTCGTCTGCTTCCTTCAGCACATCCCGGTTGATCTCCAGACATACGAGTGCCGATTGGATATCCTTATTGCCACAGAAGATCTGCGGACCGGAATTGTCGATGTCTCTATATGCCTCCGTAGGAGCAATCTCCTCCATCAAACTGATAAAATCTCTATACTTCATAACCGTAACTCCTGAAATAATCAATACGTCGTTCTACACTGCGCAGTTCACAGTCTGCAACATTGCTGCTGCGGTGCATACCTTCCAATATCTTCTGTTCGATGCCGAGTTTGACTGCGGCATATTCTCTTGCAAGATCTGGTTGAGATGACATTAGGTCTTCCGGAAGATCCCAGCAAGGGTCATCTGGAGACGGCAACGTGTCTGAGAGTCCCATATCGCCGTTTTCAGAGGGTTTTGGCGGCAAAGCAGTAATTACCTCACAAATGAATTTACCTTCCCGTACAAGCTGATTTTTGATAATTCTGAATCCATTGGAAACCAGCCAGTATCTCAAATGGGCAGCGTTATTCCTCGGCTGGAAAATGTACTTGCCGAAGGAAACTGTTTTCTCTATATCAGCTGCAAGAATATCACGAATCAGAAGACCACCCATACCGGCAATGACTACAGCATCAACTTCCCCGGACCTTAGGATCTTCAACCCGTCTCCCGCTCTGAAATCCAGTTCCTGCCCGAACTGATATGCCCCGGCGGCTGCCTTTGCCTTGGCAAGAGATGGTTCGCTGATATCGCACATGATCACAGATGGTGAGATTCCATTTTCCCAAAGAAATAATGGCAAAAAACCATGGTCGGTACCTATATCGGCCATGGTCTCGCCTTGCTTGATTTCATCTGCAATCATCTGCAGTCTGTCAGTAAGTCCATTCATAATAATCCAGCTGCTTGGGCCCTGCTCATTACTCCAGGTAGTCCTTGAGCTTCTTGCTTCTGGTCGGATGTCTGAGTTTCCGCAGCGCCTTGGCTTCGATTTGTCTGATTCTCTCACGGGTTACGTCAAATTCCTTGCCCACTTCTTCCAGTGTTCTGGCACGTCCGTCTTCCAGACCGAATCTGAGCTTAAGTACTTTCTGTTCTCTTTCTGTAAGAGTATTCAGGACCTCAACGAGCTGCTCTTTGAGCATGCTGAACGCAGCCGCTTCTGCAGGAGCAGGCGCATCTTCATCCGGAATGAAGTCCCCGAGATGGCTGTCTTCCTCTTCGCCGATCGGTGTTTCCAATGATACTGGTTCCTGTGCGATCTTAAGGATTTCTCTGACCTTCTCTACTGTAATACCCATCTCTTCTGCAATTTCATCAGGAGTCGGCTCACGGCCGTTCTCCTGAAGAAGCTGACGGGATACTCTTATTAGCTTATTAATAGTTTCAACCATATGGACAGGGATTCTGATCGTTCTGGCCTGATCTGCGATGGATCTTGTGATAGCCTGTCTGATCCACCATGTAGCATATGTACTGAACTTATATCCCTTGGTGTAATCAAACTTGTCGACAGCCTTGATCAGTCCGAGATTGCCTTCCTGGATCAGATCGAGGAACAGCATTCCCCTGCCGACATACTTCTTGGCGATGGAAACTACCAGACGGAGATTTGCCTCACAGAGTTTCTGCTTGGCATATTCATCCCCCTGCTCCATCCTCTTTGCCAGTTCCACTTCTTCCTCTGCTGACAGCAAAGGCACTTTGCCGATTTCCTTCAGGTACATACGAACCGGGTCGTCTACTGCGACAGTTTTTGAAATCGTGGCTTCCAGATCGATTTCTTTGATCTTAGGATCCTTTTCGAGCTGTGCTCTGATTTCAGGATCTTCTTCCTCCTTGTCGATCTTATCCAATTCGCTGCCGTCCGGTTCTTCTTTGTCTGCTACTACGGTAATACCTGTTCTTTCCAGATAATCGTAGATGTCTTCAATCTGGTCTTTGTCAAATTCAATGCTGTCGATCTTATCGCCGACTTCAGAGAACGTGAGTGAGGAGGCGCCTTTTTCTTCTGCAAGCTCCTTCAGACCAGTCATCGCTTCAAGTTTGACTCGCTCAGAAACCCCATCTTTCGAATCTTCTTCGTTCTTGATTGCGATGATTTTCTCTCTGAACCGTTCAAGTTCTGTTTTTTTCTTGTTGTTTGTACCTTTCGTCATTTTCTCACCCTATCCTTTTATTGATCTCTGTATCTCAATCTGTCTTTGCATCAGTTTCTCTGCTTCCTGCTTGTCTATATTCGGATCCCGCAGTCTTGCCGTTATCCGATCGGCTTCCCGAATCAGTTTTCGGGTCCTGATAAAGCTGATGCAGTCTTCATATATGTCCTTTTCTCTATCTCCGGGAATCACCTTCGATGTAATCGTGTTCAGCAACTGTGAACATTCGATATCGATCTGATCTGTGATACGGCCCATATCGAGAGGGCGTTCTCCCTTATCAACAGCCTTGATGGCTGCATATATACTGCTGCTTATCCTATCCCTGAAGACATCCTCTCTAATGTCCTCAGGCAGTTTCACAAAGTCACTATCTATCAGCATCAGCTTGAGCAGTTCCTGCTCCGCTTCGCTGATTTCATCTTCTGCAGACTGTTCTCTGCCGATGATGGCTGCAAAAGCACTCTGATTCTGGTTGTCTTTTCCGCTCTCGTATTCCCTTCTGATCGCCTCTTCGGAAATGCCTGTTTCCTCGGATAGTCTGCCCAGGTACATATCCGCCTCAACAGGTTTCATGCCCTTCAGAATCCTGATAGCATCTCTGATATATCTGAGCTTCTGCTGATTATCTGTGATATCGTATCTCTCTGCTGCTTTCTTTAGCTTGAAATCACCAAATGGAAGCGCTTCATCAGCAAGTTTCAAATAAGCATCCCTGCCCTTAGCTTTGATGAACTCATCAGGGTCTTTTCCATCTGTCACAACGAGTACCTTTGCTCTCAGATCCTCCCCGTACAGGATGTCGAGCCCCCTGAGGGCTGCTTTCTGTCCGGCTGCATCTGCATCATAGGAAAGAATCACTTCTGATGTATACCGCTTGATCAACCTCGCCTGATTTTCGGTCAGTGCCGTTCCAAGTGAAGCAGACACATTCCTGATTCCTGCCTGATATAGAGAAATTACATCCATATACCCTTCAACCAGAATGATCCTGTCTTCCTTCTTCACGTAATCCTTCGTCACATTCAGAGCGTACAGGTTGTTCTTCTTCTGGAATACTGATGATTCTTTGGAGTTCAAGTACTTCGGCTCGCCATCGGCAATGATTCTGCCGCCAAATCCTATGACCTTACCCCCTGTATTGATGATCGGGAAAATTACTCTACCCCTGAATTTATCGTAATATCTTCCATCTTTCTCGGAAGATAGTCCTACTTCCACAAGTCTGACCGGATCAATGCCCTGGTTCACAAGGTGGTCCGTAAGGCTCGTCCATTTCTCATCCGCATAACCGATTCCAAAGGTGTTGAGCGTTTCGTCGGATATGCCTCTGCGGCGCATATATGTGTATCCGGGGTTGTTGTGCTCACGCAGCGCTCTATAGAAGAATCTGGCAGCCAGTCTGTTGATTTCATAGTATTCCTTGCTATGTGCGCTGCTTTGATCGTTCTTCTTCAGTTCGATACCGTATTCCTTGGCCAGCAGCTCCATCGCCTCCATAAAATCAAGGCTGTAATACTTCTGGACGAAGCTGATAACATCCCCGCCTTCACCGCAGCCGAAGCATTTGTAGGACTGTCTTGTCTCATCAACAGAAAAAGAAGGTGTCTTCTCATTGTGGAAAGGACAAAGCCCTTTATAGGAGCTTCCTGCCTTCTTCAGAGTCACGACTCTGCCAATGACATCTACGATGTTACACCTGCTTTTTATCTCGTCTACGTTATTAAAATTATACGATCTGCGATTGATAGCCACATCTACCCCTTATAGTTTACTCTTATACTTATAACTACGCTGGAAGTAGGGCTAATCCTTTTTTTATTCCATAATATTCAGATATGTATTTTCTGCATATCTGTCTGTCATTCCCGCAATGTGATCCTTGATAAGTTCCTCCACAGAACAAACTTCCGCCAAATCAGGGAACTCAGCAATAATGAGCTCCGGATTGTCATTATAGTATCTAAATAGTGAACCGATTGTTTCCTCAATTCTTTCCATGTCCTCAGCGCTCTTCACCTTTTCATTGTGATAAACATTTTCAAACATATAGGCCCGCAATTTATTCATCGCACTGAGCTTTTCATCGCTCAGATGAATCACAGGAGAGCCCTCGCTGTTTGCGATCATATCCTTGACAAGGGTATCGATCCTCCTCTTGTGGGAATCACCGAGAATACTTACGCAATCCTGTGGAAGATCTTTCTCTGTAATCACACCACTTCTGATGGCATCATCGATATCGTGATTGATGTATGCAATTCTGTCACTTGTTTTTACTACCTGCCCCTCAGGAGTAAATGGCATAACTGGTCCTGTGTGATTCAGGATACCATCCCGCACCTCGGCCGTCAGGTTCATTCCTCGTTCCGTCCCATGAAATTCAAGAACATCTACGACACGGAGACTCTGCTCATTATGCCGAAATCCTTTGCTATAGAGTCTGCTCAGAACCTGCTCACCACTGTGTCCAAAGGGAGTATGTCCAAGATCGTGACCCATGGCAATGGCTTCCGTCAAGTCCTCATTCAAACCAAGAGCCCTGGAGATGGTTCTGGCGATCTGGGCGACTTCGATGGTATGTGTCAGTCTTGTCCTGTAATGGTCTCTTTCCGGTGCCAGAAAGACCTGCGTTTTATGCATCAGGCGGCGAAAAGATTTTGAATGAATGATTCTGTCTCTGTCCCTCTGAAAGTCCGTCCTGATGTCGCATTGTTTCTCAGATTTTGCTCTTCCCTTTGTCTCTGCTGCCTTTGTAGCAAAAGGTGAAAGGTATTCGTATTCACGTTTTTCAATGTCAGTTCTTACAATCATGCTACACTCCGGTTGATCCGAATCCTCCCGCTCCTCTTTCTGTATCGGACAATTCATCTGCCGGTTCAATTTCAGCCTGCACAATAGGCGAAATAACCATCTGCGCAATTCTGTCTCCATTATTTACTGCAAAGACATCCTGTCCCAGATTGATCAGCGCTACGATAATCTCGCCGCGGTAATCACTGTCTATGGTACCCACACCATTGACGAGACCAATGCCGTGTTTTGCAGCCAGACCGCTCCTGGCCCTGATCTGCACCTCGAACCCAGGTTCAAACTCCATAAAGAGTCCTGTGGGAATCATCTTTCTTTCTCCGGGCTTAATCATAACTGGCTGTTCCAGATAGGCACGGATATCCATGCCGGCAGACCCTTCTGTCTCATATGACGGATAGATTCCTGAAAGACTATTGATTCTTACTTTCATCAATAAGCTCCTTGATGTTCAACTCTTTGCCGGTAATGACTGCAGCGCAGTATTGATCGATATCACCAACCATTTCAGCGGCCTTCAGAATATCGCTGCAGGTTACGGCGTTGTACTTTTCGATTGATTCGTCTACGGAAAACAGCCTGTCCATGAGCAGTTTGTTCCTGCCCAGTGAAAACATGAGTGCAGCAGGATTCTCCAAAGAGAAGATGTAGGTTGTCTTCACCTGCTCCTTTGCTATGGAAAGCTCTTCCTCGGTCACGCCATGCTCAGCCAGCCGTTCAAGCTCATACCGGATTTCTTTTATTGTCTTGGCGGCGTTTTCGTGAGCAATACCAGCATATATATTGAAAAAACCGGATGTGCTGTTGAATGAATTCATGGAGCAAACGGAATACGCGAGACCTTTCTGCTCTCTTATATTCTGGAACAGTCTGGAACTCATGGATCCACCTAAAATGCTGTTCATGAGAACAAAAGTGTAATACATGTCGTCCATATAGGATACACCCGGCACAGCCAGACACAGATGCGTCTGTTCAATATCCTTCACCCGCACATCGAATGATTTCTCATACTGTGCTTCCACCTTTTCAAATGTCGGAAGTTTCTCATTTAAGACTTTCATCTTTTCATCGAAGAGCGCGACGATTTTCTTCTCATCAAAATTCCCGGCGACAGCAACAACGATGCCTTCTCTTGCATACCGTTTCCTGTAGTACTCGACCATTCTGGCGCGGTCGATACCGGCAAGGCTTTCTGGTGTTCCAAGAACAGATCTGCCCAGAGAACCGCCTTTGTTTACAAGTTCAGAAATGACGTCGTATATCTCATCGTCAGGCGTATCTTTGACCATCTTGATCTCTTCAAGGATGACCTGACGCTCTTTATCCAGCTCTTCCGTATCAAACTGTGATCCCAGTACCATGTCGATGAGAATCTCAGCACCCTTGTAGATGTTGGACGTGAGGGTCTTGACGTAATAACAAGTGGATTCCTTTCCCGTCATCGCGTTAAAAGTAGCACCGATCTTATCCATATCCTCTGCAATCTGTCTGGCGCTTCTGTTTTCTGTTCCCTTGAACATCATATGTTCAATAAAATGAGAAACACCATGCGTGCTGTCGTCCTCGTACATTGAACCTGAGGCCACCCATATGCCAAGGGCGGCTGATCTGACCATGGTGTTTTTTTCTATGATTATCCTGACTCCGCAGTCAAGTCTTATTTCTTCTGCCATTTATTCCTTTCCTTTATCTTTCGCAATCTCCATAAGAAGTCCCATCTTAGACATCACATGATCATAAGCCCCTTTCCCGTGAGGGACCATGCAGTTGCTGCAGTCTTTGATGCCGTTTTCCGTATATGTAAAATTGCCGCCGCATTCCTTCCCTAATGCATACAGCGGGCAATAACAGAAGAGACAGTTGAATGACTCTTCGTCTGATACATTATGGCATGGGAAGAATTCGCATTCTCTATGCGAAAAGAATTTATAGTTTTCTTTATTCTGATTCTGGTCCATCTGCTTCTGTCTCCTGCTCTTCTTCCTGCTTTACTTTGTCTTCTTTCTGTTCGTCCTGCTCTTGCTCTGCTGCTTCTTTTTCTTCTGCTTCTTTCGCGATCATTTCTTCATACTGCTGCTGCGCCTCTTCTGCCGTAACAGGAACAGGCATTGTTTCTTTGATGAGATGTCCTGAGAGAATCTCATAGAACCCAGCGAATGTGGAGTAAGTATATGCGATAACAGGAGCCATGAACAGTCCACCGATAATCGAGAACAAAGCCATAATAAATGAATTGCTCGTAACAATACCGCCGATGGACTCTACAATGCCGGACGGAATCGCTGAAAGAATGACCCAGCCGATGAATGAGAGTGATAAGAGGAAATACTTCGCTTTATTCCCTTTCATCATGGCTTTTGATTCATTCATACATTGTCTGATCCCTTTATCCGGATCATCTGCCAGAATAAAGAATGCCTGGCTGTATCTGAAGGATGCAATGATTCCCGGAATAATGAACAGCAGAGACCACAGGATAATGAACAGCTCCATAAACAGGAACAGTCCCAGTGCTTTACCGAATCTCTCAAATCCCAGAAACATATCCGTCACCTGTACATCGTGCTTTCTGAAAGTAGCCAGGAAGAACAGACTGATTCCTAAGGTCATCGGGCCTGCAACCAAGAGCAGATAAATCTGACTGAGCGCACTGATCTGCGGCATATTGTTGTAGAAATCAACATACATGCCGGCATCCATGCCGTAAGTATATCCGTTGCTCGTCATGATGCTGCCTATATTCAGCCCGAAAAGTGCATCAAACACTGCCATCGGAAGCTGAAGGACAAGAATGAAGACACAAACCGCAGTAATTGCAAGCTTCCACTTGCCTGCAAGGGCGTTTCTGCCAAGTGTTCTCAAGGTTTTGCAAGGTTCCGTAATAATTATGTTCTGTTCGACTAAAATGTCCTGCATATATAATACTCCTTTAATACTCCTTTTTTTCTACTGATACCATGATATGTTATCACAAATCAATACCATGTTCAAACAGTAATACACCATATTCATCTTAGATATTTTTAATAAAAAGAGCGAAGGATGACTCCTTCGCTCTTATGTGATGATTTTATTATGTTTGTTTTTAGTAGAGGTTCTGGAAGATCTCAGCGATTTCTTCTTCTGAGAGTTCAACATAGTTGTTGCCGAGCAGTCTCTGCTGGTTGTCAATCGTTGACTTAGCAAATGGAGCAACCTGATCCTCAGTCATGCCATACTCTCTGAGAGGCTTCTTCTCAAGAATCTTACCGAGGAATGCATCCAGTTCTTCGTAAACAACATCTTCGCTGCATCCGAGAACATCACAGAAGATCTTGTTTGCTTCCTGAATCTTGCCAACTGGCTGCTTTCTCATGTACATCTTGAATACTTCAGTGAAGCAGATGAAGTTTGCTTCGCCATGAGGAATGTGGAATGCGCCGCCGTGTGCATAGGACAGTGCATGTACTGCTGCGCAGCCTGCATTACCAAATGCGATGCCGGCATAAGTTGCTGCCAGGCAGAAGTCCTTGAGCAGGTCAGCTCTGTTTTCCTTTGTGTTGCCGCCTCTTTCGACGATCTTCTTGTATCCGCCCATGATCAGTGCGATTGCTTCCTTGGAAAGGATCTCTGTGAATGGGGATGCCTTTGGTGAAAGGAATGACTCAACTGCGTGAATCAGAGCATCTACAGATGAAGTTGCAAATACTTTATCAGGCAGACCCTGCAGTGATTCCGGAATCAGTACTGCTTCATCTGCGAATGTGTCAGGAGTAGCAATACCCTTCTTCAGGTTCAGTGATGGAATGGATGCTACAGCAACATTCGTTACTTCTGAACCTGTTCCGCAAGTTGTAGGAACAGCGATGAGCTTCTTGATCTTCTTGCAAGGATACTTGTCAGTGTACAGATCAGCAACCTTGTCAGGAATCTCGCAAGCGAGAACCTTACAGCAGTCTACGATAGTGCCGCCGCCAAAAGCGATGATTCTGTCATAATCATACTGATCCATCTCAGCCTTCATTGCGTCCATCATCTCATCAGTTGGCTCTCCCATACCGTACTTTTCCTGGAAGATAACAGGCATATCAATGCCAAGGCCTTCAACATATGGCTTGTACATCCACTCGTTTGTTACGAGGATATCGCCTTTTCCGAGTTTGAACTCATCGTTAAAGTCTTTGAAAGTATCAAAATAGTGAATTGTAGGGACTAATTTTAAAGCCTGCATAATGCATAACCTCCTTGAAATTGGTTTACCGTAATATAGTTATTTAATCATCTGATTATTCGTCATAGCTGTGGTGGAAGATTTCTTTCATTGCTTCCTTGAGCTCCGGTCTGAAATCAGGATGTGCAATGTCGATAAGGGCTTTTGCTCTTTCTTTGTTGCTCTTTCCCCACAGATCTGCAATACCGTACTCGGTTACTACGAATTCAGTATCGTTTCTGGAATCTGTTACGACTTGCTTGTCAGCCAGATGCGGTGTAATCTTGGAAATCTTCGTTCCATCCTTCTTGACAGCCATGGACGGCATTGCGATGATGCCCTTGCCCAGTCCGTCTCTTGCCATTGCGGCACCACGGATGAAGTCGACCTGTCCGCCTACTCCGGAGAACTGAACGTCGCCGCCCAGCGTATCGGAAGCAACCTGTCCATAGAGGTCGCAGCCGAGTGCACCGTTTATGGCAATCATCTTGGAGCAGTTCATGATGATGGTCGGGTCATTGACATAGTCTACCGGCATGATCTTAACTGCATGGTTGTGATCACAGAACTCGTAGAGTTCCTGTGTACCCATGACAAAGTTGGCTACCATGACATCCTTATCAAAGGATTTCATCGTGTTGTCGATGACGCCTTCATAATAGAGCTGCATCGCGCCATCACCCAGCATCTCAGAGTGAAGTCCCAGATGCTTCTTGTTCTTCAGCTGTGCGCATACAGCGTCAGGAATGGATCCGATACCCAGCTGCAGTGTAGCGCCGTCTTCAATGAGACTTGCGCAGTACTTACCGATTTCCTCTTCAACAGGACCAATCTTGGAAGCAGGAATTGTCGGAAGATATTCATCATACTCAACAATTGCGTCCGCATACTCCATCAGCGGGAATACGACATCGCCATAGGAGAATGGAACGTGCTCATTAACCTGTGCGATAACAGTCTTCGCTGATTTGATTGCCTGTACCGTGTAGTCACCAGATACACCTGTGGAAACATAACCGAGTTTATCCGGCTTGGAAACCTGAATCAGGACAACGTCGACCTGTACTCTCCCCTGTCTCATCAATTCCGGCAGTTCATGGAAGAAGAATGTCGTATAATCGCCCCAATCATTGCAGGCTTTCCTTGTCTGTCCGGAAATGAACCACATGTTTGGATGGAAGTTTTCTTTGTACTCTTCCTTGCAGTAGTCTCCAGGACCGAGTGAGAACATGTGAGAAATCTCAACATTCTTGTAGTTTTTCGCATTTCTGACCATGGCTCTTACCAGCTCAGCCGGTTCACCTACGTCATGCTGGAAAACTACTTTGTCATTTGACTTGATGAGCTGTACGGCTTCATCTGAAGTCATTTTCTTTGAATCATAAAGTTCTTTCCAGTTTTTCATTAACTTTTTCCTCCAGTAATTGTTCTATTTTGGATATGTGATCCTCTGACCACATTTTTAAAACATCACCATTGACAGTGTATTGATCAATAATAGGACAGCAGGCTGTACATCCGCCTATGACAAGAAGATGATCATAGGCAGGCCCTTCTTCGGCATGCTCAAAATCAATTTCAGGTAGATCCGATTGTATTTTTCTGAACGCATCCCCTCTCTGATAGTGAGGATTGCAGCCGCCGCAGAATTTGACCCCGCACTTCATGTTAAATTCTTAACTTTCCTTCTTATAATCTGAGGCCGCCCGGGACTGCCAAGCGGCCTCTTCATTAACACTGTCTATTCGAAATTTGTCTTCAGGCAATCAATTATTCCTTAATGCCTGCGATAGCCTTTGCAAGAGCCTTCTTGCCTTCGATGTTGCCCTGTCTCTGGATCATGATTCTCTGAGCCTGAGGTGAACCAGCACCGTGCATTGACTCTGTTCTGTATCCTACTGCTGCAGCGCCGAGGCACAGGTTCTCGATCAGTCTGAGAACTCTCATACGCTGTTCCGTTGTGCATGATGGTGCAGCTGCATAGAACTTGTTGCAGATTTCGCCGATTGTCTCGCCGTTTCTGCCTACTGGCAGATCTGAATCGAAGTCTTTCTGAGCCGGCATAGTTACCATCAGTCCGCCTGCGATATCTTCAGCCAGTCTTACGATCTCGTAAGGGAATCTTGTGATGTTCTGCTTACATACGTTGGCCAGCAGCAGGTCGATCTGATAGTTTCCTGCTTCTGTAGGATATCCTTCTGTTGAGCAAGCGATACCGCAGCAGTACAGAGTTTCGTTCAGGTGAGTCATTTCGATGAGCTTGTCCTTAATGTGTGAAGCCTTCTGAGCGCCATTATATTCAGCAGCCAGAGCAGCAGCACCGATCAGAACGTCACCAACGCCGACCTTGCAGCCGCCGTATGACTGTCTGTGATATCCAGCAAATCTTTCTACAACCATGCCTGCGAATTCATATTCGCCAGCGAGGAATACATATTCGTTCGGAATAAATACATCGTCGAATACTACGAGAGCTTCCTGTCCGCCGAACTGAGCGTTACCGAGGTCGATGTCAGCTCCTTCTTCCAGCTTTCTTGTGTCGCAGGACTGTCTTCCGTAGATCATGTACATACCGTCAGCATCTGATGGGCAAGCGAATGCTACAGCGTAGTCAGCATCCTCTTCTCTCATAGCCTGTGTAGGCATTACGATGTGCCAGTGTGAGTTGATGGAACCAGTCTGGTGGCACTTAGCGCCGCATACTACGATTCCGTCTTCTCTTCTCTCTTTGATTCTTACGAACAGGTCCTTATCTCTCTGAGCGTGTGGAGCAAGTCCTCTGTCGCCCTTAGGGTCTGTCATAGCGCCGTCAACTACCAGGTCTTTTTCCTGTACCATCTTCAGGAAGTTTGTGAAGTTTTCATGATAGTGAGTGCCATACTTTTTATCGATTTCATAAGTGGATGAGAACATTGCGTTGAATGCGTCCATACCTACACATCTCTGGAAGCATGAACCAGTCTTCTGTCCGCACAGTCTCTGCATCTTAACTTTGTTCTTCAGGTCTTCAGTGCTCTGGTGAAGATGCGCAAATCTGTTTACTGTCTCACCTGTCAGATTTGACTTAGCAGTCATCAGGTCTCTGTATTCAGGGTCCTGAGCCAGGTCATAAGTAACCTTTACGCAGTTGATGGAAGGTCTGATAATTGGATGATCTACCCAGTTTTCAACCTTTTCACCGAACATGTAAACTCTTGTGTTCAGTTTTCTTAAGCTTTCAATGTACTGTTCGCCTGTCATTAACATAATAAAATCACTCCTTCTTATTGCTTTACTTCTGGCGGCAGAATTGCCGGCAGATTATTGTGAACTAAATGATAGCTGATATTATTAAAAGACAGCACAAAAAGGCTGCCTGTTTAATCGTCTTTCATTTCTCCTCTCAGGATTTTTCTGGCCATGTCAAGAAGATCCTCACTTACGGAAGTATCGAGCACAACGTCCTTCACTTCTGGACATCCTCCCATTACAAAATCCTTTACAACGCTCTCAAGAGTTTCCTGGGCAGACGGACACTGGGCACATGCGCCTGTAAGTCTGACATATGCCACTCCATCCTCATACTTCGAAAGGCTTGAACCGCCGAAGTGCTCCTGTAAAACAGGATCAACTTGTTCTTTTAAAATCGCTTTGATTTTTTCTTCCAATTTACTCTCCTGAAAACGTGCAGACTTACGAGTATATTATATTGTTTTACCTATGCATTTTCAAGCAATAAAACACTGATGTCTGAGATTATAATGCAAAAAAGCAACATAATTATGCAAAGCCGATATATATTATCTATCAGTTTCATGTCAAAGTCCGTTTCACCGCTTCGTGCCACCCCTTCAGAAGTTCTTTTCTCCTATCTTCTTCCATGCGGGATTTGAAGATTCTGTCAACTTGCCAGTTGTCATCGATGTCGTCTTCTGAATTCCAGAATCCTGTTGCAAGGCCGGCAAGATAGGCTGCCCCCAGAGATGTTGTTTCAATGCAATCAGGTCTGTAAACATCGCTGTCCATAATATCCGCCTGGAACTGAAGAAGAAAATCGTTTGCGGCAGCTCCTCCGTCGACCTTGAGCGCCTTGATGCCTTCACCGAGATCCTCTGCCATCGCATTCAGCAGATCATAGGTCTGATAAGCCATGGATTCCAATGCAGCCCTTGCGATGTGATTTTTGTTTACACCTCTTGTAAGACCGAAGATCGCTCCCCTGGCATATGGATCCCAGTAAGGCGCCCCAAGACCTGTAAATGCCGGAACAATATATGCTCCTTCCGTATCATCCACTTTCATGGCCATTTCCTGCGTCTGAGCAGCGGTTTCAATGATTCCCAGTTCATCTCTGAGCCACTTTATAAGCGCACCGGAGACAAATACTGACCCTTCCAGCGCATAAGTGACTTTGCCGCTAATGCCCCATGCGATCGTCGTCAGAAGGCCATTGGTTGACGTGACCGGCGTATCCCCTGTGTTGACAAGGATAAATCCGCCTGTGCCATATGTATTCTTCGCTTCCCCTTTTTCGAAGCATGTCTGTCCGAAGAGTGCTGCCTGCTGATCTCCGGCAGCGCCCCCTATTACAATGCTTTCCCCGAAGATGGATTTTTCTGTTTCACCGTAAATACAGCTGGAAGGCATCGGCTGCGGGAGCATGCATTCCGGAATATCCAGACGTTCAAGAATCTCCTTGTCCCAGCAGAGTTCGTGAATGTTGAACATCATTGTTCTAGAGGCATTGGAATAATCCGTTACATGAACATGACCGCCAGTCAGATTCCAAATGAGCCATGTTTCTACTGTACCAAAAAGCAGTTCTCCCTTTTCTGCCCTCTCTCTGGCTCCTTCAACATTTTCCAGGATCCATCTGAGTTTCGTGCCGCTGAAGTATGGATCGATCAGAAGACCTGTCTTCGCACGGTACTTTTCCATCAGCCCCTCTGCCTTCAATTCTCCGCAGAAATCAGCCGTTCTTCTGCATTGCCAAACGATTGCGTTGTATATGGGTTTCCCGGTGTTTTTGTCCCAAACGATGGTCGTTTCCCGCTGGTTGGTAATGCCGATAGAATCAATGTCTGACGCCGTCAGCCCAGCCTTTGCAAGTGCATCCCTCGCAGTTTCGAGCTGGGTTTCCCATATTTCCATCGGATCGTGCTCGACCCATCCTGCTTCAGGAAAATACTGTGTAAACTCCTTCTGTGCAATGCTGATCTGTGTGCCCTCTTTGTTGTAGATAATACATCTTGAACTTGTCGTGCCCTGATCCAGAGCCATAATATATTTTTCAGTCATGATGATTCTCCATTTTCTTTCATGATTGGATCCCGTCACTATATGATCCAGTCAATTCTGTTCTTCCTGCCGCCTTCCTGGAAGGATTTCAGATTCTCCGCCAAGAGATCAATGATCAGTTTTCTTGTTTCTCGCGGCGTAAAAGCAATATGCGGGGTGATCACGCAATTCTCAAGTCCGAGCAGCGGACATGTTTCATCTGGTGGCTCTTTTGTGAGTACATCCAATCCCGCTGCTGCGATTTTGCCACTTTTCAGGGCATCCGCCAACGCCTGTTCCTCCACAAGCGCACCTCTTGCCGTATTGATCAGGATTGCACCATCTTTCATACTGCTTATGAATTCACTGTTCACCATTCCCCTGTTTTCCTCTGTCAGAGGACAGTTCAGTGAAACAACATCCGCTTTTATTGCTCTGTCAGGATCCTTGCTGTACGGAATGACTTCCATGCCCAGCGCCTCAGCGATTTCGCCGATCCTTCTGCCGATATTCCCATATCCTACGATTCCAAGGGACTTGCCGGTCAGCAGAGTCAGCGGTGTTGTATCAACATCATCATAAGTCCCCGGATGATTGGTAAGCTGCAAAAGCAACGCAATGGCGTGCTGTGCAACCGCATCAGTCGAATAGGCAGGAATATTCGTGACAGCCACCCCTAATTCACCGGCCGCCTTAATGTCAACATGGTTAAAACCTGTCGCTGCGATACCGATGTATTTCAAATGCGGATGATCCACCATGATCTGTCGATCAATCGGAAAGGAGTCAATAAAAACAGCGTCGGCATCCTTCAGCCTGTCCTCAGCCTCTTCTTTTATCGATGTCAGAAACCATTTGAACTCACACAGGTTTTCCACTGGTTCCCACGACAGATCTCCGCGGTTGATATCGATACAGTCTAAAAAAACTGCTTTCATCATTGCTCACATCCTCCTGTTACAACAAGTTTACCATATGTTCTGATAGAATTCACAGATTTCTTATGCTATACTTTAGGCAATCAGTCAGACTATGACGAATCCCGTTCTGAAAGGATATGCTGCAATGAAAAAATCAACAAAAATCATCATATTGGTTGTGCTGATCCTGATGTGCATTCTGATGGCAATCGGCGGAATCTCCATGGGTATCGCTATGGCAGGCTGATTCCGTTCTGCGGATTTCGCGCACTGGGTACATCGATACGATTGGAAACACAAGAAAAGAGACACCGCTCTATATGCGATGTCTCTTTATTATTGGTTTACTGAATATCTCAGACTGTCTTTAGAAATCGTGTTCTTCTTCGATTTCATGATGCTGAGCGATGTAATCCTTAGCAAATGATCTCAGATAATCGTGACCGAACATGAGGTATTCAGTCTCTTCTTTGCGAGTCTTGCCGTTCTTGCCAACCTTGTTGATGATGAAGAAGATGATGCCCAGTACGACCCATCCTCCTACGAACAGCCATTCAGGACCAGTAAGTGGTGAAGGGCTGCCCAGTCCAGGCAGATACAGCCAGAAGAAGAACAGTGCTACCAGCATAGCCAGCGCTCCGATAACAGGACCGGCCGGTGTACGGAATGGTCTTGAAAGTTCAGGCTCTTTCCTTCTCAGAATGAAGAATGAAAGTGATACCATGAAGTATGCAACTACAGTTCCGAATGCAGCAGCATCAACGAACCATACCAGTGCGGATCTTCCGGCACAAGGTGAAATGATTGTGATGATGCCAACGAGCAGTACTGCTGCTGTCGGTGAACCATACTTAGGGTGAACCTTTGCAAACATCTCAGGGAGCATCTTAGCTCTTGCCATTGCGAAGATAACACGTGATGCGCCAACAACGAATCCGTTCCAGGAAGTCAGGATACCGCACATTGCAGCGATGATCATCAGTTTACCGAAGATCGGATTGTTCATGCACCATGCGAAGCAGTTTGCTACCGGGACAGCTGAAGGATCGTTGTTGAATCCATCAAGAACATCGCCCGGAGTTGAAATAGCAACTGCGAAGATCATCAGGCAGTACCAGAAGGCAGCCATGCAGATGGAGATGATCATAACTCTTCCGATCTTGCCGAGAGGAATGTTCATTTCTTCAGCAGCCTGCGGAATAACGTCGAAACCTACGAACATTGCAGGTACAGCAAGCATTACTGCTACGAAGCCCTTGCCGTCTGTGAAGAGCGGAATGAAGTGATCAAGTGATCCGGTTGCTGTGCCGCATACTGCGAATGAAATTCCGCCGATAGCCATTGCTACTGTAGCAACAGTCTGGAAGATAGCAGATGCCTTCGCGCCTCTGTAGTTGACTACTGTCATAACAACAGCGCCGACTGCAGCGATTATCAGGAACGTCGTCGTTACGTCCGATCCTGCGAATGTCCAGAGTGTCGCGCCCTGTGGCAGCAGACCTGCGAACAGGAAGTTGATGGCATTGGAGAGAGCCGGACCTTCCCAGGCAGCTACGCCCAGATAAGCCAGTGTGATCATCCAGCCAGTAAACCAGGATGCGTTGTATCCCATCGCTCTGTATGAGAATACGAGTTCTCCGCCTGACAGTGGCAGCATTGGTGTCAATTCTGCATATGTCAGACCGACGAAGATTGCCATCAGGCCGCCGAATCCGAATGCGATCATAGCGCCCAGGCTTCCGCCGTTGCCTACCCATGAACCAGCCAGCATGATCCAGCCCCAACCGATCATGGTACCGAAAGCCAATGCCAGTATATCCTTCATGTTGAGGGATTTTTGTAATTCATGTCTTTCTTGCATTATTTTTCTCCTCTTGTTTTGGGGAATATCTAATATTGCGATGTGTCAAAAGAACCGTCCCTTTGACACATTTTTGTTTGTTATTTAGCAGCTTCTGCCAGTGCTTCTTCGAAGATCTTCAG
>JAFRKJ010000094.1 GCA_017431785.1 Bacillota bacterium | reverse complement strand
CCGGTCGATGTATTCCTGCACGATAAGAAGGTCATGCTCAGAAGCATAACGTCTGCATTCTTCAATCTGCCCTTCGATGGACATTTCGTTTTGTCTGTCAGAACTGTATCTGGCATAGATGACTGCATTTTTCATAACTGACCCTTAAGTGATTTGCGCAATTCTATTTAAGCGATGTGCGATGTTTTGGCAAATCAACGTGACAATAGTGTCACTTTGATTGTGTCGCTTCTTCTTTCCGTTCTTCCCGAAGCGCGTTAAGTCTTTCTCTTTCTTCTGCCGCCCGGTCTTCCGGGAAGTGATACCGCCAGTGATCATAAGTTTCTCGTGTGATGCTTCCGGTAGTAAGCTTCGTCTTGATCTCGTTCCAGGAGGCCAGATCCTCCGCGAGGGTCGTATTGTATTTCGGATGGTTCAGATCCTGTTTCAGACAGACCTGTCCGTCCAGCACCGTCACCGTCAGACCGTAATTGTCCTCCAATGCAAACAACGTATGCATCAGTCCCAGATACGTATCGGTATCCGGAACGGATATCGCTTCCGGCACCACGTCAAGATGGCCTGCCAGAACTTTGACCATCTCCGCTTTTGGCGTACGCTGCCCCTGTTCATACTGCGCGATACGGATGTCTGCCGTTCGTTCGCTGAACCCCATCAGCTGCCCGAGCTGGCGCTGTGTCATACCTTTGCGCTTGCGAAAAAACTGTATTCTCTCACCGATCGCCATAGTGAAGACCTCGCTTTCTTCTGTGTCATGGCCAGATTATAACACGGCAATTATTGAGAACGCAATATCATTAACGGAATTTGTTATAGAAAACTTGACTATAGCAATTATGTTTAGTATAATGCAATACACCAAAACAAATATAACGAAGAGAGGAGGGATAGGATTGTTAGATCAGAAGCACATCAACATCATTGTACGGGCGATCATGCCGGAGCTCTACCGGATACAGGGGTTCCAGAACAGTTTCTGGGACTTCCAGAAGCAAAGGCAGGAGAGCCCGCCGGAGGAAGAGTACAGTGACACGGAAGGAATCCATTGGATCCGAACAGGATGAAGGAGGCACAAAGCCCATGGGGCGCAAGAAAAAACAAAGTCCGCCTCCTGCCTTTGCAACAGACGGAAGCTGGCACACACATCACGTCATACTCTTTGATGACCTTCTGAACTCACCGGCATATATTGCGCTCAGCGCTCATGCTAAGGAAGCCTACACCATCCTGATGCAGGAGTACAAAGGCCCATATACCGGACCGAGGGTCATCTGCCCTTACAGCACTTTTCAGAAGAAAGGCATGCGGTCGAATACTTTATCAAGGGCACTCCTGGAGCTGGAGACCTTCGGGCTTGTACGAATCGATCATGGAGGACTGGAACACACACCGAATGTCTATCATCTCATCGAGGGCTGGAAGAAGATCCGGACGGAGGAGGATCTGAGGAAAGCGAAGGGAGCCTTCCAGGAAGAACTGGACAGGAGAAAGCGGGCTAAGGAGCAGCTGGCCCGGGAAACACCCGGGTATGGTATAGATACAAGGTCTAACGAAAGCGTTAGCAAAGGCGGCGAAAAACCGGACAGAATAAAGAACGAAACCGATAGTAATCACACTGAGATAACCCGGGACCAAGAAACGGAAGCGTTCCTTGAACAGGTAACGAAAACGTTGGTTGAAAACGAAATGAGAGAGGCGGTCCACTGAGAACCTAGGGCAGGAGAGGAGGCGTATCGCCATGATTGAAGAAGAGAAAAACGAACAACTGAATAGCGAAATTTACGGAAGAAGCAAGGCCTCGCCGTATGAGAGCGAAATACACCCATCGCACAAACCCTGTTGGGTTCGTACTCTGTGTATTTCGCCCCTGCGGGGAAGCCTGTGGTAGCAGGACCAGAAGAGAAAAGGAGATGATTACGATCAAAGGAATCACTTTCGTGCAGCATAATAAGCTGCATAACGTCAGAGGCCGGATCCAATATATCAGCAGTCGTGAAAAACAGGAAAATCTGTATGCGGTCTATGAGACAGTGCCTGCGGAATACTGGCGGGATCTGGCGAAAGAAAACCGGGCAGACTTTGCCCGCAGCGGAACTGCCGGGACTTGTATCGAGGCGAGAGAATTAATCATCGCTCTGCCTAAATACATGACCGGTTACGACCCTGGGGAACTGCTGAGATACTTCACGGAATCCTTCAAGCAGAAGTACAGCGCAGAGTGCATAGCAGCCCTGCATCATAACAAAAGAAGGACGAATTATCACATCCATCTGATCTATTCTGAGAGGCAAAAGCTGGACGAACCTGTCAGAAAGACAGCAACGAGAAACATGTTTTTCGATCCGAACGGCAAGCGTGTGCGGACGAAAAAAGAAGCAACAGATGAGCATGGATTGCTTCCGGGATACCGGATGGTTCCAAAGGGAGAAGCATACGAAGAGCATCTTTTCGAGAAGAAAAATCCGTTGTTCAAACAGAAAAACTTCACTGAAAACGCCAAGGAATTCTTTGCAGAACTAATGAATGAACAGCTGCCGGAGCAGTTGAAGATGAGGACATTCCCAAAGAACGGACCTTATCTTCCGACAAAGAAGATCGGTAAGAACAATCCGCATGCAGAGGAGATCCGGCAGACAAATCAGCTCAAGGATGAATGGAACAAAGGCATCAATAAGGCCAGGGCAAGAGGGGTCCCCAGAGACAGTCTGATGCGCGTCAAACAGGAACTGATCGTGAAACCGGTCGGAGAATCCGTTCAGAAATCCGGCGGCAGGAGAGACCCGGTAACCTTCCGAAACATCCTGACAACCGCAGTCAAAACCCTTCTGGTCATGCTGAAGGAACTGCGGTATGAAGGACCGGGCACATGGGCAAAGACATGGGGAGACGCTCTGGACAGCTTCATGAAATTCTGCATTCAGAAAGCAACCGGGGTCGATCTGGACAAACTGATCGGAAACAATGATAAACTTCGAACATAAGTTGAATGCATGAAATCGATGTAAGTTTGAGTTGTCAGTATCCGATACAAAGATGTAGTGATTCCATTGCTGCATTTATAAGATTGCTGGTACTGGTATCTGTGATTCCGGCAATCAAAGTAGCACACATGTTAAACGGGATTAGAATGCGTGTGGCTTTTGCTCTTGCAACGGACTGGGCGATCGTCGCGGTGACTTCTCCCAGCATGGCATCTGTGATGATAATTCCAACAGGGCCTATTATTATATCGGCTGTCCTGCAGGCTACAATAACAGCGTTTTCTCCTGTAGCACCCTGATCCGCTCCAGCTTTGATCATCGCTGCTGTCGCAATACTGTTTGTTCCAACAGCTATGATACTCTCTGACGGACACTCTTTTTTAATGCGCGCAACAAGTTGTTTTCCTATGCCGCCGCCTTGTGCATCGATTACTAAAATATTCATACTATTTACCCTCAACTGAAGAATATCATGATTTCCAGTCCGGCTTAAGCCCCACTGGGGGATAAAAAAGCAATCCCATCGATAGGCACACTATCGATGGGATAGTTGAAAATGAAAAAACAGAGCTAAATCATCTCTTCGTTAATGCTGCTTTTACTGTTCCTCTTGGATCTGATACTAAAACGATAACGGTCCAAATCACGAGAGCCAGCGCAACGACTGCAAATCCGAGGAACCCATCATTGATCATATCCGCGCCCGCTGGAGCGAAGTAATCTGCACCCAGCTCTGAAAATTCAAACACTGCATCGATCATCCACATCAATGATGCGCCCCAGAACATCCAACACAGGACTCCAATCTTAAGATCGCGCAACGCAGGTTTCGTATACCAAACTAAAGTAGCTACGATTGCAGCAAAAAGGGTAATCAATAATGTCATCTTACACCTCCTGCGAAACCGTAGAGGTTTCTGTCTCGGATCTCTTTTCGATTACATTTGAAACAATGACCATTCCTATCCAAACAGCAGTGATCAGAATCGCCATACACACGCCGACTGTCGACATCTCATGGAGCATCACTGCCGTATCTGCCGGGTCTGACGCCGCAGTCAAAAATGGCGGAAACGGAACGACCTCCCCATGCCACAGATGTTCGAAGCAGAGCAGAACCGCACCGCCCCAAAGCATGTTGGAGAGCCATCTGAGCTTTCTTACAAAGGACATCTTCGCTGGTTTTTCAGATGCTTGAACAGTTGATTCTACGCTTACATCTGTGAAGTCCTTCTTCTCTTCTTTTGCAGCCTTTGTAATGACTGTTGTAACGATTGCTTCTGCTGTTGGTACTAAAAAGCACGCCATAAAAATACCTCCTTATAATAAAAAAACCACTCTGTGCTCGTCAGTATTCTTACTGAAACAAGGAGCCTTCATGGTTCTAATAGTAACGTGATTCAATTTGATTAATTGATATATGATTCTGCTTCTTCAGAAAAGAGGATTTCTTCATGAAATCATTGGAGATATGATAGCATAGTGCGAGAGAATGTGCAAGCCCCATGGGGGGATTACGTCTCATATTTAACAGAGCCCAAAAGCAAGAAAAAACGGCCATCGTGCCGTTTTTTCCGTCTTCCTAGAACCACACCACAGTGGCATAGCCACCGCGATAGAAGTATAGGTTCGGATAGGAATGCTTTGGTACACCATCAGGGGTTCGAACCCTGGACACCCTGCGCACCGACTGCGGTTTTATATCGTGTTATACGGTGTTATCAGATGTTATATCGTTCCAACCAAGCCCAGTAATTGCAATGGGTTCCGGCGTTCGAAGCGCGATATAACAAGTAGTAACAGTTAATGGAAAAATACAAAAAGCAGAAACTTTTGTGGGCAAGATTGACTCAATCCCGTCGGAATCGGCGGGATTGCTTTCTAATCTTCATCACTATACTTAAAGCGATATTTCCCTTTCCCCTTGCCTTTTATCTGTATCAGGACATTTATCTCCCGAAGTTTTCGCATAACTTCAGCGGCAGTTGATTCAGCGCAGCCCAGTGCTTTTTTTACATCAGAAGCTCCAAAGATTCTGTTCAGAGTCATTTCACCATATACGGCAGAAATGTTCCGGATGGATGGCTCATTGTATCCCATGGTATTACATTTTGACAAAATGTCTGCCCATGCGATTCGCCCATCAGCGGTTTGAGTCGCCGGAGAATCATAGGCAACCTCCGGGTTTCTGAGAGCAATCTCCGGCTTTTCTCCCCCAACCTCCGGATTTTGGCCTCCAATCGCCGGATTTTTATAAGCAACCTCCGACTTTTTCAATTCACCGCTTGGTACAGTTGTCTTCATGATGAAGGTAGAGTCATCAAAAGCAGGCAAAGGCAGGCCAGCAGATTCCATCTCACGGCACATTCTGTCCACGCCCTCACCGAACTCTTTGACGTAGTCATAGTCT
>JAFRKJ010000093.1 GCA_017431785.1 Bacillota bacterium | reverse complement strand
CATGCTGTCACCTCCTATGCTCTCGCACGGATCTCATCGAGGACTTCCTTGACCTTGTCCTTCGTGAGGTTACCGTACGTTTCATCACCTTCTGCGCTCTTGACCATCATGACGGGGGCAAGTGAGCAGCATCCCAGACACGCTACATTGTTGAGTGTGAAGATGCCGTCTTCAGTAGTCTCTCCATCCTGGATCTCGAGATGTTCGCAGATTGCTTCCTCGATCATATCTGCTCCGTTAACGTGGCACGCGGTGCCTTTGCAGAGCATGATGAGATACTTACCAATCGGCTGAAGTCTGAACTGTGCATAGAATGTCGCTACTCCATAGATTTTGGCAGGTTTGATCCCAGTGCACTCGGAAATGTAATTGATGGCGTCCAGTGAAAGATAGCCATAGATTTCCTGTGTCTTCTGCAGAATGGTGATCAGACTGCCTGGCACTTTAGCATACTGCTCAAGCGTCGGAGCCAGTTCTGTGAACTGAGCCGCTTTGTCGCCTGCGCAGCCGCAGTTGCAAGCTTTTTCGCTCATGATAAAATTCCTCCTGTTTATCCACCTTGTATATGTCCGATCAATCCGGGACATATTTATCATATTTTACAGCAAAATCATCTTGTATACAATATCCAAGGCATCGATTCATGTGTCTTTTTTCTCATACAACAAAAATGACTTTCTGCTTCGGACATTGTATCAAATCAAAAACAGAAAGTCTATCAATAACCTCTATGTATACAATATATGATGTATGTGATGTATACAAGATATGCGGTATGTGCTGCCTTACGGTGCCTAGGAGATTCTATATATCGGCTTTTCTCCATTCATCTTCATCGTTCCACCTCTTCTGGTTTTTCTTTACCGCCCAATTCCATGAGCAAAATGCTCACCAGCATCATGACCATCCCTGCATAGGCCCGCGGCAGGAGCCGCTCCCCTGCGAAAATGAAGGCGACGATGGCTGCAAATACCGGTTCCAGCGTAAATATGACGCCTACATGGGTCGCTGTCGTATACTGCTGCGCGATCACCTGTGCAATGTATGCGATCCCGGTGCAGAACACGGTCAGGAAAATCAGCGACGCCCAGCATCCCCCTGTCTGCGGCAGGCGCATATCTTCAAAGATCAGCGCCAGTATGAGCATCCACACACCGGTGAATCCAAGCTGATAGATCCCCAGCTGGAATGCGTCGACGTCCTCACGGCGCACCCCTGCCTCATTGATCAGCAGATCCACCGCATAGGACAATCCGCACATAAGGCACAGTATATCTCCTCTGGCCACATGCAAATGTGTGTCGAGGCTCATCATCGCCATGCCTGCCGTGCACAGCAGGACGACGAACGCGGTTTTTTTGTCCGGTATGGTTTTCCTGAACACCAGAGCCAGTATCGGCGTGAAAATCACCGCAGTCCCGCAGAGAAAACCCGCATTGGACTGAGTCGTATATTTTACGCCATAGGTTGCCCCGATGTAAACGAAAATCAGCGACAGGGAAACGAGAAACGCATACCTCAGGGTGATTCTGTTCACATGGATGGCTTTTTTCGCAGCAAGCAGCCACGCTACTGCAAATGCCCCCAGGAACCGGAATGCGTTCAGCGTCAGCGGGTCGATCTCCTCCAGACACAGGTCCATCATAAAGTAGGAAACGCCCCATCCCAGCGTCAACACAACAAGCATCATATCCGCTTTGATTTGTGTTCTTCTGTCTATCATCATATGTTCCCGATGAGATATTCCAACGCAAGTCTGCCCGGCATCAGACCGGACTTGATGTTCTTCTCTGCCTTATAACAATTTGCTAACGCCTTTCTGAGTCTGGCAGATCCTAGCCGGCTGCCGCCCTCAAGCGCCTTCTTCGTTCTGTATTCAGCGATCCGCTTACCTTTTCCCAGATAGCCTCTGCCGAGGGTCTTCTGTATCTCCGCGAGGCTTTTGCCTTCGTCCCTCATCTCACAGGCCGTCAGCATGATCTCAAACTGATCTGCAATCATACCAAGCAGACTGATTTCCTGCGCGCCATCCTGAAGCAGATAATGCAAAAGCCTGAATGCCTCTTCTTTTCTTCCGGTCACCATCGCATCGATCATCCGGAACACATTTTTCTCAGGGCTCGTTCCTAGCGCTGCGGCGACAGCATCGGGAGTGATCTCCGGTGCGCTGCCGCAATAGGCGATGATTTTGCGCAGGTCATTACCCAGTTCATAAAGCCCGTAGTCGTTGTCTTTGCTCTCGTAATCCGTCTCACGAATGATCATGGAAGTGATGCCCGGCCGGAACTGTTTGCCGGCGGTCCGGAAACGCTTCTCGATAAACCCTGTAAGCTGCCTTCTGTTCAGGGGGCCAAAATCATAGACGCGGCCGACGCCCTTGCGTCCCTGTTTTGCCACCTTCTTATAAATTTCAGAGTCCCTGATGTTACGCTCCGCCTTATAGTCTGCCGGATGAGCCGCTGTGATCAGGAGCAGCGTTGTCTGCGGATCCAGACTGTCGATTATCTCCGCCAGTTCCCTTTTGGCGTTCTGTCTCTTTTCGATGTCCTTCGGCATTCTGCCTTTGTCATCAAAGAACTCCGGAAGGTATACGACCTTCCGCTCCGACAGGAACGGCATGGTCTCCAGACTGTTGATGATTTCATCAGCTGTCAGTTCATCCCTGATGAGCGTTACAAGGTCAAGCGCTCTGCACTCCTGCCTGATGTATTTATCGATCAGCCTTCCTGCATAGAAATCGATGAGATAATCCTCTGTACCCGAAAAGATGACAGCAGCCGGAATATCTCCGGCCTTCATATCTGCCGTAAGCTGTTCATATGCGTGTTTTTCTTCTCTGTTATATGCCATATCGATATTCTACCACAGCTTGAGGTGAATCATTTGTGTTTTTCGGTCATTATTCGATCATTGTCCTGACTTTTTTTGGTTTCCCCTTTCGGATCTCTATTCCGACAGCCCCCTGCAGGTCGTTCCGGTACACCGGCACGTTCCGCGACTCAAGCTTTTCCATCGTCTCCGGCGAAGGATGTCCGTACATATTATTCTCACCCACCTGAATCACGGCGATCGAAGGGTGCACCGCATCCAGGAACACATCGCAGGAACTGGTCTTTGAACCATGGTGACCGACCTTCAGGATTTCGCACTGCATCTCGTTGATACTCTGACGCTCCATGGCGTCTCTTTCCCCATCTTCGCCGATATCTCCCGTCATCATAACTGACACACCATGATAATCGGTCCTGATCAGCAGGCTTTTCTTGTTCTCGTCCTCTTCATTCTCTGCCAATCTGACATATTCAGCATCAGTGCACGCAGGCGGCGCAAGCATGGTAAACGACGCATCTCCCAAGGCAAGAACATCCCCTGCAGCTGCGTAAATCAAGTCATCGCGGTCCAATCTGCACTCTTCAAGGATCGCTTCTTCCCCAACCTTATATCCTTCGTACACGCAGAGTTTTTTCACCATTCCCATACGGCATAGAGAACGTATGCCGTCATAATGATCGTTATGTAAATGCGTCACGATGGCCAAATCAATCTTCCTGACGCCGTTTTTCAGCAAGTACGGGCAGAGTATTTTCTTTCCTACGTCGAAGCTGTCTCTTCCCCCGCCGTCTATCAGCACGTTGTATACATTGTTTTTTCCGATCATCTTCCTGCTGTCATCCACAACAAGGTGCATGCAGTCTCCCTGTCCCACATCGACAAACGTCAGGTCGCATTTCTCGAAACCATCTGATGCAAAAGCATGAAAGCATGAACTGAATACTGCTGCAACGAGCAGCATCTTCATCACATATCGGCCCTTAGACTCTGCCCGTATCAGTGCGAGTCGTCCCTCTTCTGTGGCAAATAGCAGCAGCGCCAGATAATATGCGGCCATGGCCCAAAGAGGCGGACTCGGCACCCGAATCGATGCCATTCCTCCCATCTGTCCGGCGGTATTCAGTTCCTGCAGCAACCAGCACAGAATCCGAACCGCCTCATCTGCGGCTCCGCAAACAGGAATTGCAGCAGCGCTGCATGCCATCGACACCAGTCCTGCCGGCACGATCAGTCCTGCGAGAAAAACAACAGGCACATTGATCAGCACCGCAAGCAGCGACAAATAGTTGAACTGATATAATATATAAGGTCCTAAACCAATCTGAACAGCAAGACTGGCCAGAAAAATCCCCGAATAGACTCGCTTGAGATACGGCAAGGCAAGGACCAATGTGAGAACTGCCAGAAAGGACATCTGAAATCCTGTATTGAACAGCATGTAGGGATTTTGCAGGATCACGAACAGTCCTACGGCGAAGGCCGCATTGCTGAGATCATACCGCCATCCCCTGATCCCTGCCAGGATGTGCAGCAGTACCATTACAACAGCCCTCGTCACCGATGGAGAGAAACCTGCCGCCGCCGCATACATCAGAAAGAACACCAGATTGAATCCGAAGAACAGCCATCCCCTTCTTCCACGCCACAGTTTCAGGATGAATCCGTATATGATTCCTATATGCAGCCCGCTGACTGCCAGGATGTGGGCTGTGCCGTTCTTCTGAAATGTTTCAAGAGTCCCTTCATCAAGTTCTCCCTTATCCCCGAACATGACGGCACGCATCATCGCCGCAGTCCCGGGATCTGTATTTTTCCCCATACTGTTTATGAAAGCTTCCCTGGTTTTGCATATTCTGTTGCGGAGGAATGAAAACGGCTCTTCGCGGAAACTCCTCAGGGTGTGCACAGTGATGCTGTCGCAGGTAATTGTCTTTGTAACGCCGAGAGATCTGAGATAAAGAGAATAGTCGAAACAGCCTGGATTGCGTTTCCCGGAGGGATCCTGCAGATTCCCCGTAACATCGACCAAACGGCCTTCCATTGCCTTTGCTGCCTTTGCATCCTGATCTGCATTGCAGGACCTATCGAACAGCTCGCTGCTGCAGCGTGCGATCACCCTCCCCTTCGCGGGTATCTCTGAGGATTTTATTATGAACTGCAAATACGATTCTCCGGACTGGTTTGTTTTGTACGAGCAGTCGGTGATCTCACCACAAAGGCTGTTTCCATCAAGCGTAGCAGCTTCTTCAGACAGATTTCTGTCTTTCTGCCAGAACGCGGCTGTACCCAGACAGTAAAATACCAGTACGATCAAGGCGATTTTTTTTATTCTGCTGCCAGAACCTTGGATTGCCCCGGGCAATGCCAGCAAAGCTGCAATGGGAATGACTCCTGCAAGGGCAACCGCCGTTCCGGCGTAAAATGATAACATGCCTGCAGCAGCTGCGCCGCAGGCAGCAAAGAGCATTGGTCTCCTGATCATATCCCGTCTTTCCCCTTTCTTATACAATTCATACCACAGAAGATTGGTAAATTCAAGTTATATTTCCTTAAATTGGCATTTATCTTTTTTTACTCATTCTACACATAAAACATGATTCCTGTGATATAATCTTTCTAACTGTATAACTAGCAATTGGGGGATAGAATTTTGTCTGACAACAATAATGTAACAAACGATGACTTCTTCGATAAGTTCGATGAAATCGCCGAGAAAGAAAACAACAAGATCTCTGAAACAGATACCTATAGCGCTGATGCTGCCGATGAAGAATATTCCTACGGCTCAGCCTCCAGCTTCCGATCTGAAGTCTCCTCATCAAATGGCGAGACACCTGCCCCGGAGACTGGCAGCAATACAGGTTCCGATTCAAATGATGATGTAAAAGCCTCTTCAAAGAAGGCAGCACCGCCTGCGCCAAAGCAGTCAAGTAGCCACCTTAAAGGCAGATCAGCAAAGAAAGCAAAAGAAAACGCTCAAAGCGTTAAGGCAAAGGCCATCGCTGCCTCTTCTAAATTCGGAGGAAGCGCTTCCGGTATCACCAAGCGCATGCCGGTCAAAAGGGAGTCGGCCGGTGCCGCGATTCTCAAATCGATCGTATGCCTCATCCTTATGTGTGTATTCGCGGTGGGCATCTACGTTGGTTTTATCTTCGTAAAGGCTCCTCCGATCAACACAGATGACATCTACTCGCAGATCAGCCAGCGTTCGATTATGTTCGATACCGACGGCAAAGAGATAGAGAGTCTGTATTTCTCCAACGGAAACAGAACTGTCATTAAATATGAAGACATTCCTCAAAACATGGTCAACGCTGTTATCGCCATCGAAGACCATAAATTCTGGTCGCACAACGGATTCAACTTCATCCGAATGATTGGTGCTGTCAAAGAAAGTCTCTTCGGCGGAGGCGAGGTTGCCGGTACTTCTACCGTAACCCAGCAGCTGGCCAGAAACGTTTATCTTGCTGAGATCAAGAGTCAGAGAACACTTTCCCGTAAGATCACGGAAATGTACTGTACGATCGTGCTCGAAAAGAACCTCTCCAAGGAACAAATCATGGAGGCGTATCTGAACACGATCTATCTGGGCTTCAACTCCTACGGTGTCGAAGCTGCCGCAGAATCCTATTTTTCTGAAAAAGCAAGCGAACTGACGCTGGAACAGTGCGCTGCACTGGCTGCCCTTCCGCAGTCACCTGACGTTTACGCACTCGTCTACTCTGATTATTACAATACGCAGACCTCTCTTCCGAAGATCAAGAAGACGTCGGCGGTCACCTATCTCTACAACGGGGATATGACGAAGGACAGACGGGAATTCATCCTCAACAATATGTGTGAAAGCGGCAATATCACGCCGGAGGAACGCGACAAAGCTCTCTCCAAGGACATCAAAGATGAGATCAAAATCGGCGCTGCCGCTGACGCAAGCAAAACTTCCTATTTTACAGATTATGCGCTCAGCCAGCTGATCGATGATATTCAGCAGGAATACGGCGTATCCGAAAATGACGCTGAGAACATGGTCTACACCAAGGGCCTGCAGATCTACACATCGATGGATTCTAAGATCCAGAAAATCATGGAAGAAGAATTCGCCGATGACGACAACTTCACATCGATTTCCTACACCAGGACCAATGCGGATAACAACCTCATCAGCGAAGACGGTGTCGTACTGGCCTACGCATACTCCAACTACTTCGATGAGAATGACAACTTCACCCTCGGGTCTGATGAATACACCATGAATTCAGACGGCAGCATGACCATAAAGAAAGCACACCGCCTGAATTTGTACGAAACCTCTGCTGCCAACGGAACCGATATCAGTGTTGAATTCCGGAGCATGTACAAGAAGGAAGATGATGGCAAGTTCTACTTCATTGAGAGCGGTGCACTGGCGATTCCTGCTGAATACAAGTCTCTGGATGACGACGGCAACTGTATTGTCTCCGCACAGTTCTTCACGGATTATCCTGAATTCTTCCAGAAGACTGATGAGGGGCTGGTTGTAAATGACGACAATTATACACTGAAGCAGAAGATCCGCCAGCCTCAGGCTGCGGCAGTTATCATCGAGAACAAGACCGGGCAGGTCAAAGGTATGATGGGCGGACGCGGCGCCACCGGCAAACAGCTCTATAACAGAGCAGTCAATCCTCGTCAGCCGGGATCCTCTATCAAGCCAATTGCGGTATACGGTCCTGCCCTGCAGATGAGTTACGAGTATGAAAAGGATAACAAGAAGCTCAGTCTTGATACAAGCGAAGGCTCCAGCTGGGGAAAATTTGTCACAGCCGGCAGCGTGATCAATGACTCTCTCACTAAGGATGGAAACGGCAAAGTCTGGCCTAAGAACGATGACCACCGCTACCATGGCCCTACCACTGTAAGAGAAGCGCTTCAGCAGTCACTGAACGTTTGCTCCTACAAGATTTTCCAGCAAATCGACCGCAACGAAGGTGCCGATTACTGTCTGGACATGCTCAAAAAGGTCGGCATCACCACACTTGATGATGAGAACGATGCCAATCCGGCGGCTATTTCTCTGGGCGGTCTGACCCGCGGTCTTTCACCTCTCGAAGAAGCTGCTGCTTTTGAGACCTTCGTTAACGGCGGCGTTTACAAGACACCGATTTTCTATACAAAGGTCCTGGATTCCAACAGTAACGTCCTCTTCGAGAAGCAGCCTGAAGAAACACAAGTTTATGATCCAGGTGTTGCATGGATCATGACAGATGTGCTCAACACCGTTGTAACGAAAGGTATAGGCCGCAACGCATACATCGCTTCACAGCCTTCCGCAGGTAAGACCGGTACAACCAGTAACATGTACGATATCTGGTTCTCCGGATTTACGCCTTACTATTCCATGTCACTGTGGATGGGCAACGATATCAATATGTCTGTATCCAACTACTCTTACAAGGCAGCAGGATTCTGGGCAGCTATCATGGGACGTGTCTGTGAAGACCTGCCGCGCGCAACTTTCGGTGAAAAGCCTAAAAACGTAACCCGTGTCAACGGAGAGTATTACATAGACGGAACCTATTCCAAAGTCGTTAAGAAGAGGTCAAAGACCAAGAAAGAGAAGGACGACGACGACAAGACAACAACAAAAGCTACTACCAAGGGAGCTACAAAGGCAACAACGAAAGCGCCAACCCAGGCTCCAACGACACAGGCTCCTACAACACAGGCTCCGCCTCCAACGACACAGGCTCCGCCTCCTACTACTACTGCTGAACCAAAACCTGAACCGACAGAACCAAAAACTGATCCTCCAGAAGGTGAATCATAAATGATCATATTAGCATCCGCCTCACCCAGGCGAATAGAAATGTTAAAGAATGCCGGCTATGACCCTGTGGTCAAGCCGGCATCAATAAATGAGAAACTCCCCTTCGACATGACTCCGGAAACAGCAACGATGTATCTGGCCATGTCGAAAGCTTTTGCAGTGGCTGATGAAATCACGCCTACATCTGATGACGGCTTGACAGTCCATGATCCTGTTCGTTTTTCTGTCAACCGGGACTGGCCCCCTGCCGGGGAGGATATCCGTATCATCGCCGCTGACACAGTCGTTGTACAGGGCGGCAGCATCATTGGCAAGCCACAGAATGAAGGCGACGCATATCGCATTCTGAGTGCTCTCAGAGGCACTTCACATCACGTTGTTACCGGATGCTGCGTTGTCAGTATTTCCTATTACGGACAGATGCGGCTTGATAACGCCGGACAGTATGAAATGACCGACGGCGTCAGACAGGCCACCTGCTTTTATGAGGATACTGAGGTCTTCTTTAAGTCTTATTCCAACGAAGAACTCCGTGCCTATGTCGCGACAGATGAGCCATATGACAAGGCCGGCGGCTACGCCATCCAGGGAACCTTCGAAAAATATATCGACCACATTGAAGGCGATTATGATAATGTGGTGGGCCTTCCCCTCACCCGTCTGAAACAGTACATAGACGGATAAGTCAGATTCTGCGAAATCGACTGACCGGGGTGCATCCGGCTTAGTCCTCGTCACAGACAATCATAAACGCTCATTCACAGAGAACATCAAAATCCCAGACAAACTCGCGGTTTCACCGCTCAAACAGTGTCTGGGATTTTTGTTCTCTAAGTTCATTTCGCGTATGATTGTAACTGCTCCTGCGGAAAACGCCTCCGGCACCCGGTCAGTTGCTTTCATAGTCTTCCGCTGATTTTCTTCTGCTTTTCAGACGCGAATTTGTCACTAGTGGCGGTGAATAAGACTATTGCCGGCTGGTGGGAAAACGTGTCTGAGCGGCTTCCGCAGGAGCGGTTACAGTTGTGTGACGGCGTGAGCGAAGGAGCCGTATGTGAATTTACCGGGCGGTTCCGGTAAATTCACAGGCGAACCGCGAAAGAGGAACAAACAACTGTCCGCGACGAGGACATAAGCGAAGACACGTTTCCCCACAAGCCGGCATATAAGGCGCATGAAAAAACCGCCGTACCTGACAGTACAGCGGTTTTTGTTATGTTAGTGAACTTTCAACTGATTAAATGGTTTGATTCATTATGTTGATTATTCTTTTGTTGAAGCGTCATACAGAGCTTCTGCGTTGTCCCACTCAGCAATGATTTCCGGGATTACCTTGTACAGGTCGCCTACGATACCGAAGTCAGCAACTTCGAAGATCGGAGCGTCAGCATCCTTGTTGATTGCAACGATGCAATCTGAAGTCTGCATACCTGCCAGGTGCTGGATAGCGCCAGAGATACCGCAAGCGAAGTAGATTTTCGGCTTTACAGTGGTACCGGTCTGTCCAACCTGGTGTGAGTGATCGATCCAGCCAGCGTCTACTGCCGCACGGGATGAACCTACAACGCCGCCAACCTTGTCAGCGAACTGCTTGATCAGTTCGAATCCGGACGCATCGCCAAGGCCTCTTCCGCCGGAGCAGATGATGTCAGCGTCAGTCAGGGATACCAGTTCCTTAGCGGACTTAACAACGTCCTTGATCTTGATGTGGATATCATCAGCGGATACTGTTGTCTTAACGTCGACGACTTCGCCTGTAGCGCCTTCAACCGGCTCTCTCTTCTGCATTACACCAGGACGTACGGTTGACATCTGCGGACGGGTTCTCGGGCAGATGATGGTAGCCATCAGGTTACCGCCGAATGCCGGACGAGTCTGCTTGATGCCTGTTGACGGATCGTTCGGATCCAGTGTGGATGTATCCAGAGTTGTGTTCTTCTTCGCGAATTCGATGTAGCTTGATACCTTAACGTCCAGTCTTGTACAGTCAGCTGTCAGACCTGTGTTGCATCTTGCTGCGATTCTCGGAGCGAAGTCACGGCCGATGTGTGTAGCACCGTAGAGAACGATCTCCGGCTTGTACTCATCGATAGCTTCCTTCAGAGCGTAAGTGTAAGCGTCTGTTGTGTAGTGCTGCAGAACCGGGCTTGCGATCTTGTAAACCTTCTCTGCACCATACTTGAAGCACTCATCTGCCAGAGGAGCAATGTCTTCCTCTGAACCGATCAGAACTGCGCAGACCTGAGTGTCTTCGCTGATTTCCTTGGCCAGTCTGTGACCTTCACCGATCAGCTCGAGTGCTACGTTCATCAGCTTGCCGTCTCTCTGCTCAGCAAATACCCAAACGTGCTTGTAATCGCCCAGGTCAGCCTGTACTTCGATCTTCTTCTCTTCGATCGCGCCGAATCTGCAAGAAGTCAGGCACTGGTTACAGAAGTCGCAGCTTGGGCCGATAGCAGCAACCTTACCAAGCTTGTTGCCATCATATGGTTCGAAATAAAATGCATCCTTCGGGCAGCTCTTGAAGCACTGTCCGCATCCAATACATTTTTCTTTAATAATGTTAATAGCCATTTATATTCCCTCCTACTCTTAGATTGCGTGCTTGCCCTTAAGCTTGATCAGTAAGTTCTTAGCCTGCTCGTTCTCAGTGTCGCCTTCGATCTTAACGCCCGGCTGCTTCGGAGCAGGTGTGAATGATCTGAATACGTTCGTAGGTGATGCCTCAAGACCTACCTTCGTCAGGTCAACTTCGATATCCTTGGCGTTCCAGACTTTCATTTCCTTGTCGCCATAGATACCTGCGATGGTCATGTATCTCGGAGTGTTCAGTTCTTTGATCGTTGTCAGCAGGCATGGGAGCGGAACCTCGATGAGTTCATAGCCATCTTCCAGCTGTCTCTTAACAGTAACCGTTTTTCTGTCATCAGCGATTTCAAACTCTTCAACATAGGATACCTGCGGCAGATCCAGCTTCTCAGCAAGCTGCGGTCCAACCTGAGCGGTATCTCCGTCGATCGCCTGACGGCCGGTGAAGATCAGGTCATAGTCGCCATTGTCCTTGACCCATTTTCTTACTGCAGCTTCCAGAGTATTGGAAGTCGCCCATGTATCGGATCCGCCAACTGCTCTGTCGGATACGAGGATACCTTCGTCAGCGCCCTTCGCGATACATTCGAACAGAAGATCGTTCGCCTGAGGAGGTCCCATTGTGATAACGGTGATGTGTACGTCATCAAACTTATCTTTTATCTTCAATGCTTCTTCAAGAGCATTGGCATCGTCATTGTTCAGGATACTTGGAACGCCATCTCTGATCAGAGTGCCAGTCTTAGGGTTGATCTTGATAACGTTAGTATCAGGAACCTGCTTTGCACATACAATAATATTAAATGCCATTTGTAATTCCTCCTATCTGCTTATTTACCAAGAACTGATGCAGCGATGACCATTCTCTGGACTTCTGAAGTTCCTTCATAGATCTCAGTGATCTTAGCGTCTCTCATCATTCTCTCTACCGGATAATCCTTCGTGTAGCCATATCCGCCGTGGAGCTGTACGCACTTAGTGGTTACATGCATTGCAGTCTCAGCAGCAAACAGCTTAGCCATTGCAGCAGCCGGTCCGTAAGGCAGGTGCTTGTCCTTCATATCCGCAGCTCTGTAAACCAGAAGTCTTGCAGCCTGGATCTGTGTTTCCAGATCAGCAACTACGAACTGGAGTGCCTGGAACTTTGACAGGCTCTTTCCGAACTGCTTTCTTGCCTTCATGTATTCAACGGTCACATCGAGAGCTCCCTGAGCAATACCCAGAGCCTGTGATGCGATACCGATACGTCCGCCGTCCAGAGTTGACATCGCTACCTTGAATCCCTGTCCGATTTCACCAAGGAGTCTGTCCTTAGGAATCTTGCAGTTCTGGAAGATAAGCTCTGTTGTTGAGGATGCGCAGATACCCATCTTGTCCTCAGTCTTGCCGATTGAGAATCCGGGATCGCCCTTCTCAACGATGAATGAGCTGATGCCGTGGTTGCCCTTTGACTTGTCAGTCATGGCCATAACTACGAATACGTCAGCATATCCGCCGTTTGTGATGAATACCTTAGCTCCATCGAGGATCCAGCAGTCACCGCCGTCGACCGCTCTTGTCTGCTGTCCGGATGCGTCTGTACCAGCGTTAGGCTCGGTCAGTCCGAAAGCACCCAGCTTCTTTCCTGAGAGCAGATCCGGCAGATACTTCTTTCTCTGTTCTTCTGTTCCCCAGTTGAAGATCGGCCAGCAGCACAGTGAAGTGTGTGCTGAGCAGATAACGCCTGTTGATGCGCACTTCTTTGAGAGCTCTTCAACAGTGATCGCATAGGAGATGTGGTCTCCGCCTGCTCCACCATACTCAGTTGGGAACGGAACGCCGAGTAAGCCGTACTGAGCCATCTTTTCTACAGTCTCTTCCGGGAATCTGTGTTCCGCATCGATGTCTGCAGCAAGAGGTTCTACCTCAGTTTCGGCAAAGTCGCGTACCATTTTTCTTACGAATTCTTGTTCCTTCGTCAGTGAAAAGTTCATTCTATTGCCTCCTTAAATTATTATCATATTTGTTATTTTTATAACAAATCATACCGTAGTAATTAAAACACAAATCCCCCTATCTGACAAGGGGGATTTATGCATTATTATTGCAGAATTGCATATTATTTTAATGAACGTGCTGAAATAATCTTGCTGACTTTATCTTTCCTTCAGCGAACCGTCTCTGTAAGCCTCGACCAGAGCCCTGAGTTCCTCTCTTTCTCTCAAAAGCTCCCCGCCCAGATCTGTATCGACTACGAGCATCCGTTTGTCCATCTCCCGCACGACGTTGATCACCGGCGCGTGGAATACCTGCGTTCCGTCTTCCTGCAGCGGACTGTATGGTTTATGCTCTGCCAAGGCCATATGCCGTGAATTGATAAAGAATGTGTATCCAGCGATGCCCGTCGTCTTCTGGTATGCTTTTGACATTCCGCCGTCGATGATGAAGAGCCTGCCGTTGCCTTTGATCGGGCTTTCTCCGTCCTTGATCTTGACTGGAACGTGTCCGTTCAGGATGATAGATACATCCGGATCCAGACCGAACTCCTTCAGAATGTTCTCGCAGACATCCTGTCTCTCAATGAGTTTGTAATACGGAACGGTGTGCTCCTTATGGGTCTTCTTGTCATCGATCAGGCATCTCTCCAGCGTGGTCATCTGATCCTTGCCGAAGAGCGGACTGTTGGCCGACAGCCACAGATACCACATGATATCGCCGTTCCAACCCGGCATTTCATAATCTTTCGGATGGAAATACGCCTGACGCACATGCTCGTCAAGGTAATCCATGTAGGCTTTTCCTTTCAGAATACGCCCGTCGATTTCGACATCTTTGAAGCTGCCGTCCTTGTTCATCGGGATGCTCCCGTGATACAGCAGGTTGCCGTTTACGATCCTGTACAGAGCGCCGTGGGTAAAGAGGAATTTGATGTGCTTCTGCAATTTGTCGTTCTTTGTAAAGCCCGGCTCCAGAGCGTCCAGCATTGCCTCCTCTTCCGGCGTCAGTTTGTACGGATCTGCCGGATCGATGGTCGGGAAATTTTTATCATTCAGTTCGTATTCGCCAAGCGGCAGCTTGATGGTTCCCTTCTCATAATCAATCTTATCGAGCAGAAGTCTGTGCTCAAGATGATACTCAGGATGCGCCATGATTCTCTGCCCTTCCACCTTGAACTGGCAGATGGAGATCGCTTTGTTCATCTTAGCCGCCAGTTCATCGTCGACCGGGTCGTACTTGTTGCGCTCGATCGTCTTCGGCCAGAATGATTTACACGGATCATCGGCATACACCTCTGCCGCCATGGTTGCCAATGGTCTGAGGTTGATGCCGTAGCCGACCTCCAGCATGTCGAAGTTGTTGTACTTCGTATTGATTCTGAGCACATTCGTGATGCATGCCCAGCTTCCTGTAGCGGCCCCCATCCAAAGGATATCGTGGTTGCCCCACTGGAAATCCACATCATGGAAATCCATCAGATAGTCCATGATCTTGTCCGGTGCGGCGCCTCTGTCCCAGATGTCCCCGATGATATGAAGTCCGTCTACAGCCAGGTTGCTGATGCATTCGGTCATCTCGACGATGAAATCTTCAGCTTCCCTGCAGTCGACGATGGTTTCGACGAT
>JAFRKJ010000092.1 GCA_017431785.1 Bacillota bacterium | reverse complement strand
TGCCAGTTTCAACAAATGTCAGTAATACATCTCTGTAATATTCGTACTGCTTTTGGCGTGCTTCGATCTCTGCTGGAAGACTAATATTCAGATCAGAACAGATTGATTCGAAGTTATTCAAAACATCCACAATACGTTGTTGCACATCGGGAGATGGTACTGCAAGTACGTAATTGGCAATTGTGCTTCCTGTTAAAGACGCTCTTGTTGTAAATGCACAATGGCTCGTTACATAATGACGAAACTCATCTGTTGCAAAACAGTATCCACAATATTCGGGTATTAATTTTGTCGTCTTTGGTTTTGCTCGTATTGTAAAACCATTAAAAACACATTCCTCCATATCGTCCAGCATTACAGATGACCATCCAACATCTTCTGCTGTCTCTGATGTTCTTGTAAACAAAACATCCCCTCGTGATACTTTTAGTTTTTTCATTTCCTGAGGCGAGCAATCTACAAGTGCAGTAACATCTTCTTTGTGCAATGTTCTATGATTATATACATCCGTATATCGGATAAACGGTATCCCTTTCCCAAAATAATCTTTTCCCTTACTAAGGCCATTTCTGAATTCAAACAGTTCACCTAAAGCAATTCTCTCAACATGATTATCAAAAGATAATAGCTTATTTCTGTAATGTTCATATTGTTGGGTCCGAGCTGTAAGCTCGGCTGTAAGCTCGGCTGTAAGCTCGGCTGTAAGTAACGTGAAATTGTCCAGAATCTGGACGATTTCACGTTGTACCTCCAGAGGAGGTACAGGGAGTTTGAAATCCTCGGTCACTGGAAGAGATATTTGCGGGAGTGAACCCATCCCCGATGCCGCATCGCGAAAATGCTTAACGTTATTCTTAAGGACATAATAAAGATATTTCACCGATATCCTTTCATTCGCAGTATACGCCCACATTTCATTCTTAAACGTAAAAGGTTCTTCGTAGAAAACGAAATCTATTACACCCCTTGATTGCACTAATACCGCTGGGACTCTTGTGATATTTGCTTTTGGAATATCCTTTTCTTTTGCGTTAATAATCGTCTTTCCACCAGCGAATATCTTTATCTCCCCATTTGGATCGTCGATTTCCTTCATTTTTCCCGCTGTGATAGGTGTTCCTTTGAGTCTCGTGTAGACATCCTTTATTCTCTTATACTCCACTCCGTCTGGGCACAGTTCGTCGATCAGTTCTTGAAGTCTACTCATGCCTGGCCTCCTTCGATTTCTTCGATAATCTTATCAATCTCGTTGCGAAGCACCTGTTCTCTTGCCACGATTTCTTTGATTTCAGCATTGAGTTTTACGATATCGATCTTTTCTCTGGTGTCCTTTGCCTCTACATAGGTCGAAACAGAAAGGTTATAGTCGTTTTCTGTAACCTCATCATAGGATGCCAAATGTGAAAAATGCTCCTCCTCACTTCTATCGGTAAAAATGCCGACGATGTGCTGTTTATTCTCTTCTGTCAGTTTATTGTTATTGGTAACTTTAATGCATTCATCTGAAGCATCTATGAACAGCACGTTGTTATCTGTTTTGTTCTTTTTTAGCACCATAATGCAGGTGGCGATGGATGTGCCGAAGAACAAATTGCTCGGCAACTGAATGACACAATCTACATAGTTATTGTCGATCAGATATTTTCTGATCTTCTGTTCTGCACCGCCTCGGTACATGATCCCCGGGAAGCATACGATTGCTGCGGTTCCGCTGGCCGACAGCCAAGACAAGCTGTGCATGATAAAGGCCAAATCTGCTTTGCTCTTTGGAGCAAGCACACCTGCCGGTGAGAATCTTGGGTCGTTGATCAGCAGCGGATTGTCACTCCCCGCCCATTTGATGGAGTAGGGAGGATTGGAAACAATTAGATCAAACGGCTCATCGTCCCAATGCTGGGGTGAGATCAAAGTATCCTCACAGGCGATATCAAACTTATCGAACCCAACATCATGCAGGAACATGTTGATTCTGCACAGGTTGTATGTGGTGATGTTGACTTCCTGTCCATAGAAGCCGTTCTTTACAGCATTCTTGCCGAGTATCTTCTCTGCCTTGAGAAGAAGTGAACCAGACCCACATGCTGGATCATATACTTTATTAACTTCTGTTCTTCCCACCGTTCCCAGCATCGTAAGCAATTCGGAAACATCAGCTGGTGTAAAAAACTCTCCTCCCGACTTGCCAGCATTTGATGCATACATTGTCATGAGATATTCATAGGCGTCGCCAAAGGCATCGATGTTCTGGCTTTTGACGTCGCCAAGATTCATGTCAGCTACGCCATTAAGAAGCTTCGTCAATTTATCATTTCTTTTGGCTACCGTTGCACCCAGCTTATTGCTGTTTACATCAAAGTCATCAAAGAGGCCGGCCAAGTCATCTTCGCTCTCTGTACCCTTTGCGGAATTTTCAATTGCATTGAAGGTGCTTTCAAGAGTCTCATTCAGGTTCTCATTGTTGGGAGCATTCTTTCTGACATTTTCAAACAGCTGACTTGGCAGAATAAAGAACCCCTTCTCATTGATAAGATCATCGCGTGCCATTTCTGCTTCGGAGTCCGACAATTTTGCGTAATCAAAGGAATCATTTCCTGCTTCATTTTCCCCTTTATTGATATAGTTTGTTAGATTTTCAGAAATATATCGATAAAAAAGTGTTCCCAGAACATACTGCTTGAAATCCCATCCATCAACGCTTCCGCGCAAATCATTGGCGATCTGCCATATAGCCCTGTGCAGTTCTTCACGTTCCAGCCGTCTTGTATTATCTTCCATTTTCAGACTTTCCCTTCCTGATTATATTTGATAAAAAAATTATACCATAATAATTCCTTCTTTCATCAGCGAAATGACATTACATGTCTTACATGGAATACTGTTACCGCTTATGCAACTATGCAAACACACTAATATCGGGGCACGCACCCATATATCGTAGCCCTTTCTGAAAACTTATCTGAAAATTTATCTGAAAACTTTCAATACTTTGGCACCACATAACCATATATCGTCCCACTCCCAACCCTATACGATCCACGCCTGACTGCATCACTTCTGTTCCCTTCAATGGTATATACAGTCCTTCCATCGCATCGTTCAACCAGTCCAACATGATCTCTGGTTCCATTGGCGTACCAGTCAATAATTATGATATCTCCTGGTGATGGCTTATAATTTCTGCTCTGCCAGTGGTGATGAGACTTGGCCCAGTCCACGATATCCGGTACATAGGAGAACTTCGGCACGGTCCCTGATTTGATATACCCGCATTGGTTCTCACACCAGCTGACGAAACATCCGCACCAGCTTACTCTGTTGCTGTATCCATACCAGCTCCAGAACTTCTTGCCGCCGTGGTTTCCGAGCTGTTGTTCAGCAACCCTGACAATGGCAGTGTTGCCTACGCCGATGTTATAGCTGCCGTACGGATAATATCTGAGCACATGAGCTGGATACTGTTTGTCTCCATAGCTCTTCCAGCCATGCTTCTTCGCCTGCATGTCAGAAAAGGTAATGGCGTTGGCAACGGTATATCCGCCGTCTTTCTTGATAGCCCAGGATATATACCCGTTTCCGTAGTTATAGCCTTGCAGTGCCAAGCGGATGTGATTCATGTCGATTGGACTTTTGCACCGTGCCTGTTTCAGGCAGTCCGCCAGATAATGCACTCCGCAGTTAATGGAATACTCTGGATCCTTGATGCTGTTCGGCGCATGGGAGTATTTCTTGTTGAACGGGCTTTCGGAGCACTGCATGGGATCGGTGCCTCTGCCGCCGGATTCCTGCATCATGACAGCTTTGATCAGCTCAACATACTCACCAATACCGTACTGCTGCGCATATCTGCTGATCAGCGGCGTATAGGCCTCAACCTCCGGACTGACCTCGATATAGTTATCAGAGCTGTCATCCCCAAAGGTATAGAATGCCGCTCCAAAGAGCACGAATATCAGGATGATGATAATGGCAACGCTTCCTCCGGCAGCCAGCGATGCTATCAACAGTTTCGTGCTTTCCAAAAGCAGTTTGATGCTTTGCAAAGCCTTCCCTGCTGCTTTCCTGGAGATCCTCGCCGCCATCCGGGTCTGTCTCTGCATCTGAAACTGCTTCTTCGCCATTCTGAGCCCCGCGTTTGCCGGCATTCTCGTTGCTCTTGCAGGTCTTGCTACCCGCTGTCTTCTCGAAGCAAAAGCAGGACGACCTTTGCTCCGGATGCGCTGGGATCGCAGGACGACCTCCCTTGTACGGATCGCTGAGGTTTCATGTGCCACCTCTTCCCCTGCCATCTTCTGTTCCGCTCTTCTTTGCAGGATGCTTTCTTTGGATCTGATAGCGCGGTATCCTGCCTTTGCAGCATCTGTACTGTAAGTCGCAGCTTTCCTCACGCCGCGCTCTGCACCTCGTCCCATTTGATCCGATGCCTGAGAGGATGCCTGCTCCCTGCTTTGCTCTCTGGAGTGCAGCATCTCCTCTTTCGTCCAAGCATGCACATCCTTGACATGCGATGTCATCGCGGAGGCACGGTCAATGGTTCTGATCGTCCCCTTTTTGCTCTGCCTTGTCTTTATATCCGCCATACCTGCACCTCCTTCGCCTGATACTTCTGACATCCAACAGCAGTTGCTTTTTAAGCTCTTTCTATGTATTCTGTGCTTGGTGGGAGGTACCGTTATGTATATGGATGAAGAGACCTTTGAACTTTCGGCTGAACCTATGAAGCATGGAGTACAGATTGATGATCTTATTGCTCCGACGATATAGATCCTGAACCTGAAAGGCTACAGAACGGCCTGGAGCTGCAGCGGTCATGTGAGAGAAGGTTTCGACAGCGCATATATTCAATTCGAATTCGGGATGATCACACCGGAAGAACTGCCCACAGGATGGTTCTGGGCAGAGGACGGCCACATGCAGTATCAGTATGTCTCATGCTTCCCTGATGATTTGAGCTGGGAGATTGTAGAAGTAATGGATATGCTGTTCAAGTGGGCAAAAGCTCTGCCTTCGACATATTAAGTCCATGTATCCGGAGGCAGCGGTGCTGCCTCCAATGTCTGTTTGGTCTGTCGGTTTCAAATGTATAGATTGTTGGGTGTAAAGTTTACTTTGCTTTATTGTTTTGTTATTCCAGTTTTACTTAACTTTGATTTTGCTGTATCATCAAATCAGAAAAGAGATAAACTTCCGGAAGACACCTTCTCTTAAAAGCTGATACCAACAAAGATGAAAATGGAGGTGCAAAATGAAAAGAGCATATAATACCAACCAGCTTATGAACAAATATCGTTCGGTCATGAACAGGGTACTGGATACAGATTATGAAACAAAAGCCTCTGTTCTCAGAATGAGCATGAGAACCGATGGAATTGATGAGAACATGATTGATTCTATGGTTCATGACATTATCAACGAAAACGCTACCGCAATCAACAGCATAAAATAAAACAGGCCCATAACAATTCCTCTGTAAGAGGATCTTATGAGGGTGCTGCACCATCTGGCACCCTCTTATATTTTTTCAGTAACATTCAAAAAACGGAGGTGCCCTATGTCTTTAAACCAGCTTGTGGAAGATAAACTCAACGCATTAGAGATCCCGTTTCAGCTCGTGGAGCATGAACCTGCCCTGACAACCGAGCAGGCCGACAACTTTATTGAAGGAATCGAAGGCGTAAGGACTAAGACAATGTTCCTTACAGATAAAAAGAAGCGGAACTTTTTTCTCGTCATTATGGATGACAAAAAACGCCTTGATATGAAGGCCTTCAGTGAACTGGTAGAGATGAAAGGCGTCAAGATGGCATCTGAAAATACTCTCTATGAAAAAATGATGCTCCCGCCGGGTGTGGTTTCTCCCTTCGGGCTGCTCAACAATGCCGATCATGACATTAATGTTTTCATCGATCGTGAGATTATTACTGAAGAGCGCATGAGTTTTCATCCGAACACCAACGAGAAAACCATATTCCTTAATACTGACGATCTGATCCGTTATATTGAGGCCCTTGATTACACCGTTAATGTAATCGATTTGCCATAGTGATAAAACGACACACATTTGTTTACCATGAATGTATGAGAAGAAAGCCGGTCTCGATTTTGGCTTTCTTCTCTTTTTTGTCTACCCTTCTGCCGGTTTCAGATACTTATCCACGAGTTTCTCGTACTCTTCCGGCGATCTGGCAATCTCCCGGATCTTTTCCAGAATCGCCTGTTCTTTCTTCGTCATCACAGGCTTTGTTTCAGACTTCAAATTCTGCTGGAAGAATCCTTCCCCAGGCTTGCTCGTCATGAGCTGATAGAGTTTCGTATCCTTCGGGAAGTTGTTCTCGAAGGGCACCAGTGACGATCCGACCTTGATCAGGCCGTGCCCGGCGTCCACGTTGGTGATATACGATAGCTGCCGGTCTGAGATATTCAGGAGCTTGGCCAGTTCGATCCGGTCCGTCGCTGCCTGATTGAGCATGACGATAAACTCCGAGTTGGACAGCATGGTCCTGGCAGTATGAGACTGCAGCAGATCCAGCACGTTCTGCGTGATACCGGTACAGAAGGCGCCGTACTTTCTGACTCTCTTCCAAAGCTTGAACAGAAACTGCGCTGAGTACTCATGCATAAACAGCAGATAGATCTCATCGATGAATACGAAGGTCTGCTTACCCTTCTGCCTGTTCTGCGTGATTCTGTTCAGGATAGAGTCAAGAATGACCAGCATACCGATGGCTCTCAGTTGCTCGCCCAGTTCCAGGATGTCATAGCAGATCAGGCGGTTGTTTGTATTCACGTTGGTCTGTTTGGCGAAGGTGTTCAGTGATCCTCTGGTGAAGAGTTCCAGTTCCAGAGCCAGGGACTTTGCCTCCGGTTCCGGCTGTTTCAGCAGTTCTTCACGGAAGTCCTGCAGCGTCGGCGGAGTCCCCTGATAATTGCCCTGCTGATAGAACCTGTAGACGTTCTCCGTACAGCGGTCGATGATGGACTGCTGGCCTTTTGCGAACCTGTGACCGGCAATGATCTGCTCGCAAAGGCTCTGCAGGAACTGCGACTTCTCGATGATCGGGTCCGTCTCGCCGTATTCCCGGTTCATATCCATGGCATTGATATGGTTGGATGAGGTCGCGGAGATCTCGATGACCGAACCGCCCAGCGCCCGGATCAGCGGCGCGTACTCACGCTCCGGATCCACGATGATGATGTCCGCGTCTGTTCCCAGGATCAGATTGGTGATCTCATTTTTTGCCGTGAACGACTTGCCGGACCCGGACACGCCCAGGATGAAGGAATTGCCGTTCAGCAGTCTCCTCCTGTCCGCAATCATCATGTTTTTGCTGATGACGTTCTGCCCGTAATAGATGCCGTGACGGTCATAGACCTCCTGTACCCTGAACGGCATGAGGACCGCCAGTGACTCCGTAGTCAGCGTGCGAAAAGCGTCGATCTTTCTCGTGCCATAGGGCAGCGTGGTCTTCAGGCCGTCCAGCTGCTGCTGTTTCAGGATACTCATCTGGCACAGCTTCTTCCTGACGATGGTCATGATCTCCTCGGTATCGTTATCCAGCTGCTCCTTGGTATCTGCCGTGTGCACCAGCGTCATGACGGCGAACATCATGCGCTGATCTCTGGTGGTCAGATCCTCCAGAAAATCTCTGGTCTCTTTACGCTGCTGCTCAATATCGTAGGGTAAAACTGCAGAAAAGTTATTATTCATGTTCTGTCGTCTCTGCCAGTTGGCGGCGTTCGTCTCCACGCCCAGAAGCCTTTGCTCGACGAACTTCACCGCCTCATCGGTCGGGATCGGGATCACGTCCACCGACAGCATCAGGTTCCGGTTGATATCCGTGATCTCCGCGATCATGTCGTCCCGGATATACGCGGCGTAATCGCGCAAAAGCAGGACGCGGCCAAACCGGTTTCCGATCCTGAAATAATCGCTGTGGTTCTCGTAGATATCCGGGCAGATATAGTCCCGGAAGTCATGCCCTTTCTTCATATGATCCCTAAGGTCAAAGTAGAAGCTTGTCTCTTCCCCGGTCCGCATGAAGTCATGGATGATTCGCAGGCGCTCCACGGCCGTGATCTCCGTACACATGGAACCGAGCCTCGCGAAGTGCGCCACCAGATCCGCGCCCACCCTCGCAAAGTAGATGCGGGCATCTTCAATGGACTTTCGGACGACGGAAATCGTCACGTACTTGTCCTGGATGATGGCATTGCTGCCGGTGGCTTTGTCCAGCAGCATCTGGTTGTACTCCTCCCTGTACTCATTCAGGCCGTCATTCTTCATCGGGATCAGGATCTGCTCCTCGAAGTCCAGCCGGTTCAGCCTGCGGTTGTTGATGGTGATCTTCGTGGTGCTTCCGGAATCCAGCGAGTTCAGAAGCTCCGAGTACTCCAGGAACATCCCCTCCTTGTCATCACGGGAAGCCACGGCGTAGTTGATATCCGTAAAGCGGTACATCTTGCTGAACTTGTTTTTACCATTCAAAAAGATCCCGTCAGGCCAGATGGTCTGGATCGGGATCATGTCCTGCACTTTCCGCGGGATGACGAAGGCTTCCTTATCCTGCCTGAGGATATTTGTGAGTGTTCTTATCATAAGCGTACATTTCTCCTTTCATTTGTAATGTACACTTGCGATAAGTTTTCTTTTGTTTATTGATTAGAACCACCCGTTTTTCTTTTCGCCTGCGATGTGCTAACATACAATCAGAAAGAAACAACAGCTGATCCAAAAGCAAAAAATACAAGGAGGTAAGAACGATGAGAAACAACACAAACATGATGAACAGATGCAGATTCGCAATGTCAACAGTTCCGGGAGTCGATCGCGATACCCTCCGTGCTGTATCCGAAATGACGATCCGGTCCGCAGGTGCAGGTGAAAACGCGCACATCACAGACGCACTGCTGGGAGAGCAGGCTTCCGTGAACGCAAACTACAGATCCTGGTTCTTCTCACTCGTCTGATGAGACGTACAGAATAAAGATCACTTACAATGTATGCGGAGCAGCATCACGCTGCTCCATTTTTATTTGTCCGTTCCTGGCTCCTGTTCCTTTTTCTCCTGCCTCCCCGCCTGTGAAACGGCGTCCGCTTCTTCTGTTTCGGTTCCTGCAAAAGCCGGTAATACACGTTGGTGTTGCCGAAGGTCAGCACTTTCGGGATCAGAAAGGTGGAGCGAAACCACGCCAGGAGGAACTTCTCCGCTGTCATTCCGTTATACCTCAGAAACCCGATCACCGCGAAGGGAAAGGCGGCCAGGATACAGACCCAGCTGGTGATCTCAAGGCCCAGAACGGGCCTGAGACCAAGATACACACCTACGGCGATGAGGCATGCCAGCACAGAAAAAACGAACTGCCGCAGTGACAGTCCGAAGAACATCGATTCCGTGTAGTCACGGATCTCCTTATTGATCTTCACTTCCATGGCTTAGCTCCTCCCCGGCTCCGCTACTCTGGATCCTTTCTCCGCCTGCGGGGTGGCAAGTTCGAACTTCTTCTCATCCCTGTCGTAGTGAAAGATGTTGTCCGAAAGCACGTCCTTTGCCTCAACCACAGACTCATTGGCCTGTTTCACCATGCCGGCAAGATCCTCCCTTGGGATACCGGCGGAGTCCGGGATGATCAGCACCTCATGCTGCGAAGACGGGAGCACGGTGTAGCTTTCCCCCAGTACCTGGGCGATCTGCTCTCTGGTATCCGGGTAAAAGAGCGCAGCAGAACCCAGCATGCCGCCTGCATTGCTCAGGATATACATGCTCCCCACATCCTCCGGCGCAAGAGGCTCATCTCTCTTCATAAGGTTTTCGCCTTCATGGGTAAAGAGCGCCTGGCTCATATCCACCAGGATCGGCGGATCGATCAGCTGGGCGTTGTCCATGGCAGCCATGAAGAGCTCCCGCTTATCATAGTGCTGGCTTTCCAGCATGCTCTGGGTCACGGTCGCTCTCCAGGAGCCCTCATCTCCGTCCCTCATCTTGATGTCGCAGACCATGGCAAGGCCGTGCCCGACCGTCATATACGGCGTGTCCGACAGAAAGTCACGGTTGCGCTTGATCTCCAAAAGCCTTACCGTCAGTTTGTCTTTGATCTTGTCATAATCAAAGTCGATCTTCTGCGACTCCTGCATGCCGAGGCTGCCAATATAGGCGTCCTTCAGCTCCGCCGTAAGCGTATGCAGGTCTTCGCCCTGTGTGAATCTGGCGTAGGCGTCGTCCAGGTAGATCGTCGGGGCCGCCTCACTGGTCTCCTTCCTGAAGGTCAGACCGTGGTGCTTCTGGTCATTGGACTTTGTGACCGTAATCTCCTGGATCTCCATGCCTTTTGTCAGCTCCTCCGGGAGCATCTCCATCAGTTCTTTCCTTACACGGCTGATAAACTCATCTCTTGTCATGCTTTTCCCTCTCTTTCTTCATCATTGCGATATACGCACCAAGCCTGCGCAGCTGGGCGCAGCGGTGCGGACTGTTTTTAGTAACGATTCTGTCTGTCAATTCTCTACCTCCTGTATTCTTATCCAAGTCCCAGCAGTTCTCTGGAGATCCTGTCGCTCATCTTGACCGCGCCTACCAGCACCAGCATGTTGAACACCAGCTCACCGACGTACTTCCACACCATGGCGGCCGGGGCCGCATCTCCGTCCACGGCAGGCGGGCTGCCTGCAAACTTCGTGAAGATGATGCACGCCAGGATGATGACCGCGCCTTCCATGCAGACCGCCGCGTAGCTTTTGAGAAAGCCGATGCCGATACTCTGGGACGGCTGCCCTGCAAAGGACGCCAGCGGGATCGGTGAGAGTGCGGTGTACATATACAGCTTGAAGAAGCGGCCGTACACGGTCAGGATGATGATGAAAGACAGCACGGTAATGAACAGACTGCCGATCAGCGTGACTGCCCACAGCGGGATGCTTTCAAAAAATCCGCAGTCCTCGATAGCCTTCACCATCTTGTCCGGCAACGTCGCCTTCCCTATCTTTGCCACTCCCGACGCCTTCATCATGGTGGTCATCACACCCTGGGCAATAGTGAACAACGCCAGCATCAGTTCCAGCCCGTAGGTCACAACACCCTTGGCGATGCAAAAGCGCAGGAACAGCTTCAGCGCATGCTCCGGGCGCTTGATCTCCGTCAGACTCGCCGTCGTCTTCACCACACCCACCAGAAAAAACAAAACGAGCAGCGCAAGCCCGATCGCCTGTACTGCTCCGTTGATCTGGAGTATCACCTTCCATATACCGCCGCCCTTGAAACTCTGGGGCGACATCAGCAGAAGCTCCCATACTTCCGCCAGTTTCTCATTCCACGTATTCAGCGCATTGTTAAGATTCTGCACGACCCACGAATCCGACATGTCAGCAGACCTCCTCTCTCATTTCGTCTAGTGATCACGGTTTACCTCACCTCCATTCTTTCCTGTTTTTTGACAAAACAAAAACCAGCGATCATCAGACCACTGGTCATGTATATTCATCTGCACTTATCGCCATTTTCTGTGCTATTCAGGAACGTTCAATCTGTTTGAGTTCTTTTCTCTTGCTGGTCATTTCCTCAACGACCAGTTTGAATACGAGCGTGCGCGGTATCGCCGCTGCATTGAAATAAGCGTTCTCGCCGGGGTGATACTGCTCTATAATCGTTTTCAACGCATCTTCTTTTTCGGAATCTTCCAGGATGCTGATCTGTCCATGCCCTATGACGCTCTCGTATGCAAAGGTACAGTAGCCCTTCGCTTCGAAGTACTGCAGTTGATGATTGCAGTCCATTTCAAATGATGCCCGGTTATTCCTCCTCATGAGGTCGACCTTATGCCCTTCCAAAGCGCTGTGGAAAATCAGTTCCACCGTATCTCCATTGACCGCCAGTCCGAAATTAAGCGGGACGATATACGGATAGTCCCCGTCATGAAAAGCCAGCCTGCAAACATCGCATTTCCTCATGACATTCAGGATTTACTGTTTGTCTTTTATTTCTCTGTCGCTTCTTCTCATCGTTCGAAACCTCTCAGTCCAGCACTCTGCCGTCTCTTGAAATCGTGACGACCTGCCATGGGATGAACTTGCCGCTGGCTTTCAGAGCGTTCTCTGCCGCTCTCTGCAGACCGCCGCAGCACGGAACTTCCATGCGCACGATCGTTACGCTCTTGATGTCGTTGTTTTTGATGATGTCCGTTAGTTTCTCCGTGTAGTCGATATCATCCAGCTTTGGGCAGCCGATGATGGTGACTTTGCCCTTCATGAACTCCTCATGCATGTTTGCGTAGGCGTAGGCCGTGCAGTCTGCTGCAATCAGGAGCCTGGCTCCATCAAAGAACGGCGCCTGGGTCGGAACCAGCTTGATCTGACATGGCCACTGTGCAAGTCTTGAGATCGGCTTGACATTTGTCTGTGTCTGTTCCGATGGATTCTCTTCTTTTGCTTTATCAAACTGCATCAGTCTTGATCCCGGACAACCGCCCGCATGTAAATCGTATCCCATTTTTTCCTCCATGTTTTTTCTCTGACTTTCCTTAACTGCCGCCTCATCGTATTCCGGCGCTTCCCGTTCCTCAAATGTGATTGCTCCCGTTGGACACGCCGGCAGGCAGTCGCCGAATCCGTCGCAGAAGTTTTCTCTCACGAGCTTTGCCTTGCCGTCTACCATATCAATGGCACCTTCATGACAGGCCTCTGCGCAAAGGCCGCAGCCGTTGCATTTTTCTTCATCTATGTGGATTATCTTTCTGATCATTGTTATTCCTCCTCACGCATCGCCGATACCGGGCACACATCTATAGCATCCATTACCGCGTTTCTGTTTTCTCTTGTCTTTCTGAGGTAAGGATAATATAATGAGAGCAGCAATTACGTTGCCTGAACCACGGAATTGATCTTTTTTGAAATAATGAAGTATAACGATCTGAACATAATAAAAAGATCCGCATTGTTTACGGATCTCACAGAAGAAGAACTGCAGGATGCTCTCCGCGCGCTGCATATAAGGCAAAAGCAGTATCAAAAGGATGAGCTGCTCCTAATGGCGGGTGATGTCACGAATGACCTTGGATTGATCCTTTCTGGGAGCGCAATGATCGAAAGCAACGATGTCTGGGGAAACAGAACCATCATCAGTCATATTGCCGCCGGCGAATACTATGCAGAGGTCTTTGCAATCATGCCGGAGGAGCCCTCCTATGTGGATGTGCGCGCCAATGAGCAGACAACTGTCGCGCTGTTTGATATGTCCCGTCTGCAGGGGCTGAAGAATACCGCCCCATCCTGGCTGATCAAGCTGCTTGGAAATCTTATGTTTATTTCTATCCATAAGAATATGATACTGTCCCAGCGCAGTTTTCATACATCTCCGAAATCCGCCCGCGGCAGAGTCTGTGCTTACCTGAACAGTATTGCCATGAAAACGCACCGGACTGAGTTTGACATTCCCTTTGACCGTCAGCATATGGCGGACTATCTGAATCTTGACCGGACAGCACTTTCCAAAGAGCTTTGCCGTATGCGTGATGACGGGCTCATAACCTTTCGCAAAAGCCACTT
>JAFRKJ010000091.1 GCA_017431785.1 Bacillota bacterium | reverse complement strand
CTCCGCCGCCGGAGAATCCACCGCCTCCACCGGAGAAACCACCGCCGGAGAAGCCGCCGCCGATATCGCTTCCACTAAACGTTCCCGCCGGAAGATGCGGCGCAATCGATGTCGTGACTGCGCTCGTCATGCCGCTCATTGAGTCGTTCATGTAGAATATCGGCATATATGTTCCGGTCGTGTTATAGGTATGATACCAGTCAGGCGCCATCACATTTATGTTCTCGAACTTCTTGATCCACTTGTTCGTCAGCCCCATAACATAGGCGTACGGCAGAATGCTGTAGAAGTATTCCGGATCTTCCTCGACAAGGGCTTCGATCCGGTCGACCTCTGCCGTCTTGATAAAGGTTCGCAAGCCCAACACTTTGCCCATGATTCCGGCCGCACTATCCGAAAGTCTGCCGCAGTACACATTGAAGAACTGGCTCGCGCCGAACCCGATGAAGTATATCGCGCCTACGATAACGCTCTCAAAAGCACTGCCGACGCCGACCGCTGTCACCAGAAGAGCCGCTGCATCGATTGCCCAGAGTATGATCCGGTAAACCCTCGATCCCGTCTTTTTCCCGGACATTCTGTTCCGGTAGCTGTTTCTCAGCCGTCCCGTCATGAACATCGCAATGAACGCGGTGATGATCGAACCGAAGACATATCCATCCGGCCGCAGCATATAGCCAATTCCCATAATCGGAACTGCAACTGCGAGAATAATCATTGCGAGGCCGCTGAGTCTCTGCAGAACTTTCGTCGAAGTCGGAATCACATCGCCGAATTGTGCTTCCAGCGTGTCGCATGCAGCGCGGTAGCTGTATGCGAAGTCTTCTCCCATATTCTTCGTATATATGACATCTCCATCTTCAAAAAGCCCATTGAAGAGCATCTTTGCGAATTCTTTCTCGCTATCGTCTATGTCCTTCAGCTTCGTGAAGATGAATCTTTTCTTCTTTTCTTCTTCAATTGTCATGTAGCCTTTGTGGGCGAAGTAGACGAACATGGATACCATGTCCTTCTTGTCCAGAACTCCGTCGATAATGAGACCGATCTCCGCAGGGGTAACCCCTTCCGGCGGACGGAACTCGATTGTTTCCACGATGTGCTGTCTCCTGCCGAACCTCGTCCAAAGAGCCCCAAGCAAAAGCGCCAGAATCGCCGGCAGGGCCGTTGCTGTCGTTCTGGTCCCATTACCGTCATCCTCGCCGACCCAGTAACCTTCCGGAAGCTTCGTCAGAACCGTGATTCCCACGCCCTTATCCAGATCCTCTGCCTTGATTCTGATCGTCCTGTTTCCTTCCAGTTCCCAGGAATCCGTTGTATCATCGTACTCGGAACCGTATTTTCCAATATATACAGTCGTCCAGTCTTCTTCGATATCCTTCGGCATTGTGACAGTGATCTCGGAAGATTCAATCGGGGTCTGCCAATCAGTCGGAAGTACATCTATATACATATAGTCGCCTGAATCGTCCCTGTCATCTCTGAAGGCCATTCTATATCCGTATTTGAACTCATGGTCACCGTAGATATAACTTGAGCCGGATCCCATCTGCATCACGTAGTATCCGTTTTCTTCATAGATCTCTACAGGATCGGTCGCACACCAGCCGGAGTCGACCTTCTCACTGATGCCGTCGAAAGTCGTCGGCACGTTCCGGTAGATCCCGTGCCCTTCCGTGTTGAAGACGGTCCCCACGGTCTCCGTAAACTCGTAGCTGTTGTTTTCATTGACCTGAACGTCCACATTAAAATACTTGGTGACCCGCGTCGGCACAGAAGAACCGTAATCTTCTGCGAACACCTCCGCCGGCACCGCCAGAACCATCATCGCTATGAGAATGAATCCCAAAAGGACCGCAGGAAGTCTGCGCCCGAAATGCTTCATGCCGATCACCCTTTGACGTTCGTGGAATGATTTAAACTGATAGGAAATTATACCATAAAAGGTAAAGGGCAGTCTATTGCGACTGCCCTTTTGCCGTGCTATATGGCATCTTACTTTGTCTTAACATTCATGGATTTTGACCATGTGGAGTAGTATTTCGTTCCGCCTACGATCTTGTATGTTCTGATTCGTACATAGTATCTTTTCTTTCTCTTAAGCTTTTTAACTTTCTTAGAAACCGTTGCATATCCCTTGACCGTTACCAGCTTTTTGTTCTTTGTAAACCCGCTGTTGGTCGCCAGCTGAATCTGATATCCGGTGATTCTTGAAGTTGACATCTTGGTTGCCTGCTTATTCCACTTGACTGTAATCGCTTTCTTTGCCTTTGTCAGCGACTTGAGTGAAGTTCCGATAGGATTGACATTGTAGCTTTTCACTACGTAAAAGCTATATTTGCCGTTCGGAGAATCCTGGACATTGGCAAATAGTTCAAAGCTGTTTTTGCCAACGTTCTTTTTTCCTACACCTTCACGATGGTAATCTGTGCCTTGTTTCAACGTCGTATTCCCTACTTTAACGGTGACTTTTGGCTTGAGGAACTTACCGTTATAGACTTGATTCTTGTATATGACCGTTGGCGTCACTTTTTTCTTCACTTTATTTTTTTCTGTTCTGCTGTATGCCCCCATCTTGTAAGTTACGGTTACTGCTGTTCCGGCAGCAACTTTTGCAAATTTGACTTTGTACCTGTAAGCGCCAGGATCACTGACATAGTATGGTTTCGTTGTATAAGTATTATTACCCACTTTTACTGTAACGACCATGTTTTTAATATCAGTATTGGTAACTTTGTAGGCAGTACCATCGTACCCGCCAGCATAGTAATCATTCGCTGTACGAAACTCGCCTATCACCGTCTGTGTATCATAATCTGCATTGGTGATGTAGCCACGCCGGTCGTTATTCAAGTACTCGCTGAATTTAATCCTATCTGCAGCTATTTGTGGTATCGTTATCTTGATAGGTACTGTAGCCATAAGACACTCGTGATCCCATTCAAGATTATATGCGCCATATACATCCACGCTCAGAGTTACAGTTCCACCATTTTGGGGCCGAATTCTTACTGACGAAGGTATCGTTCCGTCACCATGAGCTGTCGGAATAACCGTTTGCTCAGATGACTCAATACTTCCATCATCTCCATCATAGGCTAAAGTTGCAACCTCAGGGTTGTCGTTATGCCAAACTAATTTGGTGATATTCTTAAAAATCTGCCAACTGCCATATCTATCATGAAAAACAGTAAGTTCTACTCCACGTTCGCCATTTTCACTTTCTTCTTCATAGTTGATTTCTGTCCCGAGCGGGATATATTCTATCTCCCCTGTGTCTTCATGAAAAACGCATTTTGCAAAACAGTAATGTATTACATCCTCATCTGAAATATGAATCGTCAGGTCAAGAGTTTTAGGTTCAACACTTTCTTCTCCTTCTTCATTCTCTTCGAATATCTCCGCACTCAAATGCACATCCCCGGCTTTCTTTGGAACAAGCCTGAGGAAAGGACAGACACCCGTTGTGCCATACCCATTATATCCACTATCATACATCACTGTTTCTTCATCATATGTGATATAACTCTCATAACCTGGTACCTGCAGCGATAAACCGGCAACAGAAGGGTCAGCGTTATGCCATATCAACTTAGATATGCCCCAATACGGTTTCCAGGTTCCGTCTTCGTTCTTTTTCTTCAAAGTGATTTGTTTGCTGAAGGCTTTGTCTGTACCCTTCAGAATCGCACTGTATTCTACCTCATCTTCAAGAAAAACCTCACTATCCTGCACATTGACAGAAAGGCCCAATTCATCTTCTTCATTTTCCTCTGCATAAGCTCCACCTGTCGGAATGCAAAAAACAGTAAGCGCCATGACCAGTGACAGTATCCAGCTCAACAATTTGTTCCTTTTCATTCTTTCCTCCTGTAAAACTGATCCTTCTATGAAGTCCTACTCTTATAACACTTCAAATCGAATAATGTTACACATTTTTTCTGGTTGATGAAGAAAAAGTTTTTTAACAATCACTTCACTCTGATCTTTACTTGGACAGTTTTTGTCTTCGCTGCGTAATTAGCTGTTCCGGCAGCTTTCACTTTTACTTTTATTTTATAAGTCCCCTTCTTTGTTTTTTTCTTTACGGTTATCTTCCCTGTCTTCTTGTTGACTGTTAGTTTTTTAGCTCCGCTGACCTTTGAATAGGTTACCGTTCCTTTCGCCTTGCTTACGGTGATTGCTTTTACCGTCTGCGCTGCCTTTTTAACTTTTGATGCCTTAACTTTTTTGGTCGTTGTAGTGACAGTTATTGGGTTTGCTTTTTTGACCTTCGGAGGACTGAGGACTTTGGCGGAAGTCTTAGTTGCGCTGACGGCACCCACTCTTGCGCCCTTATACGCTTTGACTCTTACTTGATATTTCTTTCCCGCTTGCAGCTTTTGTATCGTCCTTGTATTGCTGGTTGTTGTCGTTGACTTCCAACTTCCCTGCCCTGCAACTCTGTACTCGATCTTATAGGTTGTTCCACCTGTTGCGGACGGTTTTGTGCTCATCGCCACAATGATTTTCTTCTGTCCAACAGACACCTTGGAAATGACTGCTTTTTTCGGGTTGATGTGAAATGTTCCCGATGCCTCTCCCTTGTAGCCGAAAGATTCTCTGCCACTCACTTTTACCGTCGCTGTTCCAACATTCTTATTATTATCATATTTCTTCGTGTAGTACTTTGAATCCAGTTTTTTGCCATTAAGTGTTACTGTTACAGATGGATTCAGCCAATCTCCGTTATATATACAATTTGAAACAGACACCTTTGCATCATCAATCGAAAGCGGCCCACTTGATAATATATATCTAGAATTATGTGTTATTTTGAGAACGGCTGCTTCATCTTCTTCTATTATTACGTTTGTATCTTCAACAGTGATACAATTTCCATCAACATAAGACAACATCAGGTGCTTAGTGCCACCCATATATTTCGCTGAAATAAAAGCATCGCTGATTCTTACTGTCGCCTCTCCTGGTAATTCTCCGTTGTCCATGAAGTCAATTACCAGGACTTCACTATCATCAACATATCCCAGATTCTTGCCGTTTTCTCCATGTATGTTTGTCGCCAAATCAATGTCTTTACATTTCTCTTTTTTTACTTTTAGGCCTTCGAAAACCCATTGGATATCCTCATCCTGAAAAACTAGAGTAATGTTTTTCCCAGCAATTGCTTCAAAAACTTCTTTTGGTATGATTGTGTTTGTTCTGCAGTCAATAATACCAACACTACCCTCCTCTGCATTATTAATGCTTTCTAATAATGATGAAATGGCCCCGCTTGATTTATAGAACGACACTTCAAATGCACTCTTTAAAATTAATTCCCGATTCTCACAAATCGTGCTTAAATCCATAAAATGTTGAGCAGAAATGCCTTCAAAATCTTCTTTATTTAGGCAATAAACCGTATGATTACCCATTTTGTCTTCAATTGCCGCCGATAATAAGGAATAAGTACCCGATTCTTCAAAAGGGTTTATTAGAAAATCAAATGTGTGCTGCCCTGATTCTATAGAGGACAACTCCTTCATGAAGCCTATTTCATGTCCCTCCTCATTGCGAAAAGAAAACCCTATCCAATATGGGTTATCAGTCTCCTCAAAATCCACCTTAATATGTAACACACCCGGAAGTGTAATGCTGTGAGTTTGTAACTCTATGCTATTAATAACCGGATATGTTGCATCAGCGGTTGAATTAATAACGTTGATTACATACTCATCTTCAGAATTGTTGAAAAATTGTCCGTAGGAATTACCATCAAAAACTGAAACGCTCTGTAGGGAATAGTTGCCGTTTTCAAACTCGTTATTAAGGGGGATGGCAATTGTATACCTCCCTGTAGTGAGTGGTGGATCTATTGGTTGTCTTATCGTTGTTCCATGACCCTCCTTACGCACAAAGATCAACAATATTTCATTAATTCCATTTTCTTCTGTAAAATCAATGTCTATCACCAAATCTTCCCCTGCATCAACCTCCTCTGGATTGAGGATGGAAATACTATTAATCACAGGTGGTATTCCATCTAGTGTCGAATTAACTACGTTAATAGTTTCACCTTCTATCTCACAAAGGCGAGGATTCTCATTAATGTCTATGACATCAACGGTAGTCAACGTATACTCTCCGTTTGCTAATCGATTCTCAATAGGTATTTTTATTACATAGCTTCCAGAAAACAATGGGGCATCAAATGTTTCATATTTTATTGTTGCAACATGGCCTAATTCATTCACAAATTGGAGTGATATTTGACCTAAACCTGATTCGTCTTCTGTGATATCTATCTCAATAGTCATTTCTCCCTGCGCGTCAATATTGTCTGCGTTTCTTATAACCAATGCATCAATTGTAGGCGCCGTGATATCTGTTGTGTTCCCTTTACCATATGCATATCCAAAACAACTAGCTCCAACCAAAAAAACCGAAATTATGACTATAATGAGTGAGTTGTTCATTATTTTTATTGTTTGTGACTTCATCATATTAATCCTTGCTTAAAACGCATTCTTTACTGCTACTTGAATAATATTGTTATCTTTTGATACATTTACAATATGTTTTTTGTTCGAAACATATATGAAACCATAAACATTTATGCCATTATTAGATATGTATTTCTCTGTTTCATCAATACTCCATAAATCATGCATTATATTCAAATGGTTATCAAGACTTGCAAACTTCTCATTATCTGTAAGATATCGAATCATGCTTTTGAAATGTGTTATTGCCTTTTGCTCGGTATCAATATCTTCACTTCCTTCCTGCCATATCAGATTTGGGTATTTAGTCACATCGTATTCACAGCTTGAACGATTCTGGCACGCTGTTGCAAAAAATCCTTCATTATAATAGCCATTGATTTTTTCATCGTCAGAAACCCTGACACCGCACCATACCCAACTCCCATTTGTTCCGTACACATCATTTCCTACATAATCCGCGTAAAATTCTTCATATGGCACATCACGATCAAGAGTTACGTATGCATAATACAAATCGGTCTCGTTCATTCTATCCAGCTCTCTTGATACTGAATTGGCATCCCCAGTAATATAACTTTCCTGTTTGTTGAAGGATTCCAATTCTTCATAGTTGTAGCATACCACGCTATTTCTTTTAATGTTTCCAGTATAAACATGTTTCACTACTTCGTATTCGTTATCTGATCCAACTTCAAAACGAGCATCGAGATAATAACTATAATTCCCATACCCATAATTCTCAGTACCGACGCTTATCTGTGGTCCCAGTTCTGGCATAAACATTTCTGAATATACACTCATATCCCGTTCAAACTGCTCAACCTTAACTCCATTACTATCTGTGCCTATACTTTGGGATGGGTTATAGTAAAACGCCGAAACGATATGTGGCAGCGCAAACACGATAAACAGGGTGAGAATAACGGCGATTATCGTTGCGATCACGCCGGTTTTGATGAAGGCTCTTCTGATGGAACTGTTAATCTGCTTTGCAATTGCAGCCGACTCATCTTCTGTTTCTTCGTTTACCTCAGATGCCTCTTGCTCTTTATCGATACCAAAAGGAGACGTTCCGTCGAACAGATCATCCATTCCCGGCGGCGCCTGGTGTTCGAAGAGATAGTCGGCCAGCGCTTCCTGCTTTTCCAGTTCTCTCTCTATTTCTTTTGTCTGTTGTTCATCGAGCTTCCCCTGGCTGTACAGCTCAAGTTTTTCACGATATGTCATGGCTGGTTTTCCTCCATTAATTCTTTTAGCTTGCTCCTTGCCCTGTGGGCCAAGGCCCTGGCATTACCATGTGTGATGCCTAACACGGCAGCGACATCTTTCAACTGCATGTTGCCGAAGTACTGCATGATCAATATCTCTCGATAGTTCTCATTCAGTCTGCCGATGGCATTGTAGAGTTCTTTGTATTGCTCCTTCATAATCACCTTTTCGCTGATATCAGCCTCAACGCCTGATTCATGTTTGAGCTTCTCTACTGCCTTTGCCTTGTTCTTGTTCTTGCGGCTATGGTTATATGTCAGGTTTCTGGCTACCATGTAGAGCCACGCTCTGAGGTTTTCCTGATGCTCCGGTATCGTCAGAATCGCCTTCACGAAAACTTCCTGCGTGATATCTTCGGCAGCCTCCATACTATGACAGAGCGAATATACGTACAGCAGTATTTCCTCTCTGTATTTATCATAGAGCTCAGCTATAAGCCTTCCATCCATGTTTATATTGCTTCCTGATTAAGATGGTGCCCTATCCCAATACTCTTCTCAAACAGTTACATCATCAACTCTATTGTGAATTATATCACCCCTGGATTTGCAGATGCACTGTTTATGGATTCCTATCTTTTAAAACACTCCAAGAGGCCTGGTGTTACACACTTTTTCTGTTCATTTTAAAAAACATTTTTCACGGCAAAAAAGCCCTGTTTTCACTGCAACACTCTTCTTTTTTGCGTGTTACATGAGCAAAAGGGGACAAAAGATAGATCGAAAAAAGGAGAGAAAACATCATGAGTAAGAAAAGAATCATATGCATCGCAATAGCAATCATTATGGCATTCGTCATCTATCCAACAGGCGTATTTGCAGATACTCCGTCACAGGAAGAAGGGGCTGGCGTGGAAATCACAGCAGACGATCCGCAAAGCCAGGTTGAGATCCAGGAAGTTGAACAGGAAGCGATTCCGGAACCATCGGAACCGGAACAGCCGTCAACAACTCCCGTTAAGCAGAAACAGACCATCTCGTGTGAGGCATCCTATACAAAGTATGTCGATGATGGTGACTTCTTACTGAACGCATCAGCAGCGACAGCGCTCACATACAAAAGCAGCAATAACTCGGTCCTCACAGTATCAAGTAACGGCCTAGTGCATCTGAATGGCGTAGAAGGTTCGTCCACGATTACGATCACAGCGCAGGAAACGGATGATTACTACAGTACAACAAAGACTGTTAACGTCACCGTCAACAAGCGTGCGCAGACGATCTCCGGCACCAAGACCTATTCTGTAACGGTCAAAACCAATTCTCTCACGCTGAAGCTCAAGGCACCCAGCGGTAGCATGAGTTACACAAGCAGCAATACGAAACTTGCGACGGTTTCCGCTTCCGGAGTCGTCACTTTGAAGCATAAAAATGGTACGGTGAAGATCACCGCAAAGGCTAGCGAGACATCCGTTTATACCGCGGCAAACGCGACGGTAACCATTAAGATCAACGCAGTCTATAAGGCTCCGAGCGGTAAGATCGGCGAAGCCTGCCAGGATGAACGTGGGAAAGCGATCGGTGGCAAAGCTGGCGATCAGAGAGGGAACGAGGTTAAAACCAGCAGATACGTATACAGCGGATCGAAAAAATATAGAAAATGGAAGTTCGTCATCAGGCTTACGGATCCTGCAAAGGCCGAGATTGCTGCGCAGTTTGTTCAGGCCGCATGCGCCAATAACAATATCGGTTATGACAACTACAAAAACAGCCAGGCAGGAGTAACTGCCAGAAACAGCCTGTACAACGCGGCTTCCAAAGTCGGATTCAAACCATCCAAGATCAAGACAAAGGTCGACACTTCCTGTACGCCGCTGTGCATGACCGCGATCGGCGCAGCAGGAATCAACACGAGCTATCAGTTCTACACCTCCTATCATGGGAAGAAGTATAAGTACAGAGTGAGAGCGGTCAACGCGGAATCCCTTAAGTCAGCGGTGACCCTCATCAACAACAAGTATAAGGCTGCCGGTCAGGAAGCTCCACTGAAAATCATCAGCCTCACCCCGGCCCAGTTCAAGAAGTACAAATCAAACCTGAAGCGTGGCGATGTGCTCTGCACTGGATCCCATACTGCCATGGTCTTATAAGAACACACACCCTAATCATCACGCCTCGATCCCATTCACTTCGGTCAGATGCTTCCAGTATCTGACCGGCATGTGGTTCTTCTGACAGCGCGGGTTGATGCGCTCTTTGATGGCGATGTGGTCGAAATAAGTCCTCCAGAGGCTCTGATAGGACATCTCATCCTCCGACATGACAAATCCGCTGCCGTCCGGCAGATGAGTTCCGTCGAAGTCTGTCACATACCAGTCTCCTTCAAAGGCAACGATTGCCTTTGCGCGGCCGATGTCGTGAATGATGACCGGATCATGTTTGAACCGTTCCGAGAAATGGTGCGCCACGAGGGCTATCACGTCGTGCTCTGGTTCGACCTTCGCATAGAGAATCTGCGGACCGCCTGCAGCTGTTCCTTCCATGATTTCAAACCGCACAAATTGAAGCATACGCTCACGTTCATTGCCGACTTTGCGTACGATATCCTCGAGCGCCTTCACTTCAGGCAGGGAATGCATGGATCCAATCGACGGCCCGATCCGAAAGCCCAGAAGAATGTACCTTAAAATCACGTTCTCCTTCCCGTCAATCCCGGAAAGGTAAGCACGGTAAATCAGCCGCAGAGAATAATCAGATATCTTATACGTTATGGCCTCATAGACGCGGTCTGACTTGTCCTGCTCTGTCTCTACTTCCATGTAACCGTTCAGCATACTGGGCTGATAACTCTCCTTCGGATAGATACCCGATGCCTTATCTGTATAATAGTGGTGATATACACAGGTAAGCAATCCTTCAAATGTTCCGTCATATAAATAGTCTGTCATAACGATATCCGGCGGATCTCAGATCACACCTGCCGCTGCCAGCTTCTCCTGGCGCTCCCCTTCCTCGATTCTCTTCCAGTCATTGTCGAACATTGACAGCTGCAGTCCACTCTCCATCTGCAGCAATGAATTCTTGATCGTCTCAGGTGCGAAACACCTGTCGCCATAGTATCTTCCGCAGCACAGCACAAAGTATTTAGCTCTCTTGATGACCACTCCCATTTTCTTCAGGTCATCAAACCGGACGGCAGCAAAACGTCTCTGCCGCATGATGCGTTTCGCAGACAAGTGCCCGATCCCCGGGATCCGCATCAGCTGCTCGTAGGAAGCCGTGTTGACTTCAACCGGAAACTCGTCCAGATTGCGTAGAGCCCATGTCACCTTCGGATCCAGATCCGGATCCAGATTCTCACCGCCGCTCTTGAAGAGCTCGCTGACGGTAAACCCATAGAATCTGAGCAGCCAGTCTGCCTGGTAGATTCTGTGTTCCCGCCTGAGCGGCGGCGCGGTGCTTTTGTCCGGCAGGATCGGAGAATCGACGACCGGAATGTAGGCGGAGTAATAGACCCTCTTCATCTTAAAAGTCCGGTAGAGGTTTTCGCTCGTGGCCAGGATGCTGGCGTCACTCTCATTGCCCGCACCAATGATCATCTGCGTCGTCTGCCCCGCTGCAGCAAAAGAGCCTTTCCTGCGGGCGCCCTTAGCCAGGGAAAGTGCAGAAGTTACGGAATCTTCTGCCGTGCCATCAGCCAGTCCGGCTGGTCCCAGATAATTGCTGGCGTCATTCAGCCGTTGGCCTTTGAACATAGTACCCGGCCCTTTCAGTGATTTGGTCTCAATCAGGGTATTCGTGATCTGCTTCATCGGCGCGAAAATCTGCTCGACTTTCTTCTGCGGTGCAAAGGCAGCCAGACTTTCCCGAGAAGGCATTTCAACGTTCACACTCAGCCGGTCCGCCACAAGACCGATTCTGTGAAGCAGCTCCCGGGATACGCCCGGAATCACCTTGGCATGAATGTATCCCATAAAACCATATTTATATCTCAATAACTCCAGACACTGCAAGATCCTCTCCGCAGTGTAGTCCGGCGACACTTCAACGGCTGAGCTCAGAAAAAGCCCCTCAATGTAATTTCTTCTGTAGAACTCCACCGTCAGCCTCGCCAGCTCGTCCGGTTCAAAGGACTCCCTCGGAACATCATTGGTCCGCCTGTTCACACAGTACTCGCAGTTGTAAACACACTTGTTCGTAAGGAGAACCTTGAGCAGGGAAATGCATCTTCCGTCCGCACCCCAACTGTGGCAGATCCCGGAAGTGTGGGTGCTTCCCATTCTTCCGCCCGCCGCACGGCTCGCCCCGCTGCTTGAACAGGACACATCATACTTGGCGCTGTCCGCCAGGATTTGCAGCTTTTGCATGAGTTTCTCTTCCATGGGTTGATTATACTACGTTCCGAACATCTGTTCAAGAACATACATTCTTAATTATTGTTATTATGACTGACGCATGATACAATGGTCACCATAAGAAACCAGGAGGTTAGAAGATGAACAGCAAAGGCATTACACAGTTTCTGTTAGCGCACGCCGGCAAAGATCCGGTGTCTTTCCATATGCCCGGCCACAAGGGCGACCGGCTTCTTCGGAAGTACGGTTACGAGGATTTCCTCAACAGCATTGTCGGCTGCGATATTACTGAAATCGTCGGAGCGGACAATCTCTTTCAAACGGAAGGCATTATCGCCGACACCATGGCGAAATACCGGAACCTGTATGATGCAAAGGCATCCTATCTCCTGATCAACGGTTCCAGCGCGGGTCTTATCGCATCGATTCTGACTTGTGTTCCTGCCAGGGGTAAACTGATCATGGCGAGAAACTGTCACAAGGCCATCTTCAACGCACTGACTTTGGGGGGCATCAAGCCGGTCTACGCCTATCCATCCATGGTGGAGGAGTACGGAATCACCGGACCAGTTGCACCTGAAGAAATCGCTCGTTTGCTCGAAGAGAATCCTGATGCTTCTGCCGTCATTCTGCCTAGCCCGAACTACTACGGCATCTGCAGCGACATCCGCACCATTGCGGACATCGTGCACAGCGCCGGAAAATACCTGATCGTGGATCAGGCGCACGGAGCTCATCTGAAGTTCTTTGAAGGTGCCGAGGCTGGCGATGTCTTCGGTGTCCCGGAGTCCGCGGAAACCCAGGGGGCTGACCTGGTCATCAACAGCACCCATAAGACGCTTTGCTCTTTTACGCAGAGCGCGGTGCTGAATGTTCCCGCAGGCAGTCGCTTCCACGACCTGCTTCATCTTGAGGATAAGCTGCAGCAGATCGAAAGCACCAGCCCATCTTATCTGCTCATGGCTTCATTGGATATCAATGCAGATATTCTGGCTGACCACGGCGCCGATCTTATGGGCGAGTGGCGCGATAATCTCGAGTATTTCTACAGAAAAGCTTCTTCCATCAACGGCCTGAAATTCATGCGTGTCACAGACGGCGCCCGCCAGGCGATGGACATGACGAAGATCAATTTGGATATGAGTGCCTGTGGTTTCGATGGACATCAGCTGGAAGCGGCGCTTCTTGAGCATGAGATCTATGCAGAACTGGTAACAGGCAACATCCTCATGTGCATGACAGGAATCGGAAACAGCCGCCGCGACTACGATCGTCTGCTGGAAGCGCTGAAAAAACTGTCTGCCGGACGCAGAAGTGCCAGTGCCGCCGACACAGCTGCTGCTGATACTGCCGGCGCTGCGCTGTGGACGAAGCACAGAACGATTCATGATGTCCCGATCATGAAAGAACTGATCCCTCTCGAAGAAGCCGCCGGCCGAATCTGCGCTGCTTCACTCATCCCATATCCACCTGGCATTCCTCTCATCTGTCCGGGCGAGGAAATCGGCGCAGAAGAAATTGCGTACATTCAGCTCCTTCGAGGGCAGGGCGAAAAAGTCATGGGCATCGACGCGGAAGGGCGTATTGCAGTAGGCAAATAACACATAGAGAATCAACTATGAAAATAACGGTTCCGGAGCTTAACCACACATCGAAGTCCGGGACCCTTGATACTACGTTCGAGGTGTGGTCGAGGAGGCGGCATTGGCAACGCTTAGCCACACACCGAAGCCCGGAGCCCTTGATACTGCGTTCGAGATGTGGCTGCGGAGACGGAACAGGAAACGTTTAACCACACACCGAAGCCCGGAACCCTTGATACTGCGTTCGAGGTGTGGCTGCGGAGACGGAACAGGAAACATTTAACCACAAATCGAAGTCCGGGACCCTTGATACTGCGTTCGAGGTGTGGCTGCGGAGACGGAACAGGAAACGTTTAACCACAAATCGAAGTATCACTCACCCTTGGTTCTGTGATACAATACCCATATGTTTCTGGAAATTCTATTGAAAATATTAAGCATTTTTTTACTGGTCGGAATCGGATACTTCGTGTATAAGATCCGGCTGGTTCCTTATGATGCCCTGACCACACTGAACGCATTCGTATTGAATGTCGCCGTGCCGTGCATGATTCTGCAAAGTATGCAGCGCAATGAGATCAATGACAGAATCTTTAACGATATCATCTGGTCTATGATTGCTTTTGCTATTGTCACAATTGTCATCGCTGTCATCACCACCCTCGTCATCAACCGGATCAAATCCATTCCGGCGGAGGACAAGGGGATCTACTCCGTCCAGCTGGCGTTCACAAACTGCGGCTTCATGGGCTATCCTCTCACAACGGTAATGTTCGGGCAATACGGTCTGTTTCTGGCGATCATCATGAATATCATTTTCACGACGTTCATGTATTCCATCGGGGTCGTGATGCTTTTGCATAAAAAAGGCGAAAAGCTGTTCACCATGAAGCTGATGGTTCGGATGCTGAGCGTTCCGTTCCTCTCCTCCATTGCAGGTCTTCTGATTTTCATCAGCGGATTCCACTTCCCGGCATTTATCGACAGCACCCTGCAGCTCATGGCGGCGACCGTTTCTCCTGTCGCCATGTTCATCGTGGGCATCAACCTCTCAAACAGCAAAATCAAGGAGATCTTCACCCCGAGAAACCTTCTCCTCTGTGTCGTTTCCCTGATCGTGGTCCCGTTCTTCACCCTCGGCGTCGACATGCTGCTGCCAGTCAGCAATTTCGTCATGGTCGTGCATGTGTTCCTCATGGCGATGCCTTCGGCAGCAATCACGACGATTCTCTGCAACCGCTATAACAAAAACGCCAAGCTTGCCGCTGAAGGCGTAGCTTCCACTACGTTCTTCTCACTGGGCACCCTGGCGCTCTGGACATTCTTCCTTACGAAACTGTTTCTTTAGTTTTCTGATTGTTCTTCGTGAGCCTCTCTGTATTCCTGCTCGATTCTGGCAGCGACCTGTTTGCGCCGCTCGGCCTCCCGTTCCAGTCTGTGGCGTACTCTCAGGAAATGTATTGCTCCGATGATAACGATAATCGGCGAAGCTATCATCATTCCCATGCCGATATGGACGATTTCCGGATTATCGATGAACTCAAACATTCCGATGCCCGCTGCAAACGTACCGATTGCAGTTCTGCAATAGGCAAGAAAGGTCTGTGAATTGGTGAGCGCCGTCCTCTCATAGGCAAGGTCCGTACGCTCCGTCGCCATACCGGTACGCAGCTCTGACAGCTCCGTCCGTTCTCTGGCCAGATCGTCCTGTGTCGGCATTTTGTTTTCCTCCTTATTCAAAGAACTTCATGAACCAGTTCAATAATCTCTGATACCAGCTGCTTTCACTGATTTGATTGAGCTTCTCCTTGAGACCGCTCCAATCGATATTCAGTCCTTGCAGATTCTTGACCATGCTTTTAATTTTCTCAATTGAAGCTTCCGACAGATCGTAGCCTGCTTCGCTGGCAGCCTGCTTGATTGATTCCACGATTTGATCGTCGGACATGTCAGGATCATCCGCCAGATCTTCTTTGACCTGTGAAACGATATCTTCTGCGGCTTCCTTATCGCCGAGTTCTTCACCGACTTCGCCGGTGGTCGTCAATTCATCGACCGCTCCTTCGATGACTTCATCATCCACGTCTTCGCCGCTCATCTCTTCATATGCTTTGATGGTTCCAACGAGGGCTGCCGTTCCTGAAATCTCAAAAGGTCCTGCGACGACGACTTCCGCACCTTCGACCCCTGCTGTCTGGAGCGCATTCCTGTACATGCCCTCCGTGCAGTAGCCGATGTTATGGATCTCAACATCGATATCGCTGCCGCCCTGTTCTTTGATCAGAACAGAGGACAGCGCCCTGCTTCCGATTTGATCGGTGTCAACGTAACTATCCAGATACTTATGCTCTTCTGCATTCGTAACGTAGATCACATTGTAATTCTCCGGATCATCGACTCCGAGCAGATCCATTACAGTATTGCGTTCGGACTCCGACAAATCGCTTCCCAACGCCAGATAGCCATCACCTTCTGCCGCAAAGGCAACCGAGCTCATGCTCATGGTAAACGCCAGTGCAAAGGCAAGAATCACTGCTAATCCCTTTTTCTTGTTCATGTTAAACCCCTTTCCTCTCCTGATGTGGTCTGTCTTTGTAGTCTTCATGATGCGGCTCCGTTATCGTCTGCCGCTTTCTTGCGCCTTATTATATAACAGATATGTGTGTACATTCTGTGATATTAACAAATATTCATTCGGGTCGCCTTTCCTTCGGGTCAGCCCTAAGCAGGAACGAATCCTAACGATAAATTGAGATTTGTCGGATTATGATAGTTCAGCAGTCGCTGATTCATCCCTAATAAAGGGGGCAATGGTTGTTTGGGTCAACTACAGATAATCGTCTGCCATGAAAATCAACCTACCTGAAAGGTTCAAGCCCGTTTAGGTCAACGTATCCCTGTTCTTTATGCAGAAAAGCTCAAAAAAACCGACGAAGCCTTGAAGATATCGTTGTGCTACAGCTACAAAACCCCTAGTTTTTCCCTTTCGGGAGCAGAAAAGCAGGCAGACCATGGAGGACGAAATTGTAACGTAGACCCAATCTGCTTAGAAGGTCTTAAATGGGTCGATAAATGTTGCAGACATAAAAGATATGATATACTTGCAATATGGATAGAAAGATTATATTTGAAACCTGCAACGATTTCCTCGATGAAATCATGAATCTGAACGATCTGCCTGGTCTGGCGATCGGTGTTTCCATCGGCGGAACAAGTCTGGGACAGACAAAAACAGCGGCTGCAAAAGAAATCACAGACGGACCTCTGGAATTCCTCGGTGTGCGCGGGTATCGGGATTACATGACCCGCACTCCCCTTGAGGCAGACGATATCTTCCACTGTGCCTCCGTCTCCAAGTTGTTCACGTCCTCTGCAATTATGCTGCTGGTGGAAGCCGGCGTTCTGCATCTGGAAGACAGGCTTTGTGATATCCTGCCGGATTTTCACATCGCAGATAAGCGATATGAGGACATTAAGCTCTGGAACATGCTTACTCATACATCAGGACTCGGGGATGTTGACGATTATCGCTGGTATGACTGCGAAACTGATGAGGACTCTCTGCGAAGATATGTCTATGAATCGGAAGAAGTTATCAACCAGCCGATGCTATGGGAACCGCAAGCGCAACCAATGTTGCAGCTGCAGCCGGAACAACAGACACTTTCTGCTGCTGACGCGGAATCTCCGACGCAAAACCGGTTCCGCTACAGCAACATCGTCTATGAGATTCTCGGACAAATTGTATCCGAATACTCTGACCGCATGCCAGGCGGAAACAGCAGACTGTCCTATGAAGATTTCATCGCGGAATATCTTCTGAAACCGGCGGGCATGACCAATTCGACCATGAAGACCTTCGAACGGCCGGGATTCGCTGACTTTGCTGCGGAAGACTGCCCTTTCCCTGCATGTATGGCAAGTCCACATGAAAAAAAGTCCGATCGTTCGATCGGACCTGTCAAATATTATCCTTATACACGTCAGCATGCGCCGAGTTCCACGCTGACTTCCAATCTGCGTGATCTTCTGCGCTGGGGCAATGCTCATCTTGCCTCATCCCGCAGCGGTGATACCTCATGCGGTGGACCGCTCCTCAAGCCAGAAACCTATCAAGCCATCTGGAAGCAGTATGCTGTCGTTCCAAACAACGGTGAGCAGATGGGACTTGGCTGGTTCATGCGCAAGCAGACAGTTTCTGCCGGCGATGGTATCCAGCACACGTATCAACTGCTCGGCCACGAAGGGACCGACGACGGATTCCGCGCAAGTTTCTGGATCTGTCCGGAGCTTGATCTGGTAACTGTCGTGCTATCCAATCTTTCCGGTGCGCCGGTGAAGAAAATCAACAAGAGGCTCTTCGACACACTCGTCAGCGGCATCCTGTAGTCTTATCCGCAGCGGCGCTCTTTCGCACGGTTCACGTGGATCTCCATAGCACGGCCGCCTTCACGCGGATCCTTATCCATAAACGCCTTGAATATCGCCCTATGTTCTTCCAGCACTACAGAAAGGTAGTTCTCCTGGTGGACGACTTCAGAGCTTTTGTATTTGAGGTACGTCTGAAAGGCGGTCAGGAGTTTCTGAAGCATTCTGTTCTTGCATGCCTCATATATGATCTGGTGAAATCCCGCATTGATGACCTGCATCTTTTCGATGTCATTTCTCATGGTGTAGAATTCCATGAACTCGAAGGTTTCCTCCAGATTCTCCATTTCTTCTTCCGTGATCCGCTCGATCGCCCATTTCACAGCCTGCATTTCATAGGCTTTGCGCAGGTCAAACATGTCCTCGAAATCCCGATCGGACATGCCGATGACGAAGTAACCTCTGTTGAGGATATACTCTACAAGGCCATCCAGTTCAAGTTGGCGCAAAGCTTCCCTTACAGGCGTTCTGCTGGCGCCGTACCGCTCGCACAATCTCTGCTCGACGATCTTTTCTCCCGGTTTCATCTGCCCGGTCAGAATATCTTCCTGCAGTTTAGCGAGAACGCCCGCGGACGCGGGCGCACTGTTTGTTTCCATTGTCTCACTGAACTTATACATTATCTCAATAAACCCGTATTATGTCAGCAAACCCGCTCTATAACTTACGCTGCTGCAGTCTGCCGCAGCTTCCTTCTACAGCTGCTCCAGCACGAACTTCGTGAAGTCGTCTGCGGTATCTCCGCTTCCGTCACGGATGATGTTGACGTTTTCTGCTGCTGCATCAAGAGCCTTCTCCAGGATGTCTGCCTTCTCAAACGCTCCCATGTGGTGCAGCATCATGACTGCTGCTCTGCAGATGCTTGCCGGATTTGCGAACTTGCCGCGACCTTCCTTGATCATTCTCTCAGCAGAACCGTGGATCGCTTCAAACATCGCATATCTGCTTCCGATGTTGGCGCTTCCTGCAGTACCTACGCCGCCCTGCATCTGGGCCGCTTCGTCAGTGATGATATCGCCATACAGGTTCGGCAGGATGAATACGTTGAAGTCCTTGTTGACCAGTTCATTGATCAGGTTCGCGCTCATGATGTCAACGTATCTGTCATTCGTCTTGATTTCCGGATATTCCTTCGCCATCTCATAGCAGAGCTCCAGGAACTTACCATCTGTCTTCTTCATGATGTTGGCTTTGGTTACGATCGTAACATTCTTGTTGCCGTTGTTTTTAGCGTGTTCGAATGCAGCTCTTGCAAGTCTCTTCGTACCTGCTGTTGTGGTTACTTTGAAATCGATTGAGATGTCATCGTTGATGTCGATGCCTCTGTTGCCCAAAGCGTATTCGCCTTCTGTGTTCTCTCTGAAGAACATCCAGTCAATACCCTTCTCCGGAATGACAACAGGTCTTACATTTGCGAACAGGTCGAGCTCTTTTCTCAGCTTAACATTTGCGCTCTCGATATTCGGAAGGTTGTCGCCTTTGCCCGGTGTCATGGTCGGACCCTTGAGAAGCAGGTCGCACTCTTTGATCTCAGCGAGTACGTCATCCGGAACTGCCTGCAGTTTTTCTACTCTGTTCTCAATGGTCAGTCCCTTGATGGTGCGAATCTCAATCTTTCCGCTGGCGATTTCATCGGCCAGCAGCTTGTTCAGGATCTCTCTGCAGGAATCCATGATGATCGGGCCGATGCCGTCTCCATCGATTGCTCCGATGACTACCTTGTCCATTGCTGCGAAATCCGGCGCAGCCGGCGCGTTCTTCATTCTTTCAACTCTCTCCAGCTGATCCTTTACGATCTGCTCGAAATGCTCTTGATATGACATTTTTCCCTCCTGTTGGTTGTTCTGATTTGAAACGTCGCTCGTATTTATCTATACGAATACATTATACCCTTATGATCTGGCCTCGTCACTATTAAGCTGTGTTTTTTTATTGTCCCAGATAAATCTTACAATCAATGTCCATACAAACAATTGCACAAGCATCTTTCAGGTCACCATACAACAAGAGCGCGGAGGCGCCGCGCTCTTCTGAATGAATTTCTGTTATTGTAGAATCACCTGTAATATGGTTTCTTCTGTTGCTCCTTAGAAGCTGAAATCTTCACCTGCTGCTGCTCTTTCGCCACAGATGCTTTCTACGACTTCTGCTGTTCCCTGCTGACCGTTGCAGCGGGATCTCATGTTCATTTCTGCTACGTCTCTCATTGTTGCATTGTCAACGCCTGCCAGGAAGGAAAGTGCGTTTCTGCAGGAGCTCATCATCTGTTCTCTTGTCATGTTGTTTCTCATTTGTCATACCTCCATTTTCTTTATCTTTAATCCTTTGAGATTTCTCTTTATCTCTGTTTGTGATTGTATTATACTGATTGAGAAGATAAAAGTAAAACGGTGATTTTTTATATATAATCTTTAAATTACTTATATCCTATTTTTTAGACTGCACACCGACCGAGGAGAACCATTATGGAAAAATTGAACGCAACAGTATTTCTGAAAGTCGTAGAAACCGGCAGCTTCAAAAAAGCTGCGGACATCCTCGGCTACACACAGGCGGGGATCAGTTATATCATCAATTCAATGGAAGAAGAATGCGGGCTGCAGCTGTTCTACCGCGAGTATGGAGGCGTCAGACTGACACCGGAAGGAGATGCGCTGCTCCCGTATATTCGGGACATTGCCGACAGAGAGCATTACCTGGAAGAAGCGATCAATGATGTGAAGAATCTGGATGCCGGAACGGTCCGTGTTTCGACATTCAGCAGCGTTTATATCCACTGGCTTCCCGGCATCATCAGCACCTTCAAAAAAGACTACCCGAATATCAACATTGAAATCATCAGTTATGAAGAAGACCAAAAAAACGAAGATATGATTTACAACCGTCAGGTTGACTGCGGATTTATGGCCTCGCCGCCAGTCTCAAAAGCCATCGATTTCTTCGCGCTCATGGAGGAACCGCTCATGGTTGTCATGTCGACGGATCATCCTATGGCAACGCATAAGACATTTCCCCGCTCCATGATCGGCGACTATCCTTACATCATGATGACTTACGATAAACAGGATTTCAATTCTCTGATCTTCACCGATGGCATCAAACCGCAGACGGCGTTCACTGTAGATAATGACTACGCCGCCATGGCTATGGCAAGCAAAGGCTTGGGCCTCTGCATCAGCCCGCAGATACAGCTGAACGACATGCCGTTCCCGCTGAAATACATGGAATTTGAACCGACCCTCAGACGCACCGTAGGAATCGGAACCAGATCCCTGACCGGATGCACGAGGGCCGCGCGTGAATTCATCAGCTGCGCACGCCGCTGGGTGCGCGCCAATGTATAATATATATTCTGTTTAGTTCTTAAAAGAATGCACCGGAGCCGGTATGCGGCCTCCGCGCTGTATGAACTGACTGCTTGAGAACGTGTTGACTTCCATGACAGGTGCCGATCCGAAGAGTCCTCCCCAGTCGACCTTGTCCCCTGCCTTCATTCCGTAGGCCGGAATCACTCTGACGGCTGTTGTCTTGTTGTTGATGACGCCGATTGCCGCTTCGTCGGCAATCATGGCGGAAATGGTATCCTCCGGTGTGTCACCCGGTATTGCGATCATGTCGAGTCCTACGGAGCAGACGCTGGTCATCGCCTCCAGCTTATCAAAGGTCAGACAACCCTCCTCCGCAGCCGCAATCATTCTGTTGTCTTCGCTGACAGGGATAAAGGCACCCGAAAGTCCTCCTACATGACCGGACGCCATGATGCCGCCCTTCTTGACCGCATCCGTCAGCATGGCCAGCGCCGCCGTGCTTCCGTGCGCACCGCACCGTTCAAGGCCCATTGCTTCCAATATCTCAGCAACGCTGTCGCCGATCGCAGGCGTAGGGGCAAGAGACAAATCCAGAATGCCAAACGGAATCCCGAGCCGCGCCGACACTTCCCTGCCCACGAGCTGCCCCGCTCTCGTGATTTTGAAAGCCGTCTGTTTGATTTTCTCAGCGATTTCATCCAGAGATGCGCCGTCCATGCCGCGCAAGGCTTCCCTGACGACGCCAGGCCCGCTGACACCGACGTTGATCACGTTTTCTGCTTCGCCTACGCCATGGAACGCCCCCGCCATGAACGGATTGTCTTCCACCGCATTTGCAAAGGCAACAAACTTCGCGCACCCGAAGCTGTTGTTCTCCCTTGTGAGGTAAGCCGTCTTTTTGATCAACGGCCCCATCCTCTTCACGGCGTCCATATTGATGCCGGCTTTTGTGGATCCCAGATTGATGCTGCTGCACATGGCTTCTGTTTCTGCAAGGGCGTATGGTACCGCCTCAATAAAGCTCTCGTCGCTTGCGGTGCAGCCCTTTTGAACCAGCGCAGAAAAGCCTCCGATAATATCGACGCCTACTGCTTTTGCAGCATTGTCCAATGCCTTTGCATAGAGGAGCCATTCTTCGGTGCTGTTTGCGCCGGCCAGAGCAATCGGCGTTACGGAAATGCGCTTGTTGACAATTTTAATGCCGTAATCATCTCCCACTTCATCAGCCGTTTCTACAAGCTTTTCTGCGAGTCCTGTGATCTTGTCGTAAACTCTCGCCGATGCCGCTTTGTGATCTCTCCCGAAGCAGTCCATCAGGGAGATGCCCATGGTCGTCGTCCGTATGTCCAGGTTTTCCTTTTCGATCATGTGGATCGTCTCGAGAACATCTTTGTATATCGTCATTTCAGTCTCCTGTCATTCTCTCCCTTTATATTTTATGCATGGTATCGAAGATCTCTTCCTTCTGCACATGAATGGAAAGACCTTCTCTCTCGGCCATCTCGTGCAGGGCAACATCCACTTCGTGGAATCCCGCCTTTGCTTCATCGATCTTCACGACCATGATCATGGTGAAATACTCCTGCAGAATGGTCTGTGTGACGTCTTCGATATTGACGTGCTTGTCGTTGAGAATGCCGGAAACCTTATACATGATTCCGACCTGATCCTTGCCTACTACTGTGATTATTGCTTTCATTACAGCTCCCTCTTCAAATAACCTTTGATGTTGACTGTTTTATGTACCAGCGCCCAGAATACTTTGATGATCGCGCCCATAACGAGCAGACCCATCGCGATGGCCCCTGCCATCATCAGTGTCTCAATACCTACGTGGGCCATGTCTTCAATATTACTTCTGAGCAACGCTTCCATGGTGTAAAAAATCTTGGCTCCCGGAACGAGACACAGAATCCCCGGAATGACGAAGATGGTCATGGCTTCCTTGAAGAGACGCGCACATATCATACTGCAGAGGCCGACCATGCACGCTCCGAAGAAACAACCCATAACCGGTGAACCCAGGTTGTAATCCGTAACGAGATAAGTGATCCAGCCCAGACCGCCTACTACAATACAGGCTGGAATGTGCCTGACGGGTACCTTGAAAATTACTGCGAATCCCAATGTGGCGAACAGCGCCAGAAGGAATTGTGTGAACAGATGCATCATAATGTAATCCCTCCCAGCATGTACCAAAGCTTGATGACAACACCTGCGCCCGCCGCCAGAGAAACGCTGATAATGCAAGCTTCTGTCAGACGCGCCACGCCTGAGAGCATGTTGCCTGATAAGAAGTCGCGGATGGAATTTGTGATCGGGATCCCCGGAACGAAGAGCATGATGCAGCCGGAAATCACCGGCGCATAGCTGACCCCGTCGATGGATGTCGCTGCAAGCAGTGAACAGAACGCCGCAAAGGCGCAGCAGCAGAACCCTCTGATAAAAAAGTTCATTTCATATTTTTCAAGAAAACGGGAAATCAGGTAACACATGAGCCCAACAATTACTGCCACGCAGAAATCCAAGGCTCCGCCGCCGAATATGACGCTGAAGCAAGATGCGACCATCGCCGCTGCCAGCGCCCGAATCCAGAACGGATATGGTCTGCTTTTTTCGATGTCATCCAGAATCTTATTTCCCTCTTCCACCGTCATGTCGGTTGTGGTGAAGGATCTGGAAAACTGGTTGACGCGCGAAATTCTGGTGAGATCTGTCTCGCTGCTTCTGATGCGCTTGATATATGACACGGTGTTACTTGCATCTTCATTATCTGTGGACATGAAAATACCTGTCGGTGTTGCAAAGACATCGACGTTTTCAATGCCGCAGCTTTTGCAGATGCGTTCGATCGTATCTTCGACACGGTAAATCTCCGCGCCGCTCTTCATCATGATGTCGCCGGCCCTCAAAGCCAGTTTCATGATATCCTTTTGTATCTTCTTCTCCATGTTTGGTATATTATCACACTTTATACAAAGATGCGTATTGTCCGCCAATCTTCATCAAATCTTCATGTGTGCCTTCTTCTTTGATCACGCCCTCGTCGATGAGAATGATCCTGTCAGCGCTTTTGATCGTGGACAGGCGGTGGGCGATGATGATGGTCGTCCTTCCCTCCGCCAGTTTGTCAAAGGCGCCCTGAATGCGGGCTTCGGTAATCGTATCCAGCGCTGACGTGGCTTCGTCCAAAATCAAGATCGGTGGGTTCTTCAGGAAGATGCGGGCAATGGATACCCTCTGTTTCTGACCACCTGACAGCAGTACGCCGCGTTCCCCTGTGTAGGACGCGAATCCATCCGGCATCGCCATGACATCATCATAGATCTCGGCCTTCTTCGCGGCTTCAATGACCTCTTCGTCCGTGGCGTCCGGTCTGCCGTAACGGATATTGTCTGCAATCGTCTCCGGGAACAGGAAGACATCCTGCTGCACGATTCCGATATTCTTCCGCAAGGTCTTCTTCTCGATTTCACGGATGTCAGTGCCGCCGATTCTGATGACGCCTTTATCCACGTCGTAGAATCTCGGAATGAGTTGGCAAAGGGTCGTCTTGCCGCCTCCGGACGGACCTACGATCGCGACTGTCTCCCCTTCCTTGACGTGGAGGCTGACACCGTTTATGACATCCATATTCTTCTCGTCATAGGCGAACCAGATGTCCTCAATATCGATATCATATGCTGTGATCGGCTTTCCCTCTCCCGGTGCCACGTCTTCCTCCGGGCTGAGGCGCATGATTTCCACGAACCGCGTCAGACCTGCCCAGCCGTTCATAAACGTTTCCATGAAACCGGCCAGCTTTCTGATCGGTGTGATGAACGTGGAAATATAAAGATAGAACGTGATCAGATCCGCGTAGTTCATCTCGTTGCGCATGATGATCCATCCGCCCACTGCCATGATGACGACAGGCATGATGCTCATGAAGAACTCCAGCGAAGAAGCGAACAGTCCGAATGCTTTGTAGTTATCACACTTCGCCGTTCTGAATTCGTCGTTTGCAACAGCAAATTTCGCGTAGTCTTCCGCCTCGTTGGCGAAGGCTTTGCTCGTGCGGACGCCTGAAAGACCCGATTCCACCTCGCCGTTGATCTCTGCCAGTTTTTCTTTGACCCTTCTGGATGTTCTGATCATCCTGCGACGGTTGAGCATCACGACGATCAGGGCAATCGGAAGCAAAATCAATATGACGAGGGCGAGTTTCCACTGGATCGTAAACATGATGATCACCGCGCCGATGATTGTGACGCTTGCGATGAACAGATCCTCCGGTCCGTGGTGAGACATCTCCGTGATCTCAAAAAGATCACCCGTCATTCTGGACAGCAGCTGCCCGGTCTTGTTCTTGTTAAAAAAGTTGAAGTCCAGACTCTGCATGTGTGAGAACAGATCGTCTCGAAGATCCGCCTCAACGCGCACACCGAACATGTGACCCCAATAGGTGATGATATAGTGCATGATCGCTTTCAGAAGGAACGCGATGCCCACGATCACCATCACATGAAAGAACGCTGCAAAGGCTTTATCCGGCAGCATATGATACATGGCGTGTCTCGCCACCAGCGGGAATATCAGATCCACTGCGGATGCAATCAGCGCGCAGGTCAGATCCAGCACAAAAAGCCCCATGTGGGGTTTGAAATATTCCAGAAATACTTTTAGTGTCGGTTGGTTGAAATCTTTCGTCTTGCCTTTGCTGTTTTCCATGCCTTGATTCTAACACAAACACTCTTCTGTGTCCTTGTTAATTACGGCGAAAACAGTTATAATTACAGTGAGTTTTTGCACTGAAAGGGGAAATCTCTTTATGGTAAGTATGGGCGCGCCGGATGTCATTCTGGCGCTGGCTAAAGTATTCATCATGATTCTTCCGGGCTACATCATCATGAAGTTCGGCATCATCAATACGAACCACACACAAGGGGTATCGAATATCATCACAAATGTGACATATCCTTGCCTTGTCATAGCCGCGATGCAGATGGAATTCTCCATGGAAAAGCTGCAGAACTGCGGATATGTTGTGCTGATTTTCATCGGCGTTGTCATCATCGCCATGATCATCTCCAAAATCCTCACTTCTGTCATCAAGCTTCCGGTATCCCAAAGCGGCATCATGGCTTTCATGATGGTCTTCGGAAACACCGGATTCCTGGGACTGCCGGTACTGGACGGCCTCTTTGGCAAAGAGGGCGTCTTCTACGGCGCGATCTGCGACTCATCCTTTGACGTTCTGATGTTCACCATCGGTGTCACGCTGATCAGACAGGCAGCCAAGGGTGAGGAAAAGATGGGCTTCAAGGAGACCGTCAGCGGTCTGGTCAACCCGTGCTTTATCGGCGTACTGATCGGGCTTTTGTTCTATGTCTGCCGCATTACCCTTCCGCCGATCATCGGAGGACCCGTCGATGCCATCGGCAGCGCAACAAGCCCGCTTGCTATGATGATCGTTGGGGCGCATCTGGCCCGCATCAGCTTTAAGGACATGTTCCGCAGCAAACCTTCCTATCTGGTATGTCTGCTGAAACTGCTGGTCGCTCCAGCTGTCGCTCTCATTTTGGTCAAGCTGATCATCGGCGGCGGCACTTTGTTCGGAACAGTCATCATCATGGAAGCAGCCATGCCTTGCGCAATGCTCTCCGTCATACTCAGTGAAAGATATCACGCAGATGTTGAATTCGCCACGAAAGGCGTTATGCTGACCACGATTCTTTCTCTCATAACGATACCAATCGTAGCAATTGCTCTGCAGCACATATAAACGACACAAACCGATAATATATAATATACAAAAGCAACACATACAATCCGAGAGACACAGAATAATAAAAATCAATCATGGACAACGGATACGACGGAATAATGGAATATGTGACCCTGTACTTTACGACAGGCGTCAGATGGGTCTGTATGGGGCTGGCAATCCTCATATTGCTGCATCAGATTTTTGCCCTGCTCAGAATGCGCAATCCTTCTGAGATCTGGGCATATTTGAAGTGCCCGGATTCCAGCACCGTTCCCCTCACCCACTGGGAAAATCTCCTGGGCCGCGCCCGCGGATGTGATATCATCCTGAATCTGAGTGGGGTCTCAAGAAGTCACGGCACCCTCGTGCGTGACTCTGAGGGCGTGTGGGAATACCGGGATCTCAATTCGAAAAACGGTTCCTTTATCAACGGCAGGAGAGTAACAGAACCAGCCATTCTACGTGCAGGCGACACCCTTACAGTCGGCGGCGGGGACTTCCAGCTTTACCCTCTGAGTGCACGGGAGCGTATTGAAAACATCGAAAAGAGAAAACGCCACACCAAGCGGACTTCCCCATGGATCTCCATGCTGGCGATCACCATCTTCCAACTTCTCACTGTAATTCAGTTCCATGTCGCTCTCGGAGATGAGTATCCGGGCCAGCTCACGGCTGCCTTTATCATCCTGTGTGCCACGATGTGGGCATATGTCATCTGCCTCCGCATGCTCAGAAGAACCGGTTTTGAGGTGGAGCTGATTGCGTTCTTCCTATCGACATTAAGTCTTTCGCTGACCGCGTCGGCTTATCCATATGCAGTACTGAAGCAGGCCATCTGCGTCCTGCTCGGCGTCATGCTCTTCTTCGCAATGTGCTGGTTCCTTCGTGACCTGAACAAAGCCAAGAAGCTTATCCCGGTATTTCTCGGCGCGAGCGTACTCCTGCTCATCCTCAATCTGGCAATCGGTACGATCGCATATGGATCCCAGAACTGGATCAGTCTGGGCGGATTTACATTCCAGCCTTCCGAACTCGTAAAGATCGCGTTCATATTCATCGGTGCCGCTTCTCTGAATGAGCTGCAGCAGCGAAAGAATCTCGCCATATTCCTGGGCTTCAGCATATTCTGTCTGGGATGCCTTGCCATCATGGGTGACTTCGGTACGGCCATGATATTCTTCGCAACGTATCTGGTGATTTCCTTCCTGCGAAGCGGTGACTTCACCAAGATGTTCCTCGTACTCGGCGGCGCCGGCCTGATGGGACTGATGGTGCTTAGATTCAAACCGTATATCGCTGACAGATTCTCGGTATGGCGGCACGTTTGGGATGACCCTACCGACGCCGGCTTCCAGCAGGTTCAGACTATGACATCTATCGCAAGCGGCGGAATCCCCGGCCTTGGCGCAGGGGAAGGAAACCTGAGTGATGTCGCTGCCGCAAGCACTGACCTGGTATTCGGAATGCTGGCAGAAGAGTGGGGACTCGTCATCGCTGTCCTTTCTGTGCTCTGCATCATCACCCTTGGTGTCTTTGCGTACAGATCCATCATTGCAGGTCGTTCGACTTACTACAGTATCGCAGCGTGCGCGGCTACATCCATGTTCATGTTCCAGGCGATCCTGAATGTGTTCGGATCCGTCGACCTGCTGCCGCTGACCGGTGTTACCTTCCCATTCGTTTCATCCGGCGGTACCAGCATGATCGTTTCATGGGGTATGCTGGCATTCCTGAAGGCGGCAGACACACGCCAGAACGCGAGCCTTGCGGTGCGCATCCACGAAAAGGATCCTGATAAGGGACTCAGGTCTGTTGAATCCGTATCTGCTGTAGACATCTACGATCCGGAAGACCTCTATGCTCTTCTGGGCGAAGAATATAAGAAACCGCCGAAGAAAAACAAGGAACCAAAAGCACGGGTTCCAGAACCGGTGCGTTCCAAACCAGCACCGGAAGTGGCCAAGCCAAAACCGCAGCCTGAACCGGAGCGGACGCTGTTCAGACGCAAAAGTTCAGAAGCAGCACCTGCACCGGCACCGAAAAAAGCACCAGCTCCTGCTTCAAAGCCAGCGCCGGCGAAGCCTGGCGTGCGTCGCGAAGAGCTGCAGCACCCTAAGGCGGTAAGATATACGGAAGTAAGCGATGAAGACTTCTTCGGCAAATTCGACTCACCGGCGACGAAGAATAATACAAAAGCAGAGGAAGAAGGCCCTCTGACTCTTGATGATATATTCGGAAACGATGGTATCTTTAACGACGGGAAGAAAGGAGGCAAGCGATGAAAAAAATTGAAAAACGCGCTCTGTTGTGCCTCCTGTTCGGCCTTATTCTTCTCGGCGGCGTCTGCTTCTTCATCTACGAGGACTGGAATGAAGGCGGCGCCTGGGCAGTCTACGAAGGAAACCGTGATGTCTACGCCGACGGAGACCTGGCCAAAGGCGCCCTGTATGATACAGATGGCGAACTGCTCATGCGAAACACCTCGGATGGAATGATCTATAATGATGACTCCGATGTCCGTGCTGCGTGCATGCACATCACCGGAGACAGAGACAACAACATCTCAACCGGCGCCAACAGAGTCTTCCTTGAACGGATGATCGGCTTTGACTTCATCAACGGAATCTACAGTCTCAACAACGACGGTGAAGATGTTTCCCTGACCTTGGATGGGGATATCTGTGCAACTGCTTACCGCGCGCTTTCGGGCCGCAAAGGCACCGTAGGCGTATACAACTATAAAACCGGAGAAATCGTCTGCATGGTCAGCTCCCCGACCTATGATCCGGCGGATCCGCCATCGACGATTCCGGAGGGCGCATACATCAACCGCTTCATATCCGCAACCTTTGCACCTGGTTCAACCTTCAAACTGGTGACAGCGGCTGCGTCGATCGAAACTCAGGACGACGCATACAGCTATGAAGTCGATTGTGAGGGCAGCATAGACTACGGTCACGGAGATGAAGTCACCGATCTGTCTGTCCACGGAACAGTCTCATTAAAGGAGGCTCTTGAAGTTTCCTGCAACTGCTACTTTGCAAAACTCTCCGAAAAGGTCGGCAGCAGGACATTGAAGAAGTATGTGAAAAAAGCTGGTCTCGACAGAAGTTACGATATCGACGGCATTGAGACAAAAGCAGGAACCTTTGATTATCCTGACGGCGGTGTGAATCTCGCCTGGACCGGTATCGGTCAGTGGCATGATATGGTCAATCCATGCGGCATGATGGTTTACATGGGCGCCATCGCAAATGGCGGTACCGCTGTTATGCCATCTATCATCAAGCCTTCTAATATTGTTTCAGAAAAGCTCGACGCAGCAACAACTGCGTTGAAGACCGATGATATGATCGATGAGGAAACGGCAGAGGCACTGACCAGCATGATGCGCAACAATGTTGAGAACCATTACGGCGGCGAAAGTGCCTTCCCTGGTCTTGCACTTTGTGCAAAGTCCGGAACGGCAGAAGTCGAAGGACAGGATAGACCGAACGCCTGGTTCACCGGTTTCCTGAATGACGAGAACAATCCTTATGCTTTCGTCGTTGTCGTAGAGAACAGCGGTTACGGATCCGAAGTAGGCGGCGCTGTCATCAACACGGTTCTGCAGGATCTGGTCGATTAAGAAGGCACGTATCATTAAGCAGATCAACTTGAATACAACACATGAAAAGGGACTGCTCTTCCGGGCAGTCCCTTTATCATAAGGTTTATTCGTTTGAAGTGATGTTTCTTTTGTTTTTATTCATATGAGAATTCTTTGCCCTGGTCGAGGACGTATACCCATGTCTTGCCAGGAGTGAATCTGAACTGCTTGCCGTTTTCATCCTTGAAAACAGTTCTGCTGTTCACGCCGTCTCTGGCCCATGTACCCTTTACGACCTCGCCCTGTGTGAAGAGCAGTGCTTCACCGCCGGCAAACATATCGATTGTGAGTCTGCCCTTTGGATCCGGTGCGCCTGTCTCATCATCTGTCATGGTGTCGCTGTGTACTTTCTGAACGAGAATGTTATCAAACTGGAGCTGTTCTCCGGTTTCTTTGTCGATGAAAGGCTCGCCATACCAGAATCTCAGGTACTTGCCTGACTCCTCGTCATACTTGCAGGTGCTGTTGCAGCCAAGTGACTTGACGCTGAGTTCAGACGCCTTCTCCGGCTCAGCCAGAAGCGCCTTTGCTTCTTCAACCGCTGCTACGTCTTCTTCATCTGTGCTGTCGCCCTTCTCATCGATGAGAGCCTGTGCATCAGCCTTTGCCTGCTTCATCTCTTCCTTCCACTTATCATCACGGAACTTCCAAGGCTTGATCTTCTGCTTCTCATCTAATGCGCCCTGATCCTGTTCTGCTTTTTCGATGGTTGCCCAATCGATATATGCATTGTTCGGTGCGCTCTTATCGCTGACACGATAGAACATCTCTGTCTCCTGCATTCCGTTGATATGAGGTACGTTGTTGCTCTTCATGTAACTTCTGGCGTGCTTGCCCCATCCGTATCCAACGTGGAACGCCTTGTACTCTGTCGCTGTATCGACGAAGTAGTATCTCACGCTTCTGAGCGGGCCGACTTTATCCGGGAATTGTGAATAGAATATGGCCTGCAATCTTGTGAGTTCACCCTCTACAGGGAATTCATAGATTATATCTGCATAGGAAATGTTCGACTGCGGTACTGCTCCATAAGTATCGTTCGGAATGGATACCTGTACCGGTCTAGCCGGGAGTGCATCTTCTGACTCAACCTCAATACCCGTGAGCGGATTGATGATTACCTCTGGTTCCTCCGCCGCCTGATCTGTGCTTCCGCTGCCTCCACATCCGGTCAGGGCAATGGTGCCCATCGCAAGGATCATAATGAATGCTGCCGCGAATATGAATTTCAGGTTTCTCTTTGTTCCCTTGTTTTCTTTCATGGCTGCTTTTTCCTTTCATCTTTCTTGTGTTATAATAGCTTGCACTTGATATTATAAATGAAAAAAACCGTTAAATGCGGAATCATAACAACATTTAAGAAGCGCCGCTATGCGGTGCGTCAGAAAGGACCCACACATATGAAACACACATACTTTCCGAAGGGTGTCTGCCCTATCAAAATAGAGTTTGATCTCGACGGCGATGTGGTATCCAACATCGTCTTTACCGGAGGCTGCAACGGCAACCTCAAAGCCATCTCCAAGATCGTGGACGGCTGGACCGTCGATGCCATTTCCGAAGCCTTCACCGGCAACACCTGCGGATTCAAGCCGACCTCCTGCGCCGACCAGCTGGCCAAAGCTGTCACGATGGCCAGAAACGGAGCGCGGTAATGCTCTACTTAGGTTACCACTTATCATCTGTAAACGGATTTGAAGCGATGGGACGCGAGGCAATCGAAGCCGGCGCGAATACCTTCGCTTTCTTTACGCGCAATCCCAGAGGCGGCAAGGCAAAGGCAATCGATCCTGATGACGCTGCTGCTCTGCGGGTGCTTTTGGAAGAAAACCATTTCGGCAAATTGGTTGCGCATGCGCCGTACACACTGAACCCGTGCAGCGACAAACAGAACGTCCGTGAATTCGCAAAGATCTGCATGGAAGATGACATGCAGCGAATGGAGTTCCTGCCGGGGCATTACTACAACTTCCATCCCGGCAGCCACGTCGGCCAGGGTGTCGAAGCGGGCATTGAAATGATCACCTCCCTGCTCAACGTCATTATTACGCCACAGCAATCAACGACCGTGCTGCTCGAAACCATGTCGGGCAAAGGCTCCGAAGTGGGAGGAAGATTTGAGGAGATCGCCGCCATCATCGACGGCGTCAAAGAGAAAGACAAAATCGGTGTTTGTATGGATTCCTGTCACATCAGCGATGCCGGATACGATATCATAGGCGACCTTGATGGCGTGCTCGAAGAATTCGACCGCATTGTCGGTCTGGATAAATTGAAGGCGCTGCATATCAACGACAGCAAAAATCCGCCTGGGTCTCACAAAGACCGCCATGCCTGTATCGGAGAAGGTGAACTGGGTCTGGATACCATCGGCCGATTCATCAATCATCCGAAGCTGATTGGCAAACCATGCATTCTCGAAACCCCAAATGAATTCGAAGGATATAAGAAAGAAATCGAACTACTCCGAAGTTGGACTTCGCGATAGGTTGGTTGCAAAGAATATTGCACAACAAAGGCGCCGCCTTCGCGGCGCCCATTTTATTGTTTTTGCTTTATCGCTTTCCCGTTGTCTTATGCCATGATGAAACCAAATACGGCATAGAAGATGAAGGAGATAATGGCTGAGATGATACCGTAAGGCATCTGCGTGAATGCATGTCTGAAGTTGTCGCATCCGCAGGCAGCTGACGTCAGTACCGTTGCATCTGAGTAGAAGCAGATGTGTGAGCCGAATACGCCGGCTGAGATGCAGGCTCCGACTGCCAGAGGCATGTCTACGCCGATGTTCATGGCCAGAGGAATGATGATCGGCAGTGCGATGATGTACATTCCCCAGTTTGTGCCTGTAATAAACTCTGTGCAGGCAAGTACCAGGAAGATGATCATTGGTGCTGTTGCCGGAGTCATGACATTTGTCGCTGACTCGATACACCATTTGGTGAATCCGATCTGTTCATTCATATCTGCAAATACGAATGCCATTACCATCAGCATGAGCGGCAGGATCATGTTCTGGATACCCTTGATGATGATATCCCAGAATTCCGCTGCTGACATGATGTTCTGCGCCATATACATGATGAACATGACGACCAGTGTTGCGAGTACGCCCATCTCCATATCTGTATCGAAGAGAATCGTGAATCCTACGAGGCAGATGATCGGAATAAAGAAGTTGAACATATGAGGTTTCTCCGGAATGTTCATCTCATCTCCGTGGTCGCTGGCAAGAATTGAAATTTTCTCAGATCCCGGAGGAGCCAGTGGTCCGCCATCAGCGACTCTCTGGTACGCTTTTTTCATGCCGAAGATCTTAGGCACAACCCCTATGATAACCAGCGGTACAATCAGTGCTGCGATCCACGCATAGAAGTTGAATGGGATGGTCTTGACGAACATCTCGATTTCGCTGGCGTCACCTACCTGCCAGCCGTTCTTTACGAGGATTCTTCCGCAGAACACTGACCACGTGGTAATCGGAATGAGTACGCACAGCGGAGCTGCTGTCGAGTCGCATACATAAGCGAGCATCTCTCTTGGAGTTTTATGCTTGTCCGTCAGCGGAGCCATGCAGGAACCGACTGTCATGGAATTGAGGTAGTCATCGATGAAGATGATGCATCCCAGGATCCATGTCCAGATCAGTGCAGGTTTCTCACTCCTTGCCCGTTTTGCCGCCCACTGTCCGAATGCGTATGCACCGCCTGATCGTTCAATCAGGGAGATGATGCCGCCCATCAGTCCGCAGACGATGATCAGCCATGCAATGTCTTCCGACATCATTGTTGACAGCAATGAATCACTGAAGGCCTGCAAGGTGTTTGATCCACTTTCTCCAACCATGATGAATCCTACTACCGCACCGATGGTCAGCGCTTCGATGATTCTCTTCGTGATAAATATGTAGAGAATCATGAGCAGTGCCGGAATCGTACACAGTACGCCGAACTGGGCGGGATCATCAGGCAGGAAGATTTTAAGTATGAATGTGGCAACGATGATGATCGCAGCCGCAAGCAGGGACTTCCTGGCGTTGAATGTCGCTATCTCGTTAGCGATAATATCGTTTTGTTCTTTTAACGACATAACAAACCCTCCTTCCAGATAATAAAAAAGAAGCATAATGATTTCGACAATTTACCGAAGTAAATTTGTACAGCATCATTATACTTCATATATTCGTTTGTGTGCAAACTATCTGATGATTTGGGTGCGCATTTTTGCCGCGCGCCGGAAGCTCCTATTCGCTGTCTTCGCCGGCCGCCTCGTCGGCTGCTTCTCCCATTGCCTCGCCGGCTGTTTCGTCCGGCGTCTCTCCAACCGGCTCATCCGCCTTTTCTACTGCAAATTCCTCCAGCGACATCTGTCCTACGACGCCCGCAAATACCGGCGGTTCTTCCGCTTCGAAGATCGCGCCTTCCAGATCTTCGATCTTCGGAAGATCCTTGAGAGACTCAAACTCAAACTGCTTGAGGAACTCGTTGGTCGTTCCGTAGTAATTCGGTCTGCCGACTGTTTCCGCACGGCCAGTGACCGCCACAAGTCCTTTGGCTGCAAGACCTTCCAGAACTCTGTCGCAGCGGATGCCTCTGATGGCTTCGATTTCTCCCTTCGTCACAGGCTGCTTGTAGGCTACGATGGCCAGTGTTTCAAGGGCGGACTGGGATAGTCTCCTGCGTCTCACCGGCGTGCAGAGTCTCTCGATATATCCCAGATTCTCTTTTCTGGTCACGAACTGGAAGCTCTTATTGACTTCACGGATCACAATGCCGCGTCCTTCCTGTTCGTACTCTTCCTGAAGCTCTTTGCATGCATCGTATATTTCTTTTTTATCCACATTGAAGATGTCTGCAATATCCTTGATGTGCAGGGGCTCTCCCCATACGAACATCATCGATTCAATTGCTGATTTGATTGTCTTATTCGCCATTCTTTGCTACCTCTTGTTCCTCAGCCGGCTGCTCGCCCTCAACCGTTGTTTCATCGGCAGGTGCCGGGTCATCCATCAGATGCTCTGTCGCGTAAACCTCTATGTCGCCGAACAGCTTTCTCTGTTCTGCATCGAGCTGCCTTTCTTTCATCATTTCCAGAACAGATGAGAACGTGACGGAGATGTCATACTTGCTTTCTTTGTTCTGTACGAGCTCGTTGAAGTTTGCCCGCTGCCCTTCCGGAAGCTCTCTGAAGAAGTTCCGGATTCCTGCGATTCTCGCTTCTGTAGTGATTCTCTGTTTCTCTGTTCTGATGTGATGGGCTCTGATTTCATCCAGTCTTTTTTTGCGCTGCAGGAAATCCTCAAAGGCCAGCTTGAACTTGTCCGCATCGAGAATCAGATACTCGTCCGGTTCTCCTGTGAATTCCGTCAGATCCTCCTGCGGTTTCTCCAGCGAAGCTGCCGCGATCTCACGTCGTTCTTCCAGCATTTCGGAGGCCGCTTTGTATTTCTTGTACTCGGCAAGCTTGGCCACCAGTTCTGTACGTGGATCTTCGTAGACCGTCTCTCCCTCTTCATCGATTACGGTGCGAGGCAAAAGCATCTTGGACTTGATTTCGAGAAGCTGCGCTGCGAGCACCATAAACTCGGACGCCAGATTTACATCTGCCTCCCGCATCTGCTCAACATATTTCATATACTGGGCCGTGATCTCAGATATCCTGATATCGTAAATGCTCATCCTTGCATGCTCTATCAGATAGACCAGCAAGTCAAAAGGCCCCTCGAATAAATTGGTCCTGACTCTGTAGCTCATTTCCCCTTATCAGTATTCTTTCTCAACGTAAGGACTTGTTGCGACCTTCAGCATAGCGCCGTACTCAAGTCTGAATGTTACAGTATCTCCTACCTTGTACTCTCTGTCTGCCTTCGTCATATCCATCAGAGTATGGTCGGAAGAACCTCCCAGGATTTCGATGGACTCATCATCGATCCAGTTGCCGTCAGCGTCCTGCTTTACAGGAATCATGCCGTCAACTTCAGTATCCTGTTTGCCGATACCGAGAATCGCTCTCTTGATGATGCCGCGGTCCTCATATACAGGCACATTTCCAAATGCATCCTTACCCACTTCACCAATCGGCAGAGATGGTTTCTCTTTCAGTTCTATGATCTGTGCTTCCACGATGAGTGTATCGTGAACCGCACCCGGAACTGTTTCGCCATACGCGGTGTCGTTTCCAAGAAGGAAACTTTCGCCCAGTCTCAGGTTGCTGATCTTCTCCGGCATCTGTCCCTTCCAGATCAGATAGATGGAACTGGAATTGCCGCCTGATACCATGTCGAGCTTTCTTCCGAGTCTTGCTTCGATTCTTTCTGCAAAATCAGCAAGAACGGACAGGTTGTCGTTCTTCGGAATAATCGCGCCATAGCAAGTCAGATTTACGCCGATTCCGTGAAGCTCCAGGTGTTCCATTCCTTCCACTGCATCCACGGTATTAAAGATTTCGTCTTCATTTTTGAAGAACATTCCTTCGCGCAGATCGCCCAGGTCGATCATGAGAACGACTTTATGGGTTTTGCCCTGACGTCCGGCCTCTTCGTTCAGTGCATTCAGCGTACTCATCTCGGAATTGAAGCTGACGTCTGCATATCTGACAACATCCTCTATTTCGCCCAGCATCGGCAGTCTGAGAAGCACCGTCTGCTTACCCTTTTCATTGGCTTTGTCATGATATTTCGCAAGATTCAGAACTCTGGAATCCGCCATGTAGTCCACCTGCGGATGATCCATGATCATATCGCAGACTTTCTCATCCGCGCATACGCCCTTCGTGACGAGCATGAGAGAACAGTCGCCCTCTTCCTTCGTGATCTTCGCACAGGCGTCGATGTTTTCTCTGAGTTTTTTTAAGTTAACAATCAGTTTTGGATACATTGTTCTATCTCCTATTTTCATGAATTTTACACTGCTCTCATTCTATCCTTTATTGTTATCATTGTCAAAACAAGACAGTGTAATCTGACACTGACAGGGGGGCGATAAGCTAATGTATAAATATTTTGAAATCGGCAATATAATTCGTCAATTTCATCAACATAGTGCAAACTTGTTGTTTCAATTGATGTGCGATAGGTCTATAATATGTACAGTAGCATACTGGCATGCTAAAGTGTGAGATATGCGCTAATAGTTATACCGAAACTGTCATTTCCGGACAGTAAACAAAAGTATTCCAAAATTTAAGGAGGTCATAACATGACTGAAAGAAACATGGCAAAAGCTTTAGAAGAAGCTAAGAGAGTTGTTGGTCTGATTGAAGCAGATTCACTGACTGAAGATCAGAAAGAAGCAATCATGAAGGAATCAATTGCTAACTTCAACGAGAACGTTAACCCAGGTTGGCTCGAATACAGAAAGTCTGTTTCAACAGATGCTGCATTCATCGAATGGGAAGACGAAGGCGATGTATTCAGAGATCTGCACGGAACTGAATTTATCGACTGCCTCGGCGGATTCGGTATCTTCGCTTGCGGACACGGCAACCCTGAAATCAAGAAGACTGTAATGGCACAGCTCAACAGATACTCCCTGCATTCACAGGAACTGGTTGACCCACTCAGAGGTTATCTGGCTCACCTGCTGGGACTGATCACTCCGGGCGACCTGCAGTACTGCTTCTTCACAAACGGCGGAGCTGAAGCTGTAGAAATGGCTCTGAAGCTGGCTAGACTGGCAACAGGCGGCAGATGGTACATCTCAACTGTAGGTGCATTCCACGGCAAGTCCATGGGCGCTATCTCAATGGGCGGCAAGGGCGCTTACAGAGAAGACTATATCCCTATGGTACAGCAGGTTCAGCACGTTAAGTTTGGTGATGCTGATGCAGCAAGAGTTGCTATCGAAAACCTGGAAGCTGTTGGCGAAAAGGTTGCTGGTATCATCGTAGAGCCTATCCAGGGCGAAGCTGGCGTAATGATCCCACCTGATGGCTACCTCAAGGCTCTGAGAGAGATCGCTGACGATCACGGCGTAGCTCTGATCTTCGACGAAATCCAGGTAGGACTTGGACGTACAGGCACAATGTGGAGATGCGACTACGAAGGAGTTACTCCAGACATCATGACTTATGGTAAGGCTTCATCCGGTGGTCTGGTACCTATCACTGGTATCATCGCAAGACCTTGGACTTATGAGAAGTCAGGTGTTGGTACTGGCTGTGAAGGTAAGATGTTCGAGAACCCATGGATCCTCGGATCACCTACTTTCGGTGGTAACCCACTCGCTTGCGCAGCATTTATTTCAACAATCAGATACATGCTGGAGAACGATCTCCCTGCACTGTCAAAGGCAAAGGGCGAGAAATATCTGGCTGGTCTGCAGAAGCTGCATGAGAAGTATCCAAAGGTTCTGACTACTTCCAGAGGAGCAGGAATGCTGATCTGCATGGAATTCCCTACTGACGAAATCGGCCACGAAGTAACGAAGGCTCTGTTCGCTAGAAAGGTAATGACTGCAGGTACTCTGGTTAACGCTCAGACAGTAAGAATCGAGCCACCTCTCGTACAGGCTGACGAAACAATCGATAAGGTTCTGGCAGCACTGGACGAAGCACTGGCAGAAGTAGGTAAGGCTTATAACCTTCTGTAATCGGAAATCAGACAAATCGGTGTAATAACTATCGAAACCCCTCTGCTCTTTGGAGCAGAGGGTTTTCATTTGCCTCATCGTTTTTCATTCTGTTGACATGTCCCTGCGGAATCATTGTATAATACTGTTATATCGTACTGATGCATAATTATTCGGAGGTTATGGAAATGAAATTCTATATAGCAGACGCTTTTACGAAAGAAGTATTTGGCGGAAATCCCGCCGGTGTCGTGATTCTGGACAAAGGATCCGAATTCCCAGATGATGAAATCATGCGGAAGACCGCAGCCGAACTGCGGTACTCAGAGACTGCGTTCATCAAACCTCTGTCCGAAGCAGATGCGGATGGTGCATATGATTCGTTCCATGTGCGTTACTTTACGCCGGCTACCGAGGTGGATCTCTGCGGACACGCGACGATTGCCAGTTTCCATTGTCTGCGTGAGGCAGGACTCGTCAAAGCCGGAACAACCGTGCTGAACAAGACGATGGCCAGTGATCTGGATATTGTAATCGGCGAAGATTCCATTCTGATGGACATGGCTGCGCCGGAATACAAAGGGATCATCGATGATGAAACGACTCTCCGGGAACTCTACACGATACTCGGCATACGGTACGAAGACAATATTCCGGTACTTGAGCAGCAGTGCCTTGCCAACGGCGGGGACGGCAGCGGATTGAAGCCGGAAATCATCTCAACAGGTCTGCCGGACATCATGCTTCCGGTTGCCTCAAGATCTGAGCTTGCGAAGATGTCCCCTGATTTTGCTGCGCTGACTGATTTTACAAGAGAACGGGATGTCCTCAGTATCCATGCGTTCGCTTTAGATGGCGGCAAGCACCGCGGTGGAAGTTCCGCCGGCGGACGTGATGATATCGATGCTTACTGCAGAGACTTCGCTCCCGTCTGTGATATCGACGAAGAAGCCGCAACCGGAACAGCAAACGGATCCCTCACCTACTATCTGCAGCGGAATGAGCTGATTGGCGGCAAGGCAGAATGCCTGTTTATCCAGGGCGAGGCTATGGGCCGGCCGTCTGAAATCCGTTCCATTGTAAACGGCTCTGCAATCAAGATCGGCGGAAGTGCCGCCATTCTCGCAGAGGGTGATATCCGCATTTGAGAGAAATCCTCGTATTTAGATCGATCGAAGCTCTCAAGTCTTTGAATCAATATTATGATACAGAAAAAGTGCCGGAAGATTCCTCCTCCGGCACTTTTGATCTGTTTATCGCATTATCTATTTCAGTTTCGCAATGACTTTTTTCTTCTTGCCCTTTTCGACGAGCATTCCTTCTTCCTTGAAGGAGTCTGTTTTGATGAGAGTCTTTGGATCCGTGACTTTCTCACCGTCGATTTTCAGTCCGCCCTGTCTGATAACATCCATAGCGTCTCTGTTGCTTCCTGTCAGCCCAAGCTTCGTCAGGAACGCAGCCACACCAAGCCCGCCAAGCTGGTTTCCTTCTTTATCCGTTGACTGAAGATCTTCTGCACCGATTTCGATGACTGGAAGGTTGGCCGCCGCTGCACCGCCGCCGCCAAATGCTGCGCGTGCTGCTTCCTGCGCCTTTGCTGCTTCCTCTTCGCCATGAACGAGCTTCGTTACCTCAAAGGCGAGAATCTCCTTCGCTTTGTTGATCTCCTGGTCCTTCAGGGAGGCCAGTCTCCTCACCTCATCCATCGGAAGGAATGTCAGCATTCTCAGGCACTTCTCCACATCCGCATCGCCAACGTTTCTCCAGTACTGATAAAACTCATACGGTGAGGTCTTCTCCGGTGAAAGCCAAAGGGCGCCCTTCTGGGTCTTTCCCATCTTCTTGCCTTCACTGTTGGTCAGCAGGGAGAATGTCATTCCGTAGACTTCTTTACCGACTTTCTTTCTTGTGAGATCAACACCACCGATGATATTTGACCATTGGTCGTTTCCGCCGAACTGGATCTTCACGTCGAAGTCTCTGGCCATGACCATGAAATCGTAGCTCTGCATGAGCATGTAGTTCAGTTCGAACATGGTCAGTCCGCCTTCACGGTCCATTCTCTGCTTGAAGCACTCTGCTCTCAGCATGGTGTTGATGTTGAACAAGGAACCGATTTCACGCAGGAAGTCGATGTAGTTCAGCGGTCTGAGCCAACGTGCGTTGTTAACAGCAATGGCCATTCCCGGTTCCGGCGTCTTGTTCTCGTGACCCGGCGTATATACGCCTTCATTTCCTTCGTATTTCCACTCTTCATCGAACTCCAGGAACTGGTCGAAGAGTTTCTTGAACTGTTCGCAGTTGTGCTCGATTGTTTCAATGTCCATGACCTGGCGCATATCGGTTCTTCCTGACGGATCGCCGACCATTCCGGTTCCGCCGCCGATGAGAACGACCGGCGTATGTCCGAACTTCTGCATGTACATCATGATGATGACCTGCATGAAGTGACCTACATGCAGGCAGTCTGCAGTCGGGTCGAATCCGATGTAGAACTTGACCTTTTCATTCTGCAAAAGCTCTCTGACCTTCTCTTCGTCAGTGGATTGTTCAATGAATCCGCGTTCCTTCAGAACATCGTACACGTTATCGAATTTGCTTACGTTGTCCGGAATCAGATTGTAATTCATGTTGTGTTGTCTCCTGTCTGTTTTTGATTATTATGATTTGCAGTTTAAAAAGAGAATCAAAGCAGGCCCGCGGAGCTGCGCGGGCTGCTCTGAGGTATTCGTTTCCTTATTGATTTACTTCGTTCCGAAGATTCTGTCGCCGGCGTCGCCGAGACCTGGTACGATGTATGCGTTTTCGTTCAGGCATTCATCCTTAGCTGCGATATAAATATCTACATCCGGATGTGCTTTCTGAAGAACATCGATTCCTTCTGGTGCAGCGATGAGGCACATGAATGTGATATCCTTGCCGCCTCTTGCCTTTACGAAATCAATCGCTGCCACTGCACTTCCGCCTGTTGCCAGCATCGGGTCTGTGACGAGGATCTTTCTCTTGTCGATGTCATCCGGCATCTTGCAGTAGTATTCATGCGGCTCATGTGTAACAGGATCTCTGTAAAGTCCAACGTGACCAACTTTGGCATTCGGGATGATCTTCTGGATGCCTTCTACCATACCTAAGCCTGCCCTGAGGATCGGAACGATTGCCACGTCCTCGCCCTTCAGCATTTTGACAGTAGTCTTGCAGATCGGTGTTTCAATCTCAACGTCCTCAAGCGCCAGATCCCTGGTGGACTCAAAGGTCATGAGCATCGCAATCTCTTCAACCAGCTGTCTGAAATCCTTCGTGCCAGTTTCCTTCTGTCTGATCAGTGCAACTTTGTGCTGAATTAACGGATGATCGAAAACATAGATTTTTCCCATTTTTCCCTGCCTTTCTTCCTTTGAAAAAACTGATTTATCTCACCGCGGCGGCGCCGCGGCAAACATCGCATTCAAGCGTTGTTTACATTTCATCGAGCATATCGGTGCGGCGTTTGTGCCTGCCCCCTTCAAACTCTGTATCCATGAAAGCCTTGACGATTTCCATTGCCAGATCCGGATCCGTGGTTCTGCCGCCCATGGCCAGCATGTTCGCGTTATTATGCTTCCTGGTAAGCTCAGCCATTTCGACGCTGGTGCAAAGACCGCATCTGATGCCCTTGACTTTGTTCGCTGCAATTGAGATTCCAATTCCGGTTCCGCAGCAAACGATGCCGCGTTCTGCCTTTCCTGAAGCAACCGCCTCTGCGCAGGCTTTGCCGTAGATCGGGTAATCTACCGACTCTTCGCTTGTTGTCCCAAGATCCACGATCTTATCGCCGCGCTCTCTCAGATATTCTTTTACTTTTTCCTTCAGGGCGAATCCGCCGTGATCACTTGCTACTGCTACCAGCATTTCCTCCTCCGATCATGATTATACTTTCACTATGTTGTATCCGGCTGACTTGAGCATTCTGTTCATGACTGCGAAGCCGACGCCGTCACTGTCGCTTAAGGCTCCTGCCAGAATCATATCCACGCCTTCATTGTCCAGATCTCTGAGTTTTGCAAAGAAGTCATGGGCCGCTTCAAGGAAGGCCTTTTCTTCGAAGAGAATGACGCCGACACTGTTTCCGATCTTCTCGTTCAGTGCTTTGAGTCTGGCGATTTCTTCCTTGACCCGTTCTCTTTCTCCTTCCACGACGACCATCTCTGCCTTCGGGGCGTAATGTTTATACTTCATGCCCGGTGACTTCGGTTTGAAGTCCGACTCGCTCACACCCTGGGATGGGTCAAGCTGTACATGCTTCGCCGCTTCCTTCAGAGATTCGTCATATTTAACTTCTCTTCCCAGTGCCGCTTCAATCGCTTCCGCCGTTATGATGCCCGGACGGAGTATGACCGGCTCTTCACCGGAAAGATCCAATACTGTGGATTCTATTCCGACTCTGCAGTCTTCGCCTGTAATGATCGCGTCTATTCTGCCGTTCATATCATCGATGACATCCTGCGCTCTCGTCGGACTTGGTCCTCCGGAGAGATTTGCGCTTGGTGCTGCGATCGGACAGCAGGATGCGCTGATGAGCTCTCTTGCCACTTCGCTGTCAGGCAGTCTGACGGCAACTGTATCCAACCCGCCTGTCGTCCTGTCCGGAACGTCCGGTTTCTTCTTGACAACGATGGTCAGCGGACCCGGCCAGAAGTTATCGATGATCTCAACAATCTGCGGTGAGAGCATCGGCGTCAACTGTCCGATATCACTTGCTCTGGAAATATGCACGATCATCGGATTGTCGCTTGGTCTTCCCTTGGCTTCGTAGATTTTGCCTACTGCATCTGCATTCATGGCGTCTGCACCGAGACCGTAAACCGTCTCCGTTGGAAATGCGACCAGTCCGCCTTTGCGTATGATTCTCGCTGCCTTCTCTATATTCTCCTTAGTAGGTTCTAATATCAGTGTGTTTTTCTTTTCACTCATAAGTTATTCGCCGTTTCCTAGAAATCCGCCATCTTTCTTGCCTGGTCATCTGTAATGAGACCGTCAATGATTTCATCGAGATCGCCGTCGAGGAATGTCTCCAGCTTATAAAGTGTCAGCCCGATCCTGTGATCGGAAACCCTTCCCTGTGGGAAGTTGTATGTCCTGATTCTTTCACTTCTGTCGCCTGTTCCGACCTGGCTCTTTCTCTGTCCTGCAATCTCATCCTGCTGTTTCTGCATCTCCAGATCATAGAGTCTTGCCTTCAGAACCTTGAACGCTTTGTCCTTATTCTTGATCTGCGATTTCTCATCCTGGCATGTGACAACAAGCCCTGTCGGCTCATGGGTCAGTCTGACTGCAGAGTCTGTCGTATTGACGCATTGACCGCCGTTGCCGGATGCACGGTACACATCAACTCTTACATCGTTTGGATCCAGATCGATCTCAACGTCATCGACCTCAGGAAGCACCGCTACCGTTGCTGCGGATGTGTGGACTCTGCCACTGGATTCCGTCTCTGGAACACGCTGCACCCGGTGTGCACCGCTCTCAAACTTGAGCCTTGAATACGCACCCTTGCCCTTTATGAGCATGACAGCTTCCTTGACGCCGCCCATTCCTGTTTCGCTGATATCCATGAGCTCAGTCTTCCAGCGGTTCCGCTCGGCGTAACGGGTGTACATTCTGAGAAGATCCGCTCCGAAGAGTGCTGCTTCTTCACCGCCTGTGCCGGCTCTGATTTCCAGAATAACGTTTTTCTCGTCGTTAGGGTCCTTCGGCAAAAGCAATATCTTCAGCTCGTCTTCCGCTGATGAAATCGCTTCTTCGAGATCGCCGATTTCCATCTTGGCGAGTTCTCTCATTTCTTCATCGCCGTCTTCGAGCATTTCCTTCGCTTCTGCAAGGTCTTCTTTTGCTTTTTTGTATTCCGTGTATTTCTTGACGATTGGCTCAATTTCGCCCATTTCCTTAATGTACTTCTGCCATACAGGCTGGTTGTTTATCACATCAGGATCTGAAACTTTCTTTGAGAGTTCATCGTATTTTTCAGTTATAAAATCAAGCTTGTCGAACATTCATTTCTCCTTCTTCTGAGGGCTATTCTCAATCGAATATTATACCATAACAGACCCCTCTTAAAAAGCCGGAATATGAAATTCCGGCTTTTTGTTTCTATTTCTTTCTGAAGAAACTGTCAGCTTCTTCCCTCCATTTGACTTCCTCTTCATCCGCAGGCTCATCGAGGGTGATGCCGTGAGGGACAGGACTTCCCGTCTCCGGGTCCACGGAAACAAATGTGGTGAATCCCTCCGCGTGGAGGGCTCCTGTCTTCTCATCATAGAGTCCTACTCTGATTGTGATGCTCGTTCTTCCGGTTCTGACAATCAGTCCTTCGTAATAGACGATATCGCCTGGATTGACGGACTTGTAAAAATCAAATTTATGGGTGTTCTTGTACAGCAGTCCCTGAGGATCGCCGTACTCACAGTTTACTACTATGAAGGAATTCTCGATCATCCACTCGATTCCCTGTCCCGCGTACAGGTTCCCGTGATGGTTGAGATGTTCCATTCTGATCATTCGTGATGATTTATAACGTTTCATTGAGTCTCCTGCTTTATGTCTTCGGGTCGCGTTATTTTGATGCTGCCGGCATGGTCATGTTTCTGGACACGGTGAAGATCTGCGGTACTGCACCAACCTCAGCAGCTGCTTCCGCGACCTCTGCTGCAGATTCCACAACCGGGCACTGCGGCATGGTCAGATTCCTGGCCATTCTGAAGATCTGCGGTACTGCACCAACCTCAGCGGCTGCTTCCGCAACCTCTGGTGCAGATTCCACAGCCGGACACTGCGGCATCGTCAGGTTTCTCGCCATTCTGAAGATCTGCGGTACTGCACCCACTTCTGCTGCAGCCTCTTCTGCTTCAGCCTGTGCCGGTGCTTCTTCTGCTTCATCAACGCCCGCCGCCTGCTTGTAAACCAGTTCTTCCAATGGTTCATTGATATATTTGACGTCAGCCAGGAAGTCTTCTACCTTCTTCTCCAGTTCTTTGATCCTGTAGGAATCTCTCTTTTCCTTTTCTTCGATCTTGATGCTGAGTACTTCTCTGTTAGTATCGATTCTTCTGATCAGATCTTCGATTTTGCCCTCATCCATTTCGCTCAGCTCCGCCTTCGGTGCTGCTTCCGCCGGCTGTGCCTCTACGGCTTCTGCCTTTGCTTCTGCTTTCGGCGCTGCTGCCTTTGTAGCGGCAGTTCCCTTGATGGCTCTGCCAAGACCCAAACAGATGACGCCCATTCCAAGATACGGAACGAACTGCGTTATGATGTACTGGATCGAATTAGACCACATATCAGAAAATGATGCATCATAGGACTGCAGGTATGTTTTCGTATAAGTGATTGCCGTGGCAAGCATAAATGCGGAAACAATCAGCAGTATGATGCCGATGATGTAGAAGATAACTGTACTTGCAGGTGTTTTGTTATTATTCATCTTTTATCCCTTTCATAAGGTTTAATGTTCTCTTATTTCATCCCGCCTATTATACCACAAACACATGGGAATAATACGCCGGCGTGCATATTTTTTTATCAGTTTGCAAACTGGCTGTTGTACAGCTTCGCATAGAAGCCGCCGCGCTCGAGAAGCTCTTTGTGGCTTCCCTGTTCCACGATATCCCCATGATCGAGAACCAGAATGTGGTCGGCGTCTTTTATGGTGGAAAGTCTGTGAGCAATGATGAAGCTGGTCCTGTTCTCCATAAGGTTCGCCATGGCCTTCTGGATGATTCTCTCTGTTCGTGTATCGACGGAACTTGTCGCCTCATCCAGTATGAGTATCGGCGCATCTGCCAGAATTGCTCTTGCTATCGTGAGGAGCTGTTTCTGTCCTGCTGAGATATTTGTTGCTTCTTCATTGATCTCCATATCATATCCGCCCGGCAGCGTTCTGATGAAGTGATCTACATGAGCTGCCTTTGCTGCCCGTTCGACTTCTTCGTCTGTTGCGTCCGTTCTGCCGTATCTGATGTTCTCTCTAATGGAATTGCTGGAAAGCCATGTGTCCTGAAGAACCATTCCGAACTTGCTTCTCAATTCATGCCGGCTCATCCCCCTGATGTCCACGCCATCTACAAGAATCCGTCCGCCATCCAATTCGTAGTATCTCATCAGCAGTTTGACCAACGTCGTCTTGCCGGCGCCTGTCGGCCCTACGATGGCAACACGCTGCCCTGCTCTGGCTTCAAAGGAGAAATCTTTGATGATCGGTTCTCCCGGTACATATCCGAACTTGATATGTTCAAAGGCAACATCACCATCTACATCCTCTGTGAAATCGTATTTAAGAGAATCTTTTCTCACAGCTTCCTTCACAGTTTCTTTCACATATCTGAGGGCGATGCTCCACAGGCTCTCATCACCGCGGAGCGGCTTGGTATCCGGCGCCATGCGGGCTTCGATCGGGTCCGGATATTCCTCTGTTCCATAAGCATCCTTCTCCTCTTCCTCGTCCAGAAGCTCGAAGATTCTCTCCGCCGCTGCCGCTGTGGACTGGAGCTGGTTGGCGATGTTCGCCACCTGCTGCACAGGCTGGTTGAATGATCTGACATACTGTATGAAAGCCTGTATCTGCCCGATGGAAACCTTACCGTTTAAGGCCAGATATCCGCCGAGGAAGCAGACCATGACATACGCCATGTTGCCGATGAGCATTGTCAGAGGCATCATAAGACCTGACAGGAACTGCGATTTCCAGGCAGATTCATAGAGCTTGTCGTTGTATTCATTGAACTCCGCTTCAGAACGTTCCTCTCTGTTGAATGCTTTCACGATGTCGTGACCGGAGAACATCTCTTCCACATGCCCGTTGACTTTGCCCAGATATTTCTGCTGGTTTTTGAAGTGCCCCTGGGATCTGCTGACCACGAGTTTTATCACGATCATAGAGGCCGGAATGACGACCATTGCAGCAAGCGTCATCACAACACTGATGCGCAGCATCATAACCAGGATTCCAATCAGCGTTATAATCGCAGTGATCATCTGAGTGATGCTTGCCGTCAACGTCTGATTGATGGTCTCGATATCGTTGACCATGCGGCTCTGTACATCTCCATAGGAAACACGGTCGAAGTACTTGAGCGGCAATCTGTCGAGCTTTCGGGACATTTTTTCCCTCAGGGTGTAAATGATCTTCTGTGATACGATCGCCATAATCCAGCTCTGAATCGCTCCAAAGAGCCAGCTCATGAGGTACATGGCAAGCAGTATGATAATGATCATCAAAAGACCGTGGTAATCCACCCCATTGCCCATGACGCCCTTTACCACCTTATCGGTTGCTGCTCCGAGGACGGTCGGTGAAACGATGGCGAAGACGGTGCTGAGCAGCGAAGCTGCCGCAACAATCACGAGCTGCCACTTGTACGGCCGCAGATAACCGAACAACGTTACAATAGTGCCTTTAAAATCTCTCGCCTTTTCGCCAGGCATCATTCTGGCAGCGCGGCCCCCAGGTCCATGCTGTTTAGGAGGATTCTTTCTCTCTTCATTGATTTCTGCCATCAGTGCACCTCCTTTCCGGACGCCGCAGCTTTGCTGAGTTCTTCTTCGTTCAGCTGTGAAAGGGCGATTTCCTTATATATTTCACAGGATTTGAGGAGTTCTTCGTGAGTCCCCAATCCCACTACGCGGCCATTGTCCAAAACGACAATCTGTTCCGCGTCGATGATCGTATTGATACGCTGCGCCACGATGATGTATGTACGTCCGCCGATTTCCTCTTTGAGTGCTTTTCTCAGCGCTTTATCTGTACTGAAATCCAGCGCACTGAAACTGTCGTCAAAGACGAGCACGTCCGGATTCTTGACCAGTGCTCTCGCGATACAAAGCCTCTGCTGCTGTCCGCCGGAGACATTCGTGCCTCCCTGCGCGATTTCTTCTCTCAGCCCATCCTGCTTTTCACTGATAAACTCCATTGCCTGCGCAATTTCCGCAGCCTTAACAAGCTCTTCTTCGGATGCATTTTCGTTGCCGTAACGAAGATTGCTCTCTATTGTACCGCTGAAGAGAATCCCTTTCTGCGGAACCAGACCGATGTGGCTGCGCAGCTCTGTCTGTTTCAGATCTCTAACGTCAGTGCCGCCCAGAAGGACTTGTCCCTCTGTGGCATCATAGAATCTTGGAATGAGATTGATCAGCGTCGACTTGCCGCTCCCTGTTCCGCCGATGATTGCTGTTGTCTGTCCGGGCCGCGCCGTGAAACTCACATTATCCAGCACCTTCTCTTCGGAATCCGGGTAGCTGAAGGAAACGTTTCTGAACTCAACGGTATATTCAGAACCGGGCTCTATTGCCTTTGCTTCTGTCGGATCCATAACGGAAAGCTTCGTGTCGAGGACCTGGCCGATTCTCTTCATGGAAACTGCGGCTCTCGGAAGCATGATGAATATCATGGTGACAAACATGAACGACATGATGACATGCATCGCATACTGAAGATACGCCAGCATATCACCGATCATAAGCTTGTCTGCTTCTATGAGATGGGCGCCTGCCCATATAATCAGCAGTCCGACTCCGCTCATAATGAATGTCATCGTCGGAAGCAGGAACGCCAGGCATTTATTGACGAATATGTACAGCTTGGTCAGGTCTATATTCGCATCGTCAAAGCGGTCCTCTTCCTTGGCCTCCGTTCTGAACGCCCTGACGACCAGCGTTCCCGACAAACGTTCTTTCATGATCAGGTTCACCCTGTCGAGTTTTTCCTGCATGACCTTGAACTTCGGAAATACTGCTGCGAAGGAGAACAGCATCAACCCCAGGACACATATGAGCGCAAGGGCGATGGTCCATGAGAGAGAAACGCTGGTGCGAAGGGCCATGATCACTGCCCCGATTCCCATCAGCGGCGCGAACAGCATCATACGCAGCGCCATGGTCGTAGCCTGCTGTACCATCTGCACATCATTTGTGGACCTTGTAATGAGAGATGCTGTGGAGTATTTCTCCAGTTCCGCAGAGCTGAAAGATGTGACCTTGCGGAAGATGTCGCCTCTGATCCGCTGTGCGCTCTTCGCCGCAGTCAGGGTCGCGAAAAGACTGCCGGTGATAGAACAGACTGCCGCCAGCGCAGCAACCAGGATCATGATCGTTCCGACACTCTTGATGTGGTTCATGTCCCCTGCGACAATGCCGTTATTGATAATATCCGACATGTAATTCGGCAGGGATAATTCGCACCAGACCTGCCCGAAGAGGGCAACCAGCACGATGAACATGAATGGTATATATTTTTTGTAATAACTAAAGACTGTTTTCATTGTTTCAATTTATGGTTTTCGTCGCAATATAATTATTATAAGCACAATGGCAGGTACAGGCAATTGGATGTTGATAATCTTTTGAGGTAAGTTTACAATTGGTTTTGAAGGAGAATTCGGCATGTCTGTCAAGGATTCCGTGCTTACCGCACTGCAGAACAACAGAGATCAATACATATCCGGCGAGGAGCTTTCCGGCCAGCTCGGCGTATCCAGAGCTGCTGTCTGTAAAGCAGTCAAGTCACTGCGAAATGAAGGATATGAAATCGATGCTGTCACAAACAGAGGGTATATGATGCCATCAGAAGGAACGGCTGTCAGTGAGGATGCAGTCAGAAACGCACTGCCTGCTGATCTGCGCAGCATGAATCTGTTTGTATATGACGTGATCGATTCAACGAATCTGGAAGCGCGCCGCCTCATTCTTGATAAAAACACCAACGCTCCTGCAGTTGTGATCGCACGGCAGCAGACCGCCGGCAGAGGTCGTCTCGGCCGCGGGTTCTACTCTCCTCGAGACGGACTGTATCTGAGCATCGTCATCAGACCGGACTTCGATATCAGCAGATCTTCTATGGTCACTGTCGCGGCCGCTGCGGCAACCAGCGAAGCCATCGATGAGTTGTGCGGTTGTTCAACAGAAATCAAATGGGTCAATGACATTTATCTGGATGGAAAAAAGGTCTGCGGCATTCTCACGGAAGCGACCACAGATTTTGAAACAGGTCAGATCGATTCTCTGATCATCGGCATCGGCGTCAACACCTCGGAAAAGAGTTTTCCGCCTGAGCTTACCGGTATTGCGGGCAGCATTTCCAATGAAGGTCTTAATGGCCACGAGAAATCTCTTCTCGCCGCATCAATCACGGAAAAAGTCCTCCGCTATACGAAGGACTTATCTGGATTTATGGATTCCTACCGCCGCCGCTCTATGGTCGTCGGCCGGGAAATCACAGTCTACACAGGCACATACCGCAAAGACCCTACCCAGGAACTGGGCGGGCGAAAGGCGCGCGCTATCGGCATCGATGATGCGGGCGGCCTCATCGTTGAATATGAAGACGGCACACGCCAGACTCTCACAAGCGGCGAAGTATCCATCAGATTATAAAGTGAATATCAAAAAGCGGATGGCATCCACTGCTATCCGCTTATTTTTTTGAATTCTTTTTTACTGATGATTACGTACGAGATGAGCGTCGCGACGCCGGTAACGGTCCACGTAATCGGGTAGATGTTCATCAGCATCTCAAAGGTTCCGAAGGACTGGAACAAAGTATAGATCCACACGATTCTCAGAACGCAGGTCCCAAGGACGGAGATGAGAGCCGGCAGCAGCGAGTGACCCATACCGCGCAGACACTGGCCGCTGATCTCGTAGGACGAAGCGATCCACTGAAAAATCAGCACGTGGCCGAACCGTATCATGGCCCATGGGATAACCAGGACGTCTGTCGTGAACACCAGCACGAAGAACGACCGCCCGAGGAAAAATCCTAAGTTGCAGAGGAACATGGCCGCTGCGCCCAGCAGCATGCAGTCACGGAACACTTCCTTGCATCGGCCGGCGTTTTGTGCGCCGTAGTTCTGACTTGTGAACGTAACTGCCGCCTGCCCGAAGGCGTTCAGCACAAAATAACAGAAAAACTCATAATTGACCGCCGCGGCAGATCCCGCGATTGCATCAGATCCGAATCCATTGATCGTGGACTGGATGATGACATTGGAGAAGGAGAACACCATGCTCTGCACTCCAGCGGGCACACCGATCTTGAGAATTCTAATGAAATGTTCTTTTTTGATTCTGAGCTTTTTTAGTCTGAGTCTGAACGGGCCATCCTCATGCATGAGAAGATAAACCAGCGCTCCGCTGTTCAAGAAGTTGGCGATAATCGTCGCCAGAGCAACTCCTTTGACGCTCATGCCGAGCACCACCACGAACAGCAGACTGACCGCAACTTTCACAATACCTGAACCAAGCAAAATCAGGAGCGGCCGTTTCGTGTCACCCTTGCTTCGCAGGATCGCCGAGAAGTAGATGTAAATCATCATAAACGGCATGCCTGCGAAAAAGATTTGCAGATAGACCGTGGACAGTCCGATGACATTTTCAGGCGATCCCATGGCATGCAGCATTGGTCTGCTGATGCAGATTCCGACCACCGCGATTGTCACTCCTGCAATCAGGGACAATATCACAGCAGTATGCACTGCGTCGCTGATACGGTCTGACCTGCCCTGACCGATGTAATTGGCGATGACCACACTGGCTCCGATGGACAGCCCGATAAAAAGATTGATGGAAAGATTGATGATTGGCGCCGTGCTTCCAACAGCAGCCAATGCGTCGCTGCCGGCGAAATGGCCCAGAATGATTCCATCCGCCGCATTAAAAAGCTGCTGCACCGTACCAGTTGCAGCAAGCGGGAGCGCGAAGAGCAGAATCTTCTTCATCAATGATCCATGCAGCATGTCTATCTGATTTGCCATTTCACTGTTTGTCCTTTCTTCATGCAAGGTCAGTATAGCACCATTTTACCATCTTCACAAAGCCTTCACATAATCCACTGCTAAATGACAACTAATTGTTCTATTATAACAGTGTCGAAAGACACACCTCCTCACAAAACAGATAATGATAATGATGAACGACAGAAAAAACCGGAGAAAGGGGCTCCGGTTTTTTCGTATTTGTGTCTATTTTTCTATTGTTGTTTTTTTCAGCACTCCTTGCGGAATTTGCAGTTTTTTCTCATGCAGAGATGGCATTCTCTGTTGCAGGTCGGAAGTCCTTCCTTCGTCATCTTGAGAACATCATCTGTTCTGATCATGCCGCGGTCGCGAAGTGCCCTGGACTCTTCTTCTTTCTCCGCTTCTTCTGCTGCCTTTGCAGCTTCAATAGCTTCTGCCTCCTCTTCCGTGATGAGACCGTAGTCCAGCTTGTAGGCTGTCATGTCGTAGCCCTGTTCTTCACATTCCAGAATGTGCTTGATCATCGCCTCACGGTCGGCATCTTTCTCTGCCAGCTCTGCAGCGACGTCAGCCAGAATAGCCGGACCGTCTGCTACCGCACTCTGCTGCGTTGTGGATTTGATACCATATTGGCTTTCCTCTGGTTTGACGAACTTGAAGCCGAGAGATTTCTCGAGCAGTTTGATGGCACCTTCTCTGTGCTTGACACTGAGCACGCCGAGAGAAGCCATGATGTAGTCATTGTCTACTGCGATCTTCGCATGATGCGTCGGGAACAGTTTCGTTCCGGTCTGATCGTATTCACAGATACGTCCCATGATTTCCTCGCGGTGCGGAAGCCTTGTCAGCGCTCCGCCTGTTCCGACGATGTACTTGACCGGCGTCAGGTCCTTGCCTTCAGCAACGGTGCTGCGGCCGCTCGGACCGTAAATATATCTGATCTGGCCGGCATGACGGTCCACTGCCTTCATGACAGCTTCCTCCGTCAGGATCTCGACCATTTTGATTTCATCTTCATTTTTAGGAATTGCCTTGTAGGTTTCCAGCGTCTTGTCCGGGTCAAAACCGGCTTCCGCTGCCTTTTCACGGAATTCCTCTTCACCGATGGATTCGATGACTTTCGTTCTGTTGACGTAGACACCCAGGTCGCCCTCAACAGTTCTCTTAGCCATTGGTTCCGGTGCTGTCAGAATCCTGGCGACGTTATCTGATTCTCTGCATACGGAATGGACGTCTGTTGTCGCACCACCGACGTCTATGACGACGACTTCGCCGATGCACTCGTTCAAAAGCTTCGTCGCCTGCATGACTGCGCCAGGCGTAGGAACGATCGGGCCATTTACCATGTCGCGGACGTGTTCCATTCCAGGGGCATTTGTGATGTGATCTTCGAATGCGTCCTGGATGACCTTTCTGCATGGCTCGACATTCATATCGTCGATCTTAGGATAAACATTTTCTACATTATAGAGTTTCTGTCCGGATTCTTCATCGAAGATGAGTTCCATCTCTTCCTGGTTTTCAATATTGCCCGCGTAGATGATCGGCGTCTTTAATCCGAGGCTGCGAATCTTCTCTGCATTGTCGATGGCGGTATCTCTTTCACCATAGTCGACGCCTCCGGCGATGAGAATCAGATTCGGCTGGATCTCCTTGATTTTAGCCAGATCTGTTCTTCTGAGTTTCCCGGCTGTTACGAAGTGGATGATGCCGCCTGCTCCCAGTGCCGCCTCCTTGGCTGCTCTGGCTGTCATATCATAGACCAGCCCGTGCACCGTCATCTTCAATCCGCCTGCTGCCGATGAAGTAGCGAGCATCTCGTCATACTCAAGGCTGTCGATGCCCTGCTTTGCACAGAGATCATCAATAGCTCCCTGCAGTCCCACTCTGACATCACCTTCCAGCACCGAGGTCGGCGCCTGTCCCTGTGCCCAGAATTCCGGATTTTCACTATCGATATTTCTGAATGCATTTACTACGGTCGTCGTTGATCCGATTTCTGCTACTAGTACGTCAACTCTCATTATTGTTTACCCTTAGTCCTTATAATATAAAAGACGTTGCGGAAGTGTGAAGTCGACCTCCGCAGCGTCGGTTCTTAGCGATTTCGAACTGCAGCTTTCTGCAAGTGTGAAAGCGGTTAGAACCGCTATGCGAGGACAGAGCGAGAGCGTTCGACAGAACACTCCCGCAACGTCCTTGTTATTGATTTGATTAGATTACTTCCTGTACTTCAGGTGGCTCTTCTCCACGTCTTCTCATTGCTTCTTCACAGAGGAATGTTGCAACATCGATTCCGTGGGAGTCTCTTCCGAATCCTTCGTCAATGCCAGTCTCACGGGCTTCTTCAGGGATTACCTGTGTTCCGCCTGCTGCGATGATGACCTTGTCGCGGATACCTTTTTCGATTGCCAGCTCGTTGATTCTCTTCATGTTCTTGTAGTGAACATTGTCGTGTGAGATAATCGTTGATGCCAGAATTGCGTTCGCGTTCAGCTCAACTGCTGCGTCAACCAGCTTCTCTACAGGAACGGAAGTGCCGAGGTAGTTAACCTTGACGCCCCACTTCTCGATTCCGCCGTGCTTGATGTTGATGATCTCACGGAGACCTACGGAGTGCTCGTCATTTCCGACTGTTCCGCATACAACTACCATTGGATGCTCTTCGAACTCTTTGTAGAGAACTGCATCTGACTGGTGATGCGGCGGTGCAGGAATCTCGAGTGTGGAAGGATCGATATCGAATGGAACCTTACCCTTCATTTCAACTCTTGTTCCTTCTGCCGGATGGAGAACTTCCTTACTGATGACTACTGGATCTTCCAGGCCGAGTCTGTGACCGATCTCCAGAGCAACTGCTTCGGAAGCTCTGGCATGTGTCGGAATGCACATGGTCAGCAGGATTATTCCGTCTCCGCACCATTCAACTTCCGGAATGATGGCTTCGCCGTTGTGGTACTTGGCAACCTTTTCAAGTCTTACGTTTACATTGTCTTCTTCATCCAGTTCGTCGATGTAAACGATCTTGCTTCTGTCTTCGAATGTGCATCCGCCGATGAGAGCTGATGGGTTCTCAGGATCTCCACCGTACTGCTCAACATTGTTGTATCCGAAGTGAGCTGTTACAGGAGCCATGTAGTCGTCTTCTCTCTCGAAGATGTATCCATAGCCTACGCCGCCGTCCAGCTTACGTGCGATACCATCGCCGTTTCTCTCTGGATATTTTCCGGAGTCAACGAAGAATCCGGCTTCAACAGCGTTGAAGTATCCGCCTGCTTCAACCATTTCTTCCATGAACAGGAGAGCTCTTTCTTTGATCTCTCTGGCGTTCTCTCTCAGCGGGCCGTCCTTCTTCAGTTCAACCATTTCCATGAGGCCGTCCATACCGATCAGTGTCTGCTTCGCATTGTCGCAGGCTTCGATGTTGTAGATGTGCCATGGAACGTTTCTTCCTTCGTCAGGAGTGATTGTTGACTGAATATCTACGGAAGTCAGCTTGGAGATAAACATATCCAGAACGTGAGTTACCGTTGCTTCTCTTGCGGAGGAGCAGATGTACTTTGTGTTCTGCTGGCATCTCATCTTGTATCTGCCGCAGATGTCACGGAGTGCTACTGCATAAGGCAGATCGTAGTACATGAGAGGTCCAGGTACAGCTGTTGGCGGTACTGTTGACAGTGAAATCAGATCAGGGCTGATACCAACCTTTTCTGAGAATCTTGAGTTGATGGAGTGCTGAACAATCAGTTCCGGCATTACCTTCCAAGCGTCTCTTGCTGTTGCGTTAGCATTGTGTGCGCCGTCGATCTGGAGCATCTGAGCCCAAGCCATGATCTTCTTTGATTCACATGCGTCTACGAATGATCTGATGGCGTTGATGTCTCTGTACAGTACGTTGTACTGAGGGTCCTGGTGAGCGCCGTTTACGCCTTCTTCTGCGAACATGACTGCTACGTCAGGACCAGCTACGCCTGATACGTAGGAGTGATAGTTGATCGGACGACCAACTTCATCCTCAATGATGTCGCATGCTTTTCTCTGTGCTCTTACCTGCTTACGTGTGATAGGAACACCGCCGATACCTTGTGGAGTACCTTCCATCAGGCCGTCGATATGGGACTGTCCCATATGTCTGATTACCATCAGATGGTCTGCACCGTGCCATGCGCCCATTCTCATTCTTCTGATATCGTCCTCGAATCTACCGGAAGCGATCTCAGTTGTGATGACAGGCATTGGCTGCGGGTCAGCATCTTCGAAGTACTTTGCAGGAGGGAGTCCTACGCTGTTCTTCAGAGGCTTTGAACAATCATGATATTCAAAAGGTCCAAGCTTGCAGCCAGGATCCGGCTCTCTCCAGTGCCAGCCTCTTCTTCTTGGTTCATACTTGTCGAGGTCCTTCAGGATCTCTTTTATGTTTAACTTTTCGTTAGGTGCTAATTTGAAATCTGACATCTCTCTACCTCCTTACTTGAAACTTGCTACTACTTCGTCCCAGTATTCGCCTGCAACGAGTTTCTCTGCTGCTTCCTTCGCTGAGAGGTCGTGTGCTTTCATAACCTTGTAAACTACGTGGCCAGCACCATGTCCCATGAGACCTCTGTCCATGCAGCCTTCAACTACCTTCTGAGTATCCAGTGATGATACACCCATTCTCAGAAGAACAGCTCTCTCTACGGAAGGAGTTGTGTTCTTTCTTCCGAGCTCAAGCAGAGGGTCTACAACCTGGTCAACCAGTTCCCAGAATCTGTTGTAGAGCTCTTCATCTGTCAGATCTGCGATGTGTTTTCTGCGTTCTGCAAAATCGTCTTCTCTTCTCATCCTTTTTTCTCCTTTGTCTTTTCAGACTGTTTTATCCGGAGGGGAGAAGACTCCCCTCCGTGTTTCCGTCTTACAGTAATCCGTTTTCTTCCAGTGTCTTCTTAACAAATTCAACGTCTGTCTTTGTCTCTTCTGCCAGGAATTCAAGGTCTGAGTCTGTCGGCTTAACGCCTGCCTTCTTAACAGCCTTCTTGATCAGGGACTGTCTGAAGTGGTTGATGTCAGCTTCCTTATACTTGAAGAGTCTAGGGCTTGATGGCAGTACTACGCTCTTGCCAGGAACCTCGTCCTTAGGATCGCCGAGTTTTACCTCGATGCCGTTTTCCTTCGCGAACCAGAGCTGCGGCTGTACGTGCTTGCCGGCGCCTGTGTATTCTGTTTCGGAAACTACCAGGATTGCATCCTCAGGCAGTTCCTGAGCCAGTGAGAATGCTGCAGCCAGTGAAGTCTGTCCTGCAGGTCCTCTTTCGATGCCTTCCAGCTGAGCCAGCATCTCTGTCATTTCCATGATTTCGCCCTGTGTGATTGTTACGTATCTGTCCATGTATCTCAGCGGTCTTGCAGCTGATCTTGGAACGTCACTGTGGTCAGGATCTGTAGCGTAAGGAACGCCGAATCCTGTATGGCCTGTTGTACATGACTTCTTGTTGAAGTCAACGTCTGAAGCCATTGACAGACCAGACAGGTCGATGGATGCGCCAACGATTTCTGCATCGCAGCCAGCCATTCTGACGCCGCGGGCAGTTCCTGTTGTCATGCCGCCGCCTGCAGTTGTGCATACTACCATATCCGGATCCTTACCCAGCTTTTCTCTGCACTGCATTACGATTTCGTAACCCAGTGTGTCAACGCCGGCGATACCGAATGGTGAATACAGGGAAGCATTGAAGTAACCTGTGTCTTCCAGGATTGACAGGAAGGAGTAGAACAGTTCAGGACCTACTGTCAGCTGAACAACCTCTGCTCCAAGTGCTTCACACTTACGTGCCTTTTCAACGATTTCAGGCTGTCCAACTCCGTGGGAGTCGTAGCATTCCTGAACGATGATGCACTTGAGGCCCTGAATAGCAGCCTGTGAAGCTACTGCAGCGCCGTAGTTTCCTGATGTAGCAGCCATAACGCCTTTGTATCCCAGCTTCTTAGCGTGGTATACGGCACAGGCAGCACGTCTGTCTTTGAATGAACCGGATGGATTGGCAGCCTCATCCTTGATGAAGATTCTTGCGCCGAATCCCGGTTTCGCATATTTGCGGGCCAGCTTTGTCAGGTTTCTTGCCTCCAGAAGCGGAGTGTTTCCAACGCCGAACTGGCTCTGTACTCTGTTGACCTCTTCCAGAGTGTATCCTGTGGAAGTCATGAGTTTGTCATAATCGAATGCGATAGGAGATGTTTCAAATTCTGCGTAGTCCAGACCGAGCGCGTCTTTCTGGATATCGTTTGATCTTCCCATTACGGAAGCATAATCTTTCGCCAGTGTCATTATCTTTCACCTCCGATCTCTGCCATCTCTTTTCTGAGAACCTTATCAACTTCGATCAGCTCCGGAACGAACTTGCCGTAGCTGTGATCGTAGTAAGGGAAATCGTCGATCAGAGTGCCCTTCTCGATTCTGCCAACAACTGTTTCAACTTCTACTTCGTCGCCGATTTCAGCGTCTGCAAGCAGGAAGCCCTTTGTCCACTGTTCCAGGTCGCAGTGCTTTGTATCCTCAGGCAGTTTCGCTGTTCTCTCTTCTGCCTTCAGAACGATGCTGTGGATGCGAACCCAATCGCCTTTTTTTGCCATTTTTTCTCTCCTTATTTGTTGATACGAGGCACTCTGGTTACCCCGGGTGCCTCGCGTCTGTTTCTATTGATTTTGTTTGCTTAATTACTTAACGATCTTCTTAGCAGGATCGATTCTGTCTCTTACATCACCCATCAGGCAACGAGGAATAGGCAGGTCGATCATAGTCTTCAGACCAGGCTCAGCGTTGATAACCTGCGGAATCATGTTAGCGCACATTGCGATTGTTCCGAGACCACCTTCAACCTCTGGGCTGTTAACCATGTTAACTGCAGGAGTTCCTTCGAGGATTACATAGTCACCAGTCTGTACTCCAACCTGTTCAGGCTCGATCTGCTGTGGGTGCTCCATTCTTACCTTCATGCCGTTTGACAGAGTTGCGTCTGCTTCCATAGCAACGCCTGCGCATGAACCAGCTGCTGCGAAGCCATAAGGTGACTTTCTGTCAACATCTGTTACGATAGGGTTCATGTCCTGAGCGAACTCTTCAACCTTCAGGCCGAGACCTTCAGCGATCATGCCAACGGATTCTGCGAATCCAACGTGACCTGACATTGTGCCGTTAGCTTTTCTTTCCTTGAACTCTTCAACGGAAACGCCGATGCCCTGCTCATGCATAACAACAGGTCCGAACGGTGACAGTGAGTTAACTCTTCTTGAGAGAACGTGATCTACGTTGATCATGCAGCCAGTCATAACGAGTACGAGCAGGTCCATGATGTGACCAGGGTTGATACCAGTTCCCAGAACGGATACGCCGTTTTCCTTAGCGATTTTATCGAGTTCAGCTGCCAGTTCAGGATTCTGAGCTGCAGGATAAGCCATTTCTTCAGCAGAAGTGATGCAGTTGAGGCCCTGCTCCAGGATGAACTTGAGGCGTGGGAATGCTTCCTTTGTGAAGGAGTCAGTGCAGAGGATTACGATGTCAGCTGCGCCCGGCTTGATGATTTCTTCCGGTGCCTTGATGATAACATCTTCTCTGTCGCCCTTTTCAGTCTTAATGAACTCATACATTGAGTGTCCCTGCTTGTGTTCTCTTCCAGCAACACCAACAATGTCTACGCCTTTCTTTGAAAGCAGCATATCAGCTATGCCGCCGCCCATTGCGCCGAGTCCCCAAATGATTACTTTTACGTTTTCCATGTTTGTCTCCTTTTCATCATAAAATTTAATTGTAATTAATAACTTATTTGTGTGCCGTATTATAAAGCAATCCACGTGCCAACT
>JAFRKJ010000090.1 GCA_017431785.1 Bacillota bacterium | reverse complement strand
CGTTTGCCTGACACTCAATATTTGTGACGATTACATCTTTTAATTGGAGCAGTTTTTCGATACAATCTCTGTAGAGCATGAGGTGCCTCCTTAGGGTTTTGTTTCGCAGCTTTATTCTACAGGATTCAGGTATCTGATGCTAATCCTTTTTTAAACGAAAGATGACTCACATTTCGTGAGCCACCCCAACATATTTTTTAGAACCGGTAAAAGTATGCATAATCCAACAATTATTGTTCGAAATGGATACTTTTACCTATCGCGCCAACTACTTGTTCGTTCCGAACTGTGTTGATGTCTCGAAATACTCGTCGAATGCTGTTCTGTCGAGCACCTTAGTGTCGAGTGCGGTTGCTGCATCTGCCGCATCCGTTCCATACGCACCTGTCACGGTCACGGTAATCTCACTGTCACCTTCCACGACGGTCTTGCCGTCGGCTTTGATGGTCAAGGTGTTGCCGTCTGCGTCAACGATCTGCGCACCGTCTGCCGCGTTCAGGTCAGCAACTGTCGTGTCTTCTGTTACGACCCACTTAGATGTTTCGTCAACGGTTATATTCAGGTTATTCTCCCCTTCTGAAACGCCTGTCCAGGTTGATCCATCTGTTAGGGACATGTCGACGCTGCTGATTTCATCAGTGTAGACATTGCCTGACATGGTCTCATTGATTGCTGTGAACGTAACGTCACCGCCGTTTTTGCCTTCTGTACCCCAGTTGTTGGAACTGTTTCCTGCAGCGTTGAGGAGCTGCACGTTTTCACTGTCAAAATCAAGTGTTGTATTCTGCAGAACCACGTTAGCCTTTGTATTGGTTACATAGAACATGGCACCGTCTGAGATGGATGTCTTGAGGGTCGAATCGACCGCTTCAAACTCACATGAATCGGAAGAAGCTGTGTCTGCATCTCCGGATGTGGACTGATACAAAATCACGCTGTTCTTGATTGGATCGCTGCCTGATGTTGCATCGTTGGTGCTCTCCAGTGTTGAGTTGTTGATCACGATACGGTTGAGTCCTTCCATACCTGCAATCTGGCTGCCTGTTGCAGTACCGGTCACGTTGTCGACCTCGATATCACCTGTGGAGTAAATCAGTGGTGATCCGTTGCCGGCTGTCTCAAGACTGCTGTTCGTTACGGAGATGTATCCGCCGCCTCTGTCTGTCGCAAGGGCTGCACAGTGGTCTTTGGCCGTACTGATGGTCAGGTCATTACCGTAGATGACACCGCCATAGGTGGCATCCAGACCTCTGGAGCTGCTGCCCTTTGTTGTATTGATTTCAACGCCATTCAGGTACGCCGTTCCGCTGTCTGTTGCAAAAACACCGTTGTTTCCTTCTCCCGTCGAGCTGATTTTGCTGTCGGAGAGATATACTTCGGATCCTTCTCCTGTGCTCAGCACGCTGGAGTTGACTCCGTAGAAGTTGCAGTTGTCTCCGTTGCTGTCGTCACCGGATTTGGTAATCTCAGCGCCGGTTACTTTCAGCACGCCGCCGTTTTCAGCAAGCAGTGCGTTTTCATCTGCGGTAGTGGATTCGATGGATTCTCCATCTGAGGTGACTTCCTTGCCGTCAGCTGTGAGCTTGCCGCTCAAGTCGCCGCTGTAATCATAATCGGCAGTGTTTGGACCGCCGCCTTGTCCAGGCATCCCGCTTGGTGCCTCACCGCTTTGCGCCTCACCGCTTTGCGCCTCACCGTTTGGCATCTCCGGCGGCTGTCCACTCGGCGCTTCGCCATTCGATGAATCTCCGTCCGGTTTCTCCGGCGGCTGGCCGCTTGGCGCTTCGCCGCTCGATGATTCTCCGTTACCTTGCGCCTGCATCTCACCATCCGGCTTTTCAGGTGGCTGACCATCCGGCTTCCCGGATGAAGCGTTGCTGTCCGACTGTTCGGCTGACTTATCGCTATCCGACTGGTCGGCTGACTTATCACTGTCCGACTGTTTCTCCGATGACTCGCTGTCTGCTTTTGCAGTGTCACCTTTCAGGTCGGATGGTGCAACGTACTCCCATTCAACGGAAGCTGAAGCTGCACTATCGTCTGTTGCCTTTGATGCTGTATCTGTGCTGCAGCCAGCCGACATCAGCGTAAACGCTGTCAGCATCACTGTCATCCCAATGGCTGCAAATCTCTTTTTCCCTATCATTTTCGGGTCCTCCAATTCTCTGCTTTACTAATAATACCACTGACAGAGTAAACGCCGCGCGTGTGCGCGGCGTAGAGTAATTGTGTGAGGTTTGTGATAGGCATCTAAAGTCTGCCTTCATGTTTCAGGCAGTCATGCCTTTGCATATGCCAGTTCGGAGACGGTTGCCAGCAAGCGGTCGATGTCGCTTTCTGTGCAGTATGGCGCGAGGCCGACACGAATCAGACCGCCCTTGTCTTCCAGACCGAGAGCTGAGATGACTTCGATGGCGTAGAAATCTCCGTGCCAGGAGTTGATGCCTTTGTCGCCCAGAACCTTGGTGACTTCTTCCGGCGCATAACCTTCCATGGTGAATGCAACGGTCGGTGTACGCGGTTCGCCTTCAGCAGGTCCGTAGACTTTCACGCCAGGCAATCTGCGCAAGCCTCTGCGGATGCGGGCTGCCAGCGGTGCTTCATATGCATCAAAGGCAAGCATACCGGCGACAACATTTCTGCGGCGTCCTGTGAGTCCTTCCAGTTCATCTTCAAAGTACTCGGCGTACTTTGCACCGGTGTCTGCAATCAGGTTGATTGCAGCTGTCATACCAGCCAGGAATTCGTACTGCGGCGTCGCCATGTGGAACTTACGGCTGCCCTGAGAGATATCCTCTGCCCCTGCGTTGTTGAAGTCCAGACTGCCCAGGAGTTTTTCATCCATGTAGCACAGACCCATATGCGGTCCAAAGAACTTATACGGTGAGCAAAGGAGCACATCTGTACCGATTTCCTTGACATCGATTGGCAGATGCGCTGCGTAGTGTACGGCATCAACGACCGTAACGGCACCTACTTCATGGGCTGCATCAATGTACTTTTTGACATCGGTGATGGTACCAAGTGCGTTGCTGGCCCAGTTGACGGCAACGACTTTCGTGCGGTCGGACAGCTTGGACATGTAATCATCGAAATCCAGTTGCTGGGTCTCCAGATCCATGCGTACCTGCTTGACCACGAATCCCTGGGCCGCCAGTCTTCTCCACGGCTGGCTGTTGCAGCGATGGTCAATTTCCGTAATGATCAGCTCGTCCCCCGGCTGCAACGTCTTTGCAATATTGACGGAGAAATTGTAGCTGTGCTGGGTGGAACCGACACTGAAGCCGACTTCCTGCGGCGAGCACCCGAGAAAATCTGCCGCTGCCGCAAAGGCAGCCTGCTCGACTTCATCGGTCTTGTAGCTGGCCTTGAAGTTGCCGCCCTCATTGGCGTTATCGTTGATCAGATATCCTGTGATCGCGTCAACGACCGTCTGTGGTACCTGAGTGCCTCCCGGACCGTCAAGATACGCGATCGGTGCACCGCCCACCTGAAGTTCACAGGCCGGAAACTGGCTTCTGAATTTCTGTACATCAAACTGGAACTGCTTCATAGCATACCTCCTTGATTCTTTCATATTTATGAAATGTGTTACATGCAATCTCAAGTATGCCTATAGTCTAACAGAAACTGTCTGATTAGTCATCATCATCGTGATCGTCATCATCATCGTGATCGTGATCATCATCGTGATCGTCGTTGTCATGGCCGTCATGACCGTCATCGTCATGGTCATCGTCGTCATCATAGTCAATATCGTCATAATCATCGGCGTCATCATCATCAATATCATCACGATCGTCGGCGTCGTCGTCATCGGCATCATCGTCGTCATCGACATCGCTTTCCATGATTTCTCCTGTTTCTGCATTGATGTCGTACTCATATTCCTGTCCATTGGCCGTAAACTCCACCTCATAAGTGATGATACCGTCGTCGCAGTCGAATTCAGCCTTACCGGCGCTTATCTGCAGATCGTTGAGTCCGGCAGCTTGCAGTGCTGCCTTGATGGCATCGTCCTTCGTGATGTATTTACTCTTATCCACGTCTCCGTAGAAATCGTCAACCTCCACATCCCGTTCCTGTCCGAGCAGAATCAGTTCCTGTGTGGACAGTTTCAAAAGCGCCTCCTCTGTCATGTGCTTGCTGCTCGTCTCAAGGAGATTCCTGATCAGCCAGGCCTTCCCTGAAGAAATATGATTCTCTGACGCAAAGGCTTCAAGCGCTTCATCGCTATCTACGTACTGACCCAGAACAGCGCCGTTCAAATTGGAATCCTGCAGGTACGCGTTCAGATTTTCTGACACCATCTGCTCAAGTTCCAATCCTTCCGTTTCATTCTCGGATTGAACAGAGACCATCATAGAACTGGACAGTTCCGATAGATACCCGTGTTTGAGCATCGATCCGGCAAGGGCATTGCACGCTGTATTGATTTCAACGCCTTCCAGATCCATGTTATCCAGAATGACTGTTCCGTCCTCATTGAGCGCTTTTGCTTCGATGACCTCACGATCGCTGTTGACCGACAGCTCCACGCTTGGATTCACATCGATATCGATGACTGCAAAAACTTCCTCCTGGCCTTGATGGAACATGGTAAATCCACCCACGAAGATCAGCAGCGCTGCGGCGCATCCGGCAACAGCCTTGTACCATCTGCTCCTCCTCCGTTTCTGCGGAGCCACCACCGATCTGAGCTCTTCTGCCTCCAGCTCCATCGATTGCCCGCCAGGCTGTTCCTTCTGTATCTCAGCCATCAGCTCTTCCAGTATATCGGGAGTTGAATCATCGATTGCTGTTTTCAGATGTTCTTCAATTTCTGCATCTGTGTATTTGCCCGTCATTATTCTACCCCCTTTCCTTCTAATTCTTTTCTCATCTTTTCTAGTGCTCGCTTGTATTTTGACAAAACTGTTCCCAACGGCAGGTCGAGCAGTTCTGCGATTTCCCGGTGCTTCATGCCCGTCAGCGCATGCAAGATGACGATCTGCCTGTCCTCAAAATCCAGTATTCCGAGAGCCTTCTGCAAGATCATCCGATCCACTGTCTGATTGCTCTCATCCATATGGATCAGATTTTCATACTCTGAGAGATCCTCGCAGATATCTCCTGACTTCAGTTTCGTGTAACATAAGTTTCTTACGATTGTCAGAATCCACGCCATCGGCTTTCCCTTCGGTTCATAGGAAGCTGAACTTCTGTGTATCCTGATGTACGCGTCATGCATGATGTTCTCCGCATCATGACAGTTCCTGACAATCGACAGAGCAAATCCATATACGGCACTGGATGTCTGCTGATACAGATCCCGGAACGCATCGCTGTCACCCTCTGACATCCGCATTATTAATCTTTCATCTAGTTCCAGTATATTCATATTCGTATTCTATTACCTTGCCGGTTTTTGCGAGAAGTTCATATTCATACTTGTAGTTGCCGCTGCGGAATTTCACCTCATACTTACCCATCTTCTTACTGTACTGATACGTGCAGGTTCCTTTTTTGATGGTGTTATAGCTGATTCCGGAGAACGCAGCGACTGCTTTGCGTGCTTTTTCCTGTCCGATTTTACTTTTCGATGTTGTCTTTGTGTACTTATACTCTACCGATTTCTCAAGGATTCTGCCGTCCTTGACCGCGATTTCGTAGTTGTACTCTGCCTTGTTGCTGCTCCGGACGAATTCAACGTCGATGCTTTTGCTGCTTTCTTTTTCCACCTCGATCATCCGTACACTGGATTTGCTCAGCCCGGCATTCTTGAGTGCGATTTTGAGTGCCGCAGATTCATCAATTGCTGAAGCCGCAGATGCCGTTTCTCCAAACACGGAAGCGCTCAAAGCAAACATCATCATAATTGCCAAGAGCGCCGTGCCGATTTTTCTCATTCTTTTTGTTCTTTTCATTGTTCGATCCTCCCTTCGCAGATCTATATTTGTTACCCTTTCATATAGATAACTGCGCAGGAAGGCGTTTTATTGCATTCGATTGCAATTTTTTCAATTTAAATCTCATCCAGAGAAACATCCCCAATAATATTCCCCAGATCAATGTTCTTCTGAAGCATCGGCTTGGACACTTCATCCCAAAGAATCTGGGAACCGCGCGCTGTCCGCCGCTGCCGCTCAATCGCCTGGGACAGGCGTATGCCCTTCTCACGCCAGTCTCTCCCTTCAGATGCATCGTTCTGCATGACCGGCTGCACGTTGTCTAATGCCTTTGCAAATCTGGCTTCCGGTGTTTCACCCGCTTCAAACTCGTGGAACAACTCAAACAGGAAATCCCGCTGGTCATCCGGAAGCATTCCGAAGATCCGATCCGCGGCTTTCTTTTCCCGCTCTTCCTGGGACTTCAGACCCTCCACATCATAGGCATAGGTGTCACCTGCGTCGATTTCCACGATATCGTGGATCACCAGCATCTCAATGACTTTCAGCAGATCCACGTCCTCATTGGAGTACTCCTGCAAAATCATCGCCATCAGAGTCATATGCCAGGCGTGTTCCGCATCGTTTTCCCGACGGCTTCCAGAACACAGGAAGGACTGCCGGAATACTTCTTTTTCTTTATCCACTTCGCGGCAGAAATCCATCTGCTGTGCGAGTCTCTCTTTATCTACCATCATTGTCTCCTTCTAAAGCGTTGAACTGTATTAATCATACCACAACATACGTCCTGTTGGCTTTTTTTGTGCTACAATGTGCATATGACTAATCAAATACAATCCGGAAAAACCAAATATCACATCATGATGGTCATCCTCGTCATCGTCTGGGGCCTGGAGCTCGCCATTGCGAAGGACGCCCTGGAACACGTGGATAAGCTTCTGATACTCAATGTGAAATACTTCTTCGGGTTCTTTGTAATCGCAGTGGTTGCGAAGCGGGCCGATGCCTTCCATCTTCCTGCCCTGCGCGATCTGCCCCTGATCATCGCCACGACCATCATCGGGCACATTCTCTATTTTTTCTGTGAGTACAGTGCGTTGGACAGCGTTCCGGTCGCAAACATCACCATCATTCTTGGTTTCCTACCGATCGCGTCCATTCTGGTCGAAAAGGCCCTATTCCATAGAAAAACCAGCATCAAACTGATCGTTTTCATGCTGGCCTGTGTTGTTGGTATTTTCTTTGTTATTGGTTCGGATTTCTCCGCCATGCGCGGTGGATCTTTCCGGGGCTACCTCTTCTGCGGAGGCGCCCTCCTCTGCTGGCTCGGTTACCTGTTCCTGACCGAATCTCTAACGAACAAATACGGCGCGATTCCGATTGCCTTTTATCAGACGATCATCGCCTGGGTCATCACAACGCCGGTCGTGTTCCCTCAGTATCCGGACCTTCTGCAGCTTCCGGTAGGCATCATGCTGGAACTCCTGTATCTGGGCATCGTCAGCGAAGGAATTTGTTTCCTCATTGAAATCACCGGTCTCGAGAAACTGGGTCCGACCATCTCTGCGGTTTACTCCAATTTCCTGCCTGTCACATCGGCCTTCTTCGGCTTCGTGCTTTTGCATCAGAATCTGGTGCTTTTGCAGATCATCGGCGGTCTCGTGGTCATCGAATCAGGCTATTTGGTCATTCGCGAGAAAGACCGTCTCGACCGGCTCGCGTAACCTGCCGATCGGCTTAGCTGATCTATCGCTCGGCTCAGCCCTGTGCCCTCGGCACGATCTCCAACCAGTATCCGTCCGGATCCTTGATGAAATACAGCCCCATCTCGTGGTTCTCAAAGCAGATGCAGCCCATCTCCTCGTGGAGTTTGTGCGCTGCCTCATAATCGTCCGTGTAGAACGCCAAGTGAAACTCTTCCTCACCCAGATTGTACTTCTGCGGATGTCCCTTAAGCCATGTCAGCTCCAGCTCAAAATCCGCCTCTTTGTTCCCCACATACACGATGATGAAGGATCCGTCTTCGGCTGTTTTTCTTCTGACCTCCGTCAGACCCAGCGCCTTCTCATAAAAATCCAGAGACGCCTGCAGGTCACTGACATTGTAGTTTTCATGAATCATCCTGAATTTCATCGGATTACTCCTTTCCAATCTATCGCAGCAGCAGATACACTGCCTCTCCAATCATCACGACTGCGAAGAGAATCAGCGGCACCATGCCGTCATAAAAGGCCGTCATCGGCGGCAGATCATAGTATTTCAAGTAACAAATCATTCCCGCAGCTGCAGCCGCGACCACAATCGCCGCCATAACTGCAAAGGCAACCTTCCCGATGGTCGCCTCCCCATAGAGAGCATTCAGCGCGCAAATCTGCATGCAGGCCCAGAACACAATCAGCATCAGTTCCGTGGTGACCTGTCTGTGCATGAGCAGGTTCGTCAAAAGTAGGAGCACGATATAGATTGCCGCGCCCGCAGCGATAATAAACATATACCGCAGGCCGCCATCCGCACCGGAGCACCCCTGGATAATCCTGGCCAGTCCCATGACACCCAGGATGGCTGTCAGCAAAAATAGTCCGCCTTTGATGCTCATGGCTGCGCTGTATCCCGGCCGGAAGGCCACGCTCCACCAGATCAGATATACAACACAGCAACCTGCGAAGAGCAGATTGCCGCTGATGATTTTTCCTGTCACTGTCTCAAACATTGCTGCCCTTTCCTATGCGGTTCGGCTGTCTTTTCATATGCGGCCAAGCTCTGTGTAAATCATGCCGTGCTTTCCCCGTTCAGAGCGCATCAGGGAGATATGCTCCACCATCATCTCTGCCATCGGCAGATCCTGCAGCACTGCTTCCGGAATCGCCGGGTTTCGACTTCCGTGTCCGTCGGAGTTCCGGCCGCTGTGTCCATTGAGGTTTCGGCCGCTTCTCATCTGCGGCTTCCGCACCAATGTGATGTGCGGTGAGAACTTCTTCCTGTCAAAAGGAATTCCCGCATCCGCCAGTCCGCTGCGCAGATGCTTCGCCAAGGCTTTTAGCGCGTCGCCGTTGCCCTGCTCAGTGCCGCCCTCAAACTCATCTTCTCCGACACTGTTTATGCCTGCCCACCAGAGGCTTCCGAAGGAGCCTACGCCGTCCAGCCTGATATCAAAGGGCTCGAACTCGATTTGCTCCATGACATCCAGCACATCCTCCGGATCCGGATACTCGCCGATGAACGCCAGCGTCAGATGCAGGTTTTCCTCCCTTGTGAAATTACCCTGTACGCCCTGGCTTTGCATGGCATGCTGAATCCGCCTGAGAGCATGTTTCATTTCGTCGTTCAGTTGTATGGAGATGAAGAGTCTCATACCGTTCTCCGGTTATCTTATCAAATCACCAGCTGCCGCTATTTGCCGCACCGTGCTGCCGCCTGAGCGCGCAGCCAATCGACCCACGCATCAAACCCTTCGCCTGTCTTGGAAGAGACGAAGAAGATGTCCGCCATCGGATTCAGCTTGTGGATTCTCTCCACAACTGCGTCATCATCGAAATTGAACCACTCGCGGGTGTCGATTTTATTAATCAGAACGCACTGGCAAACCTGGAACATGAGCGGGTACTTCAGCGGCTTATCGTCCCCTTCCGGAATGGAAAGAATCTCAACATTGACGTCCGCGCCGGTATCCTGCTCTGCTGTGCAGACCAGGTTTCCAACGTTCTCCATAAACAGAATATCCAGATCGCTGGTGTCGAACTCATCCAGGGTCTGTTTCACCATCGCCGCATCCATGGCGCACTCCCCGCCTGTGTGGACCTGAATGGACTCCACGCCGGCATCGGCCATCTTTTCCGCATCCACTACCGCTTCAATGTCGGCCTCCATGACGCCGATGCGGAACTCGTCGCGCAGCATATCGATCGTGCGCAGAAGCGTCGTCGTCTTACCGGCACCCGGCGACGCCATGATGTTCACCATGAACGTGCCCTTTTCTTTGTTGCTTTCACGCACTTCGTCCGCGATCCTGTTGTTCTCGTCAAATACACCAACTTTTACATCTATTACTCTTACTGCCATATCAATCCTCTATCTCATACAAAGGCAACAACTGCTCATTTCAGGCAACCATTGCCTGCTTTCGCCAACCGTTTCCTACTTCAGCCAGCCGCGCACTTCCGCGTCCAGCCACTTGCACCATTCATCCATACCTTCTCCCGTCGCTGCCGAGATGAAGAATACCGGCACCTCACAGCCGCAGGCGGCGAGATTTGCCTTGAACCGCTCATTGTCAAAATCAAAAGCAGGAGCGGCGTCAATCTTGTTGACCAGCACGACATCAACTTCCTGGAACATGAGCGGGTACTTCAGCGGTTTGTCGTCCCCTTCCGGAACAGACAGGATGACCGCACTCTTGACGGCGCCCGTATCGAACTCCGCCGGACACACGAGGTTGCCTACGTTCTCCAAAAATACCAGGTCCAGATCCCTGGCGCCGATTTCTCGCAGTCCCTGGCGGGACATATCTGCATCCAGATGGCACATACCGCCTGTGTGGAGCTGAATCGAAGGAACACCTGCTTTCTCGGCAATCGTCTTCGCATCCACATCGCTGTCGATATCCGCCTCCATGACACCGACCTTCAGCGGGCTGCAGCCTGCGCCTTCACCAGCTGCGCCAAGTTCCTGCAGACCATTGATGGTCCCCAGAAGCGTGGTGGTCTTGCCTGATCCCGGCGAGGACATGATGTTCATATAGTACGTCCCGTCGGTCTTGAGCTGCTCACGCAGCAGATCCGCATCCTGATCGTTGTTTTCCAGTATCGTTTTCTTTAGTTGTATTGTTCTGACATCCACTTTTTTCACCGTCCTATATTCAATCTATCTTCACGCAACTGATTGTACCACAAAGGCAGCATAAATGGTAAAAGCCAATACGAATTGTGAGGCAAAAGAATGAGGAAACCGGTCTGATCCCGGTTTCCTCTGATTCTATGGAGTGTATATGATTTATGGTATTACCCCTATGTGGTCTTTTGTTATGGTTTTGTCTGATCTCTGTCTAGTCCAGTCCCATCTTCATCTTCCCGATGACTCTGGAAGCTCTGATCTTCGGGATCGGTATGTTGACCCCTGTCAGCAGCTTGATCAGCCAGATGAAGAAGAGCAGGACTGCCAGTGGAATGGCGCAGGATGTGACAATCAGGACTGCAATGGCTTCCGTAATGCGGTTGAGCGTATTCTCAAACTTGTCCAGCGTTCCTGCAACACCGCCCTTGATCTTGCTGGCGATCTTGTCTGCGATGCTATCATCCTTCTTACCGCCAGTCGCATCGTTGAGCTGTTTCGTATCATTCCTCGTGTCTTCGATGGTCTGCTGCACCGATTTCTGGTAACTAGCGTCGATCTTCTCAGTCACTACCCCGCTGACCGGAATGATCGCGAAGACCATCAGTGCGAACAGAATCAACTTGACGCCGACTTCTTTCCATCTGTCTGCCGCGTATAGGTACGCTGCGATCAGGATCAGACATGCAATTGGTATCAGAATCTTAAAGGCGAGCATGCCTGTCATGGTGACCATCCACTTTTCCAGATAGATTGCCGCCAGAATGAACATGAAGTATCCGCTCAGGTCTGCCAGCTGTTCTGCGATTGGCGTCCCTGCGTCGCCCGGCAGCAGTGATATTGCCGTCGAGGATGCCGCTGTCACTCCCATCAGTTCAGTAACATTGGTCCGTTTCTCGTCCAAAGAGCTGTAGGTTCCCTGGAAGCTGTCCTCCGACGACGCGATTCCCGAGATCCAGAAAAACGATACCAGCGCGATGACAGCCAGGACTGCGACGATCATGATTGTCCGTCTCTTTTCCGTTCTTTCCATAGGCACCTCCTTCCTGTTATTGCTTTTGCATTAAGTATTGTTGTTGCCTTTGCAGCAGATGCTGCTTACTGCCTTTGCAGTGGTGTTTGCTGCCTTCTCATGTGCGGTTACATCAGACGCAGTTCGCCGATGATCGGCAGCGGATCTGTTCTCCAATGTGCCGCTCTGTAGATGCCCATCACGATGAATACGAATGCTGCGATGCCAACAACCGCCGAGATGTTATCTCCTACATGCGGTACTGCTGCGCACAGTCCGCCGGCGATTTTCAGCAGGTTGATCATCAGCGCCTGATTCAGGTGATGTGTCTGGAACTCGTCGTACTTGTCCCTGATAATGAACGCGATGATCCAGCCGATCCATGTGATGTATGAGAGAACAGCAATCCTTCTTGCTCTTTCGTTATACATATCAATACCTCCCTTTATGCTGTTTCTTTATACGTTATTTCTCTCCTTTGTGGTTATATGATATAATCTGCTTGGAAAATCAGACATCGCAGAATCTGCGGAAGCATTTCTGGTTTTACCGCAAAAATCACGAAAAAAGCGCCCTCCGCGGCGCGAGAATATGCGCCCGCAGCGGCGCGCAATGAGGTACTTTATGTCAGAACAGAATATATATCTTGCCAAGAGAAAGGCTCTCGGCTGGTCCCGGGAATACGCTGCCGAACAGATCGGCATCTCCGACGACAAGCTTGAGCGTATAGAAAATGAAAAACAGCTCCCGAATCCGCAGGATGTGCTGATCATGTCCGACGTCTATCAGGCACCGGAGCTCTGCAATCACTACTGCCATGGAAGCTGTGAAATCGGCCAGCTGTACGTGCCGAAAGTTCCAAATGCGGAACTGCCGGGCATCATCCTCCACCTGCTCGACTCTGTCTACGCGGTGGAAGACATCGAGAAGATCCTCGTCAAAATCACGGCGGACAACAAAATCGATGAATCCGAAGTGGAAGATCTGGCCAACGCCCAGTATACCCTGGAGCGCCTGTCCATCATGATCGAAGCACTGCAGCTCTGCGTCGAGCGCAAAATCGACCAGGGCGAAATCGACCGCAAAGCCTATGATGCCGCCTATAAGAAGGCGGAGGGACGCTTGAAGTAAGGGCAAAAGCAATAATGAGCTGAATAACAAAACCCACAGATGTCGAACTGTTCCGTTCGGTTCTGTGGGTTTTTATGGCATATCAAAGTTTAGTGGGGTCTGAGTTCGTTAGGGTCATTCCGTGGGGTTTTTCGCTGGGGTCTCTTATGTAGGGAAACTCAGTGGGGTCTATGAACGCAATTAAACAGAGGAGGCGCAATTTGCCTCCTCTTCGCT
>JAFRKJ010000089.1 GCA_017431785.1 Bacillota bacterium | reverse complement strand
TGAAAACGTAGTTTCGATCAGTAGGAGCGGCCTCTGGGTCAGTCGTTTTGAAACGGCTGGAACCGTTGGTATTACTGGGTTTTCCGCTAAATGACAAAGCTCCGGGGATTTCTCCTCGGAGCCTTTATCTTGGCTAGGGTATTGATATTTGATGTGTCTCAAACGCAGTAATACCAACGGTTTTGGAATTCTTTCCTCAAAAAACTCCCATTATTTCTCCCGTTTCTCCCGACCCAGGAAGGCCTGAGAGAGTATTTGCTTACTGTTGTATCTTCAATTCCTTCTTCCACTCTTCAAGTCCTTTATAGCATCTTTTAAGAGTGTCAATTCTGACTACAAAATGTAGATCATATCGACCTTCTGCTTCCCATGATGTAATCACATATTTCTTTTCATTAACCCATTTAGGTACGATTAATTGGATATCAATAGATTCTGCATATGTGATTAGATCATCCAACGAATGGCGATACATCTTCGCATTGTTTATATTTACACCAGAATCGTATATTTGAATCTTGATTAACTTTTCTGCCGCCTGTTGAAGATGATATCCTGCTTGTCCTCTGTAAAATTTTACTGCCTTGCTTGAAAGAGACTCAGCTTTTCTTATTGCAGCATCAGCCATATACAAATCAGCTGTTATCCGACCCATCGAAAAGGGATTACTGTTGCTCTCGCTCATAAATAACCTCCCCGTTCATTATGTTTTCCATGATTGGGCTGTTTATCTTTGTGCCTTGCTTAAAGTATAGAATATCGTATCCCTGATTGTGATCATCATACGAATACAACTGTCGGGCAAACTTTTCATATTTTTTTGAGCTCAGAGCCTTGGATGGATTCTGAGAACCAAAAACTGCAATATCAATATCAGACTCCTCTGTACAGCGCTCCTCAATGCTAGATCCGAAGAGTATGATTCTTTCGATAATGTCACATTTGCAAGCAGCATCGATGATATTCTTCATGTATTTTTGCTTTATATCAGCGACTCTGATGCTGCGACCGCTAATATCTATCGTGCTAACTGTGCACATAACCTCACCCCTCAGCAGTGACGTTCCTATGGGACTGAAACTCATTCTTATATACGTATTGTACCCGATGCGGCAATATCTGACCACACAAAAATGAGCGATGCCTTGGAACCAATTAAGCTTCCATACGTGTAAACCATTATAAATAAAGTTGGCGGGGAACTTCCCCGCCATGGCTGGTCTACGCATAACAAAATCATATGCCTTGGGGTATGTTTCTCCGGACAGGTACTCAGTTTCCTGTGTTAAACAGTTCCTTCAGTGTATCCGCATGTTCCTCCAGTGCCTGCAGGACGTATTTATCCCAGTGTCTGGCATCGTTTTCCGCATTGCCGAACACATAGTCTTCCTGCCCGTAATCGATCACATCAAAGGCCGGCATTGCCTTTGCTGCTCCAGCTGTCCTGTAGGAAGCAGCATCTGCCAGAGTGAAGCTCACTTCACCGGTATCTTCATCATAATTGATCCAGCTAGAGATGTCAGAGGCGGTCGGTTCCGTCGCGTCACCGTTGTCTGTCTGCTTGTCTGCCGCGGCTTTCTCAACATCAACTGCGCCGTCAACGTACTTTCCATACATCATATCCACATACAAAGGCAGGCTATCGCCAAGTATCTCTGACGGAACATGACCGCCGTTCCACTGCCATTCGATTTCTGCGTCCGTTCCGGCGCTGAGCCATGCAATCTGCAGATTCAGAGAGTTCATCATGGAGATGTCCCCTTCGGAAGCGCCCATTAGAATGCGCGTCCATGTAGGATTATTTGTTCCGTCTGCTCCGATATAATTCAGCGGATCGTACAGAGAAACGATGTTATTGCCGTATTCATCTCCTGCCTCTACAGATTCGATGTCGGACTGGTAGGCCGCGAGCATATCATCATAAGAATCGTAATTGGAGGAATCTGTGCTGCTGCCTGCAGACTGGGTCGTTCCGGCATCCGGTGTACCGACCTGTTCATCTCCGCCGGATGAATTCATATCCGGTGGTGTACCGTTCTTATCCTGTGAGGCATCGCCATTCATATCCGGCGGCGTTCCATTCGGCATACCGCCGTCTGGCATTTCTCCGCCACCAGGGCCACCTTGCATACCGTCATTATCGCTTCCGGTGCTGCCAACTGCCACACGTCCTTCAATAAATGCCTGGGCTTTGTCTTCCGTGGTCATCGAGGCGACTTCGTCATCCGAAAGAGCATTTCCGTCTGCATCGAACCAGGTCCAGTCATCGGCATAGTCCAGCCTTTGCAGATAGTCCTCGAGACTGTCCTCAAACTCGGCAAGATACAGATTCAGATAGGTTCCTCCATAACCATTTGTTTCCTTGTATTTATCCTCATCATACTCGATGGTGAGCTTAACAGTGCTCGTCTGCTTGTCGTCTCCGTCAAGATCGAAGCCGACCTTTGACTCATCCACCGTCAGATCCTGCCCGTTGATATACTCCATGTATTCCTGGGACAGATATTCCGCCAGCTGTTTCTGGAATGAGGTGTTGAATTCATAATCCGTGTCCAGATAATATTCGAAGGCCAATGTCATGTCTGCCTCCTGCAGTGAAGTGATGGCGCTGTAAGCCATGCAGCCCCACATGCCGTCAGACAGTTCTATTTCTTCTCCATCGATGGTCACTGTAGTTATGTAACTGTCGCCGTCCTGATAGACACCGACCGCACCTGCTTCTGCCTCATATACATAGTAATCAGGATTGTCTGAGGTCGCCGCAAGCATGGTCGCATGTGCTCCTCCGCCGCTGCCGCCGGTGGAAACGAAATAGTCCACGCTGCCCGGCAGGTTGCCCAGCAGGATGTTATATTTCACGAAGCGAACTGCATTTTTCTGATCTACCAGGCAGGACGGCGCATCGCCGGTATACGTTTCATTGCCGTCTGCATCTGTTACCGTGCTCTGTTTACCGCGGTTCCCGCATGCAACATTGATGTATCCTTCCTTCGCGTATGTTGCAGAAGCCGTCTGGTTTTGCTGTTCACTGTAACCCGCCGCGCCGGTGTTCACAATCACAGGCGCAGTTGCCGCCGTGTATTTCTGGCCATTGGTGCTGGTCACTTCCGCTTCCGTATCGATGACAAGATTTCCTGTAACCGTGTCGCTTGTCTCGTCTGCTTCTCCATCACCGTCTGTGTCGATGCCCTTCACGTAAGCACCCGGAACGCAGACCGATACACCCTGCTCATCTTCGATCTCCGGATTCGTTACTGCTGTTACCGGAGTCATGGTCCAGGCATCCGAGTCTTCGTCATATGTCCACTCTGCATTCATATTCGACAGATCCAGTGCCGACTCAATGTCTGCCTTTGTTTCGTTTTCCGCGGCGGTGCCTGTGTCAGAACTGCTTCCGCAGCCGCACAGTACAAGCGCCATTGCCAGCGCCAGTACTGCAGCAAGTATCCCTGCTTTGATATTTCGATTCATGCCGTCTCCCTTCTGAACTTCACAGATGATTTTCTTATGTGTTATATCGATTATATCAGCACAATAAGAATCTTTCCTGTTCGATTTTTAAATGATCCGTGAATCAAATGCGTCGTTCCTGTGAAATCCTCTGAAAGCAAATGATTTAACAGATTCGAACAATAAACACCAGCTCTTTTCTATCTGCCCCATAATCATACGGATCCACCGAATTAATGAGCTGTCTGCAGATATATCCTGTGCTGTTATAGTCAACGAATGCAATATGTCCATACTGCTTTCTCTCTTCAGTATCCATCTCGGCGATCATCTCCGGCGTTCGCACCCAGATGTCCCAAAGCGCATTCGGATCATAATTGCTTCGTGCCACTTCATCCAGTTCTTCCAGTGTCACATAACCCTGTGTTATCCCGTCATCGGCCATCGCGAGGATTTCTTCATAGGATAAATAATATGCGATGGAATGCCGGTCTTTGTCCTGCCATCCGTCCGTTGTGAAGAATTCCATCTGACTATCTGCGATCTTTTCGACCGACAGCGGCCATGCGTCGAAGTCATTCCAGGTAATGAAGCTGCGGCTGCGTTCCAGAACCGGTACCAGCCGGTATTCTTCTTCCCTTTTGACATACGGCCCGACAGCCTCATATTTATCGTTTATTATCTTTCCTACATAGAATTCAAAATACGTACTCATAGATTCCTCCTTCTCTGTTGCGAATTAAATAATGTAATGCGATAATGACCTATAAGGATCTGGCAGCTTCACCATCTGCACCGGCAAATACCTTTTGAAAGGAGCTGAAAACAACATGAAAAAGAATCTCGGCCCAAAACCATTCATTTATCCGCTTCCCGTACTGATTGTTGGAACCTACGGTGAGGACGGTACCCCGGATGCAATGAACGTCGCATACGGCGGTATTCTGAACGCTGCCCGGCTTCAGATCAACATCGGCGTACGCCACAAGACGTCTGATAACATCAAGCTCAAAAATGAGTTTACCGTTGGCATCGCAGATAAGGCGAACCTCGTGCCTGCCGATTACGTCGGCATCGTCTCCGGACATGATGAAGCAAATAAGATCGCAAAGGCTGGCTGGCATGTAACGAAAAGCGAAACTGTCGATGCTCCCATCTTCGATGAACTGCCTCTGACACTGGAATGCAGAGTCGAAGAGATCAATCAGTACGACAAGACCTTGCGCATCGTCGCTGAGATCGTAAATGTTCTGGCGGATGAATCCATCCTTGATGCTGACGGCAATATCGATGCAGACAAACTGCAGGCGATCTCCTTTGACGCATCTTCAAAGGCATACCGCATCCTCGGAGAGAAAGTCGGACAGGCCTTCGCGGACGGAAATGCTATCAAATAACAGAAATATGTGTACGATCTACATCATCAGGCATGGCCAGACAGATTTGAATAAGAAGCGCGTTCTGCAGAGCCGTATCGATGCTCCGCTGAACGATGAGGGAATCATGCAGGCGGAAGATGCCGGAGAAAGACTTCGGTCAGAAGACATCTCCTTTGACATGATCTTTTCGAGTCCTCTGAAACGCGCCGTTCAGACTGCCAGGATCATCGCAGGAGATGATATCCCTCTTCAGATCGATGAGCGACTGCTTGAGATGGACTACGGTCCGTATGAGGGTGCGGATCTGACATCACCGCCTCCTGAGCTTTCTCACTTTTTCAGCGACTTTGTGAACAACCCTGCGCCCGAAGGAATGGAACCGCTGGCCAGAGTAGTTGAGAGGGCCGGACAGTTCCTGGAGCATCTTCGAAACGATGCTTTCACAGGGAGCATCCTGATCTCAACGCACGCAATCGCGATGAAGGGCCTTCTTGAATACATTACACCGGACTCCGGCGGATCCTACTGGGGTACGCATATCAAAAATTGTGATATCTACGTATCGAAACTGGAGACCGATTCATTCACCGTTCCAAAGCCTCTCTGGTAGATGGTTTTCTGTCCTTCTCCCTGATAATTACCTACTTCATTTCAAGTATATCGTAATACATAAACCGCATTCTATCGATGCTCCAGTCCGTATGGTAGTGTCCGCACCACCAGCGCCGGTAGTCCATAGTTTCCTCCAGCCGGTCATAGAACTCTTCCATCCTGTGAGAAACCTGCGACTGGTCTACGCATGACAAAAACATATGCCTTGGGATATATTTCTCCGGGCAGGTATGTGAAAGCACGTAGTCCACAGATCCGGCCTCCTCAGCTTTTGCGAGGGTGTCTGCCATTTCGGCATCCGTCAGTTCCTCTTCAGGAAACCAGTTATAACCGCGTTCCAGGCGGTAATGTTTATCGACACTGTAAGCCCAATTAGAAACAAAACAGCGATTGCCGCCAATATCATACAGACCCTCTGCAGCAAACATCAGCTTCGGATATTGTTTCTGCATTTAGACATCGCCCCTAACAATGCCTTCAACTGATTTGAGTTCATATCCTTCGATATTCTCCGGGCGCTCCTCATGATTACCCCGGATAAAGAAAAACCGGCACGGATATCTGCTCAGTTTCTTCTTCACACGATCATCGCTGGAGTCAAGATAATAGTTAATTCCGGCATCGCCCAGTATTATAACGAGATCTTCGTCTGAAAGAGTCAGCCGGCTGAGCCGGCTGAAATCCCTGTGTGTATCACCTGTAATATATATCATCCCTGATTCCTCCGTTTTAGTTCTCCTATATGTCGAAAAACGACTGTATCTGCCTGATGGATACCGGACAGTAGTCATTAGCCTCCACGCCAACATCGTATCTGAGGATTCCCGCATCACGATTTGCTTCATTATCCGCTCGCCTGCCATGGACGTGGCCATGCAGATGAAGACTCCCGTGATGGCTCTTCGGCCAGGACAGCATTGGATAGTGCATCAGCGCGACATAGATTCCATTCGCTGAAATCGTCGTGAAATCAGCGATATCCACAAACAATGATTCGTCGTACTTCTTATCATGATTTCCCTTGATCAGAATCTTGTTTCCCTTCAGCGTCGAGATGATCTCGTTGGCCTCCTCCACCTTCATCCGATGGCAGAGATCGCCGAGCAGATAGACCGTATCATTTGCGCTGACTATTGCGTTGTAGTTACTGATAATCGTCCTGTTCATCTCATCGACATTTTCAAACGGACGGTTCTGCATATTAATAACTGCTCTGTGACCAAGATGCATGTCTGCTGTAAAAAAGATCATTGTCCTTCCTCCCATCTTTTCATCAAAGTATATTATATACCCGGTGGTATGAATAGACTGCTATATGGTCACGAAACTCCCCCATCGATATTCTATTCAAATTCGTTTTCATCTTCATCTTCAGGTTCAAACACTTTCGACTTTTTACCATAAAGCATTCTCATGGATAACCGGTGTTTGTTCTTGCTGTTGTAGATCAGCATCATTGCTTCAGCATATCCCATATGCCCCGGCCGGCGTTCTTTCGCTGTTCTCATGATCTGTTTCACAGATATCTGTCCCAGCTTATCCTTGAAAATATCCTCGTTGATTGAATCACCGTATGTGACGAGTATTTTCGCGATTCCGGTCAGCATATTCCCTGAAAGAGAGTACTTCTCCCCTTCCCATGTAGCTATATCGAGCCGAATCGTATTATCCAGGACGTTCTGCCCGTACTTATCATAGATCCGTTCCATTGCAGTTACTGCGGTGATTCCGCTTGGAATCTGATTTCGTGAGACCTTAAGCCCATATGATTCAACGATCGTCTGTATCATTTTCTGCTTAGCATCGCCGGCTTCGACATGTGCGACAAATGTTTCATATGGCGTGAGTTTCTTTACATTCTTCTGCTGATCGGCAAATATATGTGCTTCCTCTGTGTATTTCAGATCATCATATATCATGCACCAGACCGGTGTGTCCCGTGATCCTGATTCTGCTGCGATGATTTCTATCGTATGCTGACCGTCGAATACGTAGTTCACGCCATCACGTCTGCTGACCTTGACGGGATTGATCTGATACACATCAAACTCCTCCAGGGCACTACGAATATGCCTTTCTGACAGCATTCTCTGGTAATCCTGATTTGATACGAGGTTTTTAATCGGGATCAGCTCGAATGACACGTCCGGCACACATCTCATCTGCTGTTCTGTTAATATTCCTTCTCCGTACATCCTATAGCCTCCAATGTGATCTGAATCTGTTCATCAAGCCGCAGCAGGCTCTCGGCCAATTGTCTCCTGGCGCGCTGCGTTGCGAGTTTCATATCTGTTTTCTTTTCCGCACGGGCAATTGCCGCCATCCATGTCGGGATCGTAAGTGTCAGTCCCCGAATCTCCATGTCGGGATCAAAATCTGGCATTTCCTTGATTTTAGTCGAAAGCATGACTCCTTCATCCTGCTCAGTCATCTTTCTGGGACGTCCTCTGCGCGGTTTTATTTCTTCATCAGGAATCATCCTGCTTCTGACGGCACGCTTTATCTTCCGCTCACCACGAGCCAGTGCACCGGCCTCCCTGATTGTCACCTTGATTTTGCCTTCCATCATTGCATGAAAAATCTCCGGAGTGTCTCTGGCGATTTTATCAACGTTATTTGCATATACGGAACTTGACTCGACCATCGAGTAGTTGACCCCCAGATCGTCTGACATCGTCTTTGAAATTCTGATTCTGCCATCCGGATCCTTATAACAGCCTATTGATCCGTTTCTGATCATTTCCCGATAGGAAGGCTTCAGGCAATTAATCATTTTCCCAAACAGGTACTTATAAATGGGCGTGCCTGGACGAAGATCCTGTATCCTTCTTCTACAAATCCAGGCCATCGCCTTCTCTCGTGATGGAAAGGAGACTTCCTGCACTTTGTATTCGATCTCCTCAAGACTGCAGATCAGATATCTCTTATGTCCATCAATCACTATGCCTTCCCATGTAATAATTGGATCCAGACAGCCCTCATACAATATGCTTCTCTCAAATTCCGCCTGCTGTTCTGCTGTGTTTGGAACAGAGAGGTTGTAGAATTCCGTATCTATCGTAAGCTTTTTCATGTGTTCTTCTCCTGCAGGCCATCAGCGGGGCCACCTTCGGGGCTTATAATTGCTTCTGTCAGACAAAACGATATTGCCGGCAGCTGATCTGCTTTTATGCCTACCACAATATACGAATCATTGTTCAGAAGGATCTGACTCACACTTCTGATTCCCTCTATCAGGCCTTTGCTGTTGATATAAAAAGATCCTGATCCGGTGTACCTTACTCTGATGGATTTTCTGTCATCTATCCATGTCCCAAGGACCATCAGTTCCTTTGTATCTGCTCTATACCCAAGATGGACAAAGGTAGGATTTCCTATTGCCTTCAGAGTCTTACGATGGATGCAGATACGGTTGTACCGTGTGTCGATCCGTATCGTTAATTCCTGCTCACTCATGATTCCTCCGTTTCAGCCGCCGGCAGATCCTTCTTCTTCTTAGATTCGGTATCCTCCGGAAGTTCCTTTACACCTGGCTGTATCGTCTCCTTCTTATCGTCAGCTTCTGAAGAAGACGGTTCTCCCTGTTTCTTCTTGTCGCCTTTGATTGAAAAAACCGTATATCCGGAAAATGTATCCACCTGCAAAGTCCTGCGATTTTCTCCGAATTTCGGTCCGAAACTGCCATTCCATCCTGCCGGCATGATCGAACGTCTGGAACCTTTTCCTTTTTCACCCGGAGCAGGCTTTTCAAACACCTGAGCAACGGTCAGGTCAAATACCAGAACATCCTCCCCGTTGGCTTTGTTTTTCTTGCCCAGGATCTTATATCTGTAGTCCGGATTCCACCCCATGAGTTTGCAGATAATCAGAACAAACGGCTCCCCTGTTCTTTGAGACGCATATCTTCTGCCATCTTTCATTCTGGCCCATTTATATCCTGAAATATCAAGTTCATCGCAGGGCTTCAGCACCAGTTTCTTTTCCTTCTGATTTACCAGGATCTTGACATAATCAACATCAGGCAGCATCCTCACACAAGCTGCATTTGCCGTTATCTTATTCACATTGATCGTAAACGCCGGTTCCCTGACCTGTGCAAAGAATTCTGCGCTGACGATCTCATAATCATCGAGATCTATATTCTCGATCGTCTCAATGCCGACAATCTGCATCTGCTCACCAGCATTCTGTTCGTTCTCCAAAAGTGTCTGCTGTTCCGGTTCTGTCATTTTGTATATACCTCCTCAAATAGATCTCCCAGTTCTTCCTTAATAAATTCGCGCAGCTCATCATAAGGGGTTACCTTCAGCTTGTCTTTCGATCCGCATAGTTGTCCATCGATGCGTGTCTGCCATTCTTCTTTTGTCAGATGGGCGATTTCATTCATGTTCATCTCCAAGTAGTAATCTTTGCCAACGGCATTCTCAAAATCACCTGAAAGTGCACGGATGTGTCTTCCGGACTGACTCAGCAGCTGCCCGCTGGCATCTACGCCCTCTGAGGAAAGATACTGATCCCTGTCAATAAACACGCTGGCATCAATATCTGAGAACACGCATGCACTGTCTTTTCCGTCATGATATACGACGCCATACAGCTTGTATCTGAAATCAGGATCCCACCCGAAGATCTGATAAAGAGTATTGATATATGCTTTGCAAGCAATATTTCTGGAGCTCATATTTGTATTGCTTCCGGCAGCCCACTGGATCTTATTACGGTTTTCCATCAAAGGTGGACGGATCGCGATCTTTTTCTGTATCGGATGAACCAGAAGCTCAATGTAGTTTCCACATGCCATTTTTCTGATGCAGGACATGTTGAAGTGAATGGAATCACCGTGAAGCATGATCGCCGGTACCTGATGATCATCAAACAGCTTAAAATCCGCAACCTCATAACCGCGAAAATCAAAGGAACCTTTCTCCGCTTGAACAGTAACATTCTCTTCGGATTCTTCGTCCCATACACTGCGGCAGGCGTTCAGGTAATCCTCTTTTGTGAAACTCCCCCACCGCGGATGAACAATGACATATCCCTTAAAGAGCCCTTCCGGTATTACCTTCAGTTCCGGAAGGCGTGATGTTCCTCCAAACCTGGCATTATCCATGATCCTCTGTACCGCCAGAAAATCATCTCTTGAGACGATGGCCTCGTGTTCCCCTTTGTAATAGCTCTGGGGCTTTTCACCGCGGTTCTTGAAAGTCTTCTGTTCATCCGCATCCGGAGCAAAGACTTTATATCTCTTTCTTGTGAGAACATCGCCGCAGTATCGTTCACTGCGTAGCCAGATTGGTTCTGCTGTCCACCAGCGTCATTACGATGCCGCTGACCTTCAGATGTTCATTCGTGTGCGTTCTGACCATGCTGATGCTTTTCAGAAGCTGTGTCATGCCTTTTGCCGGCAGGTACTGTGCTTGCACTGGGATGATCACGCTGTCCGCTGCGGTCAGCGCATTGATGGTGACCATCCCAAGCGACGGCATGCAGTCGATCAGAATATAGTCATATTCCTTTTTCACATCCTTCAACAGACCCGAGAGCACCTTTTCACGGCTCATGGCATTCACCAGAAGACTTTCCATGGAAGACAGATCCAGATTGGAAGGAATCAGATCCATCCCTTCCGGATGATGC
>JAFRKJ010000088.1 GCA_017431785.1 Bacillota bacterium | reverse complement strand
CTCCTTTCCTACTCTGAGGCTTGAACACTCTCATTGTAGCAAATGACGAGCCCTTTGGTTTAACCAACAACGCGCACCCGCATAGCGGGTGGTTTATTGCCTCGGGCACCAGCGCCCTCGGCGGGGCCTATACCCCGTAATCAAAAAGCCCTGTGAATGAAGTATTCCCAAGGCTTTCTTTTCTTATTCTGCAGTATTCCTTTGTCTTTTATCCCAAAGCTATATCCAATACCATCATTAGTGTGAATCCGACTGCGAATAGTACGACTCCTGTATGTGAGTGTCTTCCGCTTGACATCTCAGGAATCAGTTCCTCTACCACGACATAGATCATCGCACCTGCGGCAAAGGCGAGCAGATATGGAAGCGCCGGTACGATAAAACCAGCCAGAACAATCGTCAGCGCACCAAACACTGGTTCCACGGCACCTGACAACATGCCGCTCGCAAATGCTTTCCCTTTTCTTCTGCCCGCTGCGAGAAGCGGCATAGAGATGATTGCACCTTCCGGAAAATTCTGAATCGCAATGCCAAGTGACAATGCCATTGCTCCCCCGGCGGTGATCATGACATTCCCGCTGATATAGCCGGCATAGACGACCCCAACTGCCATCCCTTCCGGGATATTGTGCAGCGTCACCGCCAGCACCAGCATAGTAGATCTGGCAAGACTGCTCTTAAGTCCTTCCTCCTGATCCGGATGTCTGTGCAGATGCGGGATAACGTGATCCAGCAAAAGCAAGAACAAGATACCCAACCAGAAACCAGTGACTGCCGGGACGAAAGACCACTTCCCCATCCTGCTTTCCTGTTCTATGGCTGGTATCAGAAGACTCCAGATGGATGCCGCCACCATAACGCCGGCAGCAAATCCTGTCAGTGCTCTTTGCACGTTCCTGCTGAAATCCTTTTTGATGAAGAACACACATGCTGCTCCTGCCGACGTGCCGATGAACGGGATCAGAAGTCCCGTAATGACTTGCCCGTCAAACATGGTATTAATCCTTTCTTCTTTACTTTTCTGCAACCACTGTAAGCCATGGATGAGATGTATGATGATCGCAGCGGACTCCGGAGAAGCCTGCTTCTATCAGAGCTTCTTTGATTTGCTTCTCGGTGTATGTCTTCATCCCGTCGATGATTTTTTCAAACTTCTTCGACGTCGTGTCCTCTCCGTTTGACTCGTTCACGATCAGAAAGACGCCGCCTGGTTTCAGCACGCGATATACTTCGCTGAAACAATGATTGAGGCCTGGCCAGAAATAGATTGTTTCAAAGGCTGTCGCCAGATCGAACTGCGTTTCAGCAAACGGCAATAATGATACATCTGCCTGCCGACAGACACATCTGCCTGCTGCAATGTTCTTTTTGTTATACTCTGATGCTTTTTCAACAGATAGATTCGAATAATCTACCGCGGTGACATTCGAATCCGGATATCGTTTTAAGAGTTCCCCGGCATTTCGGCCGCCGCCGCAGCCAACTTCCAAGATCTCTTTCACATCATCCATATACAGATGATCCATTCCCCAGTCTGCCACTCTGGCATGACCGCTGTTCATCCCCTTCAGCATCATTTTCCCCAGTACGCCCTCCGGCTTTCTGGTCTGACTTACGAAGTTTTTATATAGACCCATAATCATTCTCCCTTTTGCTATATCCTGTATGCTGCACCCTGTGCCTGCAGCTGTGTCATGTGCCGGAAGATTCCATCCTTTTTCTCAAGCAGTTCTTCCGGAGTTCCCTGCTCAGCTACAACGCCATGATCCAGGACAACGATTTTATCCGCAGCTTCGACAGTGCGCATCCGGTGTGCGATCACCAGAACCGTCTTGCCCGCAAGCAGTTTGGACAGGGCCTCCTGTACTTTTGTCTCATTTTCTACATCCAGAGATGCGGTCGCTTCATCCAGAAGTACGATAGGGGCATCCTTCAGTAACGCTCTCGCTATGGAGATTCTCTGTCTCTCACCGCCGGAGAGTCTGGCGCCATTTTCACCGATAGGCGTTTCATATCCCGCCGGAAGATTTTTTACAAACTCATCGCAGTTTGCTGCCTTTGCTGCCGCGAGAACATCTTTATCGCTTGCTCCATGACGTCCCAGCCTGATATTCTCCATAACAGTGTCATCAAAGAGCACAACGTCCTGAAACACCATGGAATAGTCGCCTAGCAACACTTCGGAATCTATGGTTTTGATATCGACTCCGCCGACCTCTATACTTCCGGAATCCACATCCCATAATCTTGCTGCCAGCCGGGCGCAGGTGCTTTTGCCGCCGCCTGACGGACCAACCAACGCTGTTACCTCTCCTTCTTTTGCTGTGAAGCTTACCCCATTCAGCACTGGTTCTTCATCATAGGCAAAGATGACATCACGGAACACGATGTCATGGCCTTGCGGTGCGAAAACCTCACTTCCACCTGCCGCAGGGGTGTCTGCAATCTGCTCCATCCTCTCAGCGCTGACTTCGGAAATAAACACCTCTGCAATAAGTGCCAGCGACTGGTCGAAAGGCGCATAAATCCGAGTGATCACCAGAAGGAACATGAACAGCAACATGAAATCAATCTGTCCGCTCATGATGAGCTTCGCTCCAACCAGAATAGTCGTTGCAACACCAAGACGCATGATTACACTTGCTCCGTTGACGAACAATCCAGTAACGAGCTCCGTACGAATCATGGTTTTCTCGAAATCATCCACCTTGCCGTTAAGCTCCGCAAGATATCTCTCCTCTTGATTGGTGGCCCTGATTTCACGCACATTTTCTATGGTCTCCTGAATGTTATCTGCTACATCCAAGCCTTTGCCTTTGGTCTCGTAGGAATACTTTTTAGAGAGTTTCCTGCTTCCGAAGAGCAGAATGAATGCCACCGGTACACCCCAGAGACAGGCGATGGCAAGGCGCCAGTCAAAAATCAGAAGCCCGATTGCAATCAGCGCCGTGGATATATACGCGCCCTGCAGATATCCCAGGACATGTGACCACACGTGCTCCAGCCGATTCATATCACTCATCAGAGTCTCTGTCAGGTCAGATAGATCTCTCTTGCCGAAGAATCCCAGCGGAAGTCTTCGCAGTTTCTCTGCCAAACCAACCCTCGTGGCGGCTATTTCATCGTAAACCAATGTATAGGAGTTGGTGTACTGTTGGAAGTGCGTTACAAGGGAAAGGATGATAAAGGCGATTACTGCTGCGGTATACATGCTTGCATTCGGGAAATCTGCTCCGTTTATCAGACTATTCATAAACTGCATCATCAGGAAATATAGAATTCCCATACCGCACATGACGACCAGATTGACCACGACCGTCCAGAAAGTAGCCTTTTTCACATTGACTATGCCCTGATTCGTCAGAGCATATTTGCGCCTGAATTTTTCTCCGAAAAACATCTAGCATGCCTCCTTTCCGATCTTCCACTGCACCGCCTGCTGATAATCCGCCCACATGCGCGCATAGAGTCCGCCGGCAGCCAGCAACTCTTCGTGGCTCCCCTGCTCTGCCACCTTCCCCTCTGCGAGCACGATGATTTGATCTGCACCCATGACTGTGGTCAGCCTATGCGCAATCATCATCACTGTACGTCCCTTCGTCAGCTGTGTGAAAGCTTTCTGTATGAGAACCTCGTTTTCCGGGTCCGCGAAAGCCGTCGCCTCATCCAGCAGCACGATCGGGGAGTCTTTCAGAATCGCTCTGGCCAGAGCGATGCGCTGTTGCTCTCCTCCTGACAGATAGGTCCCTCTACTTCCGATCTGCGTATCGATTCCATCCGGGAGCTTCTCTATAATGTCGTCACAGCGGGCCTGCGAAAGTGCCTCCAATACTTCTTCTCTGGATGCATCCGGTTTTGCTGCCCGCACGTTCTCCAATATGGAGGTCTTGAACAACCGGTTATTCTGAAATACGAACGAAATCTGATCCATCAGCACACGGGGATCGATGTCCCGCACATCTACACCACCGACCAGAATACTTCCCGCACTCACATCCCAGAACCGTGCCGCCAGGCTCGCAGCCGTTGTCTTACCGCCGCCGGATGGTCCGACCAGTGCTATGGTCTGTCCTGCTTTTACTTCGAAACTGACGTGGTTTAGTGCCGGCACATCTGCACCATCGTAGGTAAAGCTGACATCCCGGAACTCAATGCTGTTATCCGCAGGTTTCTTCGGGGCAGCCGACACCGGAAGCTGCGGCGCATTCGCCGCGGTCTCTACCCGGGCAAGGGCCGTCTCTGCCATCATAATCCCGCTGGACGCGAACATCACCTTTGCCAAAGCAGTAGAAATGATTGCCGAGAAAACCGCATAAAACGCGAAGTCCGACAGCAGGGATATATAGTCGCCTGAAGCGAAGGCCCGTGGTGCCAACAGAGCTGCAACCGGTACCAGGAAGACGAAGGCTCCCTCAGTAAATGTAAGGTTGACGGACTGAGGCACCCGACAGATGACTCCGGTGTAGATCTTGGCCTTCTCACTATACTCATCAATCGCCTTCTTGAACGCTGTGAAAGAATAGACCGTCTGCTGGAATACCTTAACCACTGGAATTCCACGAACATATTCTGTTCCTGCCTTTGCCAGATTGTCCTGGGCAGTCTGATACTCCATCATGAGCCGGGCGTTCTTCCCACCCATCATGGTGAACATGGCAATCACAGAAATGACCGCTGCCAAAAAGCAGGCCAGTCCCATTCGCCAGTCAAAAACAGCAAGAAGCACCAACATGGTCAGGAACATAGCTGCCGTTCCTGTGATATCCGCCATGTTATGTGCCAGCAGTGTTTCCGTTTCTGATGCTGCTCCATTGATTCGGTTTCTCAAATACCCGGATGCGTTATTATCAAAGTATCCCAGCGGCGCGTGCATGAGCCGTTCCATGCAGCTTTTTCGGATATTGGTCGCCGTACGAAAGGCTGCCAGATGTGTGCACATAAGCGCTGCGAAATATACGACGATTCCGGCTACTGCGCTGCCAAAAGCCATCCATCCGTAGCCGCCAATGCCGCTGGCCGCAGTCCAATCCGGCGCCACTCGGATCAAGTCACGGGCCACCAGCCAAATACAGATATATGGCAGCATTCCGAGCACCATAGCGACTGCTGACAAGGCCATTCCCAGAAATGTAAGGCCTTTGTAATTTCCAGCGTAGACCAGCAATTGCCGCAGCGTGTCGTTTTTCTTCCTTTTCATTCTCTCCTCCCTGTCTGTTTTCTCATATACAATCGATTGTTGGTGGTTAGTTATAACTAACTATTGTATCTGTTATATGCCGCCCGCACATGCGAGCGGCACGTTATACAATTATTGTTTATGCTTTTTTATATCCTGTGTACATCGTCATCAGAAAACAAAACACAGTCGCCCACGCAAAAAATTTATGCTTCTCCATTTCTTTCCTCCAGTAAACCTGCCGGTTTTTTCAGCAGGTCAGTCATATTATAGATACTGATCACCAGGGTCGATAAATTATGCAGCATTGCTGAAGTCTGTGGCGTGATCCTGCCGGTTGCACCCAGCGCAATCAGCAGCGTGTTGAATGCGATGATCACTCGGTAATCTCTGTGGATCCGATCCATCAGTGCGTCCGCAATATTCCGCAGTATTAGCAGCACTTCCAGATCATCAGCTTCTATTGTGATATCTGCAATCTCTCTGGCGATTGCTGCACCGGAATTGACTGCAATTCCCACATCGGCTTCTGACAGGGCCGGTGAATCATTGACGCCGTCGCCGATCATGATCACCTTGTGTCCTTCCTGCTTTTGCCTGTGGATGTATTCCGCCTTGTCCTCCGGAAGGACTTCTGCAATATAATGATCGACGCCGGCGCTGGCTGCAATATATGCTGCCGTCTTCTCACTGTCTCCAGTCATCATCACGATGTTTTTGAATCCCGCACCATGCAGCTTATGAATCACATCACCCGCGTTCTCACGTAGCGGATCCGATATACAGATCACGGCTGCCAGTTTACCGTCCAATGCCAGATAGAGCAGTGAATATTCATCCGGCAAGCTGCCAAACAATATCCGATCTTCCTCTGCGACCTCAGCACGCTCGTCTTCAAAAATAAAGTGATAACTGCCGATGGAGGCTTTCTGACCATCGATCATGCTGGTGATGCCGTGGGCAACAACGTATTCCACCGTTGTATGCCGCTCTTCATGGTGAAGTTCCCGCAGCTGGGCCTCGTGTACTACAGCGTTGGCGATGGAATGTGGATAATGTTCCTCCAGGCACGCCGCCAGGCGCAGCATTTCATTCTCATCATTTCCGCCGAACGGAATGACTTTAACTACCTTTGGGTTCGCATAGGTCAGCGTCCCGGTCTTGTCGAAGACAATGGTGTCGGCTTCTGCCACAGCCTCCAGGAACTTTCCTCCCTTAACAGAGATCCTATGCCGGCTGCTCTCCTTCATAGCGGACATGACCGCCAGCGGCATGGTCAGTTTCAGTGCGCAGGAGTAGTCCACCATAAGGAACGCCATAGCCGTCATGGCATTCTGCGTCAGCGCGTAAGACAACCCTGTGCCCAGCAGGCTGTACGGAACCAGCTTGTCAGCCAGATTTGCGGCTTTTGCTTCTGTCTCTGACTTCAGCTTTTCGGATTCCTCGATCATCTTCACGATTCGGTCGTAACGCCCACTGCCAGATGCTTTATCCACAACAAATCTGCATTCGCCCTCCTCGACGACTGTTCCTCCGTAGACATAACTTCCTTCGGTCTTACGTACCGGCATGGACTCCCCTGTCATAGAAGCCTGGTTGACCATGGCCTCCCCTGAGACAACCTTGCCATCCAGCGGGATCATATTGCCTGTTCGAACGACGATCCTATCACCAGCCGAAACCTCCGACGCCGGTACCAGGATTTCTCCTTCTTCCGCGCAGAGCCAGACCTTGTCCACGTTCAAAGACATCATGCCCGCCAAATCATTGATCGATTTCCTGCGGACCCATTCCTCCAGGATGTCGCCGATACCGAGCAGGAACATGACAGACGAGGCTGTATCGTGGTCGTCTCTGATAATCGATGTCATGATTGCAGTCGCATCCAATACCGCAACATTCAAATTGCGGTTTGCAAGCGCTTTCAGGCCTTCTTTCGCATACTTGAGCCCGTGCAGGATCGTAATCGCCAGCCGGATGTCATGAGGCAAAAACCACTTCTTTGCATATCTCCGGACAATGTAGTGCACCAAGCGATTCTGATAATACCGACCTGCCTCGCGACTCGTTTGATCGGGCACTAATGCCTTTGCATATTCGTCATCGAAGCGGAAGCGCGCCAACGCCTGCACCACGTCTTCCCTGCTTCCGGAATACTGCACGATAGCGTCGCAAGTGCGGTCAAAGACTTTCACCCTGCTCACACCGGTCACACTCCGAAGATAATACTCCAGCACATCGGCTTCCTGCAGGCTCATGCGGCCGATCTCAGCATGGATGCGGATCCTGCCTTTTGACTCCGCTTTGATTCTGCATTTCATGTTTCGGTCACCTTCTTCTCAGCTATTGTTATGCTTTCTCCGCTGCGTCGTCAGTTATATCTTCAATGATTTCTTCCCTCTCTTTCGCCGCTTTCTTTGCGGCTCTCTTCTCGTTGACCTCTAAGGCTTCTGCGTAGATATCCTCACAGTTTTCCCGCAGAGTCGTCGCTGTGGTCATCACCTCTTCCTTGCCCCGCAGTGCAGCGGCCGTACCCTCTACGTAGACCTTTCTGGCGTCATCACTGGTCAGGATGCGGATGCCCGCAGTCCCCATCAACAAACCGCCCAAAAACATTCCTAATTCCTTATTTCCTCCAAAAAGACCTCCAAACAAACTCATACTGTTTCTCCTCCTATCTCTTTATATGCTGTTACATTGTATGATGTATCTTGAAGCGCTTTTGCAAAGTCGCTTTCTGTCATCTCCTGTTTTGTCCGCACGATTGCCCGGTTCCTTCCGAGTTCCACAGTTGCCCAGACTCCTTCTTTCTCATGCAGTGCATTCTCGACTGTGCGGGCGCAGTTGGAGCAGTGCATGCCTTCGATTCCGACCTCGTACCGATATGGATAGTGAGATTCGTCCGTGTCCGCAACCTTCTTTACAGTCTTGACCTCCGGACCTCCGCAGCAACTGGACTTCGCCTTCCCCCGCATCTTTCTGATAGTGCTGTATACTGCAAAGGCAATTAAAAGGATCGCTAATATAATAATGATTGTTGCCATATTTCCCTCCTATTTCCTTCCCTTGAGCAATCTGGATCCACCGAGCATCACCGATTTCGCTTTGGCCTCTGATCCGAAGATCGGCACCCGCGTATCTACCAGTTCCACCTCTTCGTATCCCATGTCGCGAAGCTTTTGCGCAAAGGCCTCCATGTCGCCGTACAATTTTGGCTTCATGTCATCATGCAGTGCGAAGACGCCGCCCTTTTTCAGGACGCGCAGACTCTCCAGAAGCAGTTCCTGCTGATCGGCTCCCATGATGTTGTGATAAACGTAGTTGCTGATGACCGCATCCACTGACTCATCCGGCATATCCAGATTCCTGGCGTCACCTTGAATGAAGGTACATCGGTCCCCAACGCCTTCCATTGCTGCATTCTTCTCACACAGCTCTTTGTTGTAGTCGAAGGAAACACCCCAGTAGTCCAATCCTATGATCTTCGCCTTTGGCCATGTCAGTGCACAGCGAATCGTCAGAGGTCCGCTGCCGCACCCCACTTCCAGAATCGTTCCTTCTCCTTTGAAATCCAGATATGGCACCAGCCCGCGGTGGACCTTATCCATGATTCCGCCGCCACCGTAAGCGTACTGTTTTCTCATCCATAAAAACCAGATAAGCATCCCAATCATGATCGCTGTAAGTACCGCGAAAATGACGCCGAGAATCACAAGATGCCATAGCGCGAAAAACAAAATCATAAGAATTGCGGCGATTGCACCAATGCCTCCAATCATTCCGAGAAACGGATTCGACATCCAGTTTCCGTACTGTTCTCCGTGCGTCCCGATTTTAATATCCTTTTGATCTATCATTCCCAGATACCTTCACTTTCTGCCGCTCTGTAGTTAGCTTCTACTAACCGTATTATACACTTTTGGGTTAGCATTGTCTAACTAATTTTGTACAGACAAGCAAAAAGCCTTGGAAACGCAGTATTTCCAAGGCTTTATTTTTGTCATATCTTTTCTCTGCAGCGTTATTGTAATCCGTCGATCCATGTGCGAATTTCATCTTCTGAAGCACCACCGGCAAATCTTTTTCCTTCGAGCCAGCTGCCGCTTCCCGCATTATCTGCGAGATTTTGTCCGCTCTGTCCGATGTCACTACTGCCCGATGTACAGAACGGAATCATTGTAATACCGTCAAAATCATAGCTTTCTACAAAAGTATCCATAATGCGCGGTTCTTGGCCCCACCAAATAGGATATCCGATGTAGATAGTCGTATATCCTTCAAGCGATATTGTATCGCTGCCGATTTCAGGGCGTGCAGACGAATCATTCTGCTCATGCGTTGTACGGCTGTCGGAATTGTCATAGTCAATATCTTCGCTTGTATATTCTTCTGCTGCTTTGATTTCATATACGTCTGCGCCAGTGATATCAGCGATTTTTTCTGCAACTCCTCTGGTATTTCCCGTAACAGAGAAATAAACAACAAGTGTACTGTTCTCGGAGTCGTTCCCTTCCACTTCACTCGTTTGTTCTTCAGTCGATGCCTTTTCATTATCTGTCCCGGCAGCTTCATCAGAAGTGTTGCTGCCCGAACATGCTGCCAACCCAATCATCATGCAAAGTGTCAGCAATATTAAAAGTATCTTTTTCATAGTCCGCTCCTTTATGATTGATGCGTTTTGTTCTTTCTTTTACTTCAGATTGTTGTAATCGTTTTCCGAAACAGCCTCAAGCCACTCGTTGCTTGTTTCTTCTCCTTCTACTTCGATAGCGAGATGTGAGAACCACGAATCCGCTGCAGCCCCGTGCCAGTGCTTAACTTCGGCAGGGATATTGATGACTGTACCCGGTGTCATTTCTACTGCTTCTTTGCCCCATTCCTGATAATAGCCTCTTCCGCCGATGCAGATAAGCATCTGACCGCCGCCGTTCTTAGCATGATGGATGTGCCAGTTATTACGGCATCCGGGCTCAAATGTCACATTGAATACAGGAACCTGCTCCGTGGAAACAGGCGCAAGGTAACTCTGTCCTACGAAGAACTCTCCGTATGGATTTGCCTCTCCAATCGGGAAGCAGATACTATTCTGATACTTATCCTTCTCAGTGAGTTCCGGGACGTCTTCATTCCAGACTTCCTTCGCAAGGCGGAACACAGCCCAGCCCTTAGGCCAACCAACGTACATCGTTGCGTGTGTGATGATAGCCGCAATCTCATCCTTCGTTACTCCATGAGCTTTTGCATTCTGAAGATGATATGTCAGGGATGAATCAGTGATACCGGATGCCATCAGGGATACCACCGTGATGATGCACTTTGACTTTACATCGATGGCTTCTTCATTCCAAACCTCACCAAAGAGCACATCATCGTTGAGATGTGCGAACTTCGGCGCAAACTCTCCAAGCTGCTGCCTTCCCGCTGTTTGTACAATCTTTTCACTCATTTGTTTTCCCTCCAATTTTCTGATCGCCTGTTGACCAGACATGTTTCTTTGCAGCATTGGCTCTCTTGTTTTGTGCCATCACGCCAGCCATAGGGTGCGTCACATAAGGCTCTTCCAGATGTTTTATTTCATCATCTGAAAGCTCCAGATCTACAGCCTTTGCTGCTCCTTCGATATGATGCATCTTTGTAGCTCCGACAACCGTCGCAGTCACCTTCGTCAGCAGCCATGCCAATGAAACTTCTGTCATGCTGACTTCGTGCTTCTCAGCAAGTTCTGCCACACGGCTAATTATCACGTTGTCCTGCTTTGCTGTAGCATCGTATTTGAACTTCGCATAGCTATCTTCCTCGGCACGCTTAGTACCGCCTTCGCCCGGAAGTCTGGAAAGTCTTCCGCTGGCCAAAGCGCTGTATGGCGTGAGTGCGATATTTTCTTCCTCACAGTACGGCACCATCTCCCGCTCTTCCTCACGGAAGATCAGGTTATAATGTCCCTGAACGGAAACAAACTTTGCGAAGCCTTCCTTCTCAGCGATAGCATTTGCCTTTGCAATCTGCCATGCAAAACAGTTGGAAATACCTATGTATCTTGTTTTTCCTGCTTTCACGATCCGGTTCAGCCCGTCCATGATATCGTAAAGCTCTGTATTCCAGTCCCACATGTGATAGATGTACAGATCAACGTATTCCATCCCGAGGTTCTTAAGACTGGTGTTGATCATATTTTCTATGTGCTGCTGACCGCTGATGCCTTGTTCTATTTCTTCCAGTGAACGAGGAAGAAATTTTGTCGCAACGACTACTTCGTCACGTTTCGCAAAATCATTCAGTGCACGTCCTATATACTGTTCGCTGGTACCGCTCTGATACCCGATTGCTGTGTCGTAGAAGTTGACGCCGAGTTCCAACCCGCGCCGTATAATCTCTCTTGAATGTTCTTCATCGATGGTCCAGCTGTGCTGGCCTCTTGCCGCATCGCCAAACCCCATGCAACCCATACAGATGCGGGATACATTCAGATTCGAATTTCCAAGCTTTGAATATTTCATTTGATTACGCTCCTCTACAGTGCACTATCAAGCCAGTTTCTGATCACTGACTCATTCGGACGGTTGATTTGAACGCCATCTTCCCATTTTACGTTACCGCTGACATTCTTATGAAGTGCGGTATCGCTCCTTCCAACTCCACTTCCGCCGGATGTACAGAACGGAAGGATTGTCTTTCCTGAGAAATCATAGCTCTCAAGGAATGTTTCTATGATGCGCGGCGCCACGCCCCACCAAATTGGGAAGCCAACGATCACGGTGTCATATGAATCCATGTCTGTCACAACACCTGCAATTTCCGGTCTTGCGGAGGGATCGTTCATCTCTACGCTGCTGCGGCTGCTTTTGTTCATATAGTTCAGGTCTGCGCTTGTATATTTCTCCTTGGGAACGATCTCAAAGAAGTCGCCGCCGCTTACTCTTGCGATTTCTTCACCGACACGTTTTGTAACTCCGCTTGCAGAGAATACTGCTACCAATACTTTCTTACTCATTTATTTCATCTCCTTTTTCCACTGTTTAATGTACCAAAAGCCTTACCAGGCAGTTATATGTGATTTCATAAATCGACTGATATTTATAATCTACTTCTGCATCTTTCATGGCCGCCATCTGCTTGGCCGTTACCTCAGCGTACGGATAAATGCCGAACATAAACGGAAAGAAGACATACATAATCTGCTGAACTTCAGCATCTGTTATTCCTGAGCAATTCTTCTCAAGTATCTTCCTGAAATACTGCAGGGACTGTCCGTAGGCTTTCTTGAACGATACCAGCAGCTCCTCCCTGCTGTTTGACTCCATATCGTAATTATTCATAGCCAGAAGTTTGAGAAGCTGTGCTCTCTTCTCAAGTGATTTCGCAATCAGATCGGCCAGCTGCTGCCCAGTATAATTCTGGTTACTGTTCAGGATATCTTTCAGATCTGCGTTCCATCTGTCATATTCGCGTTCAAACAGTGCAAGAAAGATCTCTTCTTTGGTGTGGAAGTAGTTGTATATCGTTGGGCGAGAGAAAGATGTGACATTACCTATTTCCTTGAGAGTAATGTCTTTGAAGCTCATCGTCTGATAAAGCTGTTCGCAGGCGCCCACGATTTCCTCTCTTCTCTGCGCAATGATTTCCGGCGTTCCCTTAAACATGATTCATTACTCCTTTCATGTGGTTGACACCGTGTCAACAGTTGCATTGTACCAGACGTTTGACACAATGTCAACCGTTTGATGTCATTTGTTTTCGGGGACGGATTCCGTGAGCGATTCGAATCTGCCTGAAATACAGATGAATGAGTACAACAAGCAAAAAGCCCTGGAAATGCATTTTTCCAAGGCTTTCTTCTTAGTCCGTTTTTTCGTTGCAATCAGAACATGTCATCACCGGATCTATTTCCAAATGCAGGTACAGTATCGTATCTGACGACTCCTACCTGAACATTCGGTCCTGCTGCACGTTTGATCCTGGCAACACCTTCAACACCAAAGCCAGGACAGAGATCAATGCAGTCGACCCCTTTCCCTGCAAGGGCGGCTGCCACGGTTTCTGCCTGATCATAATTGCTGCACCCCACGACATACATCGGTGCAACTTCTGAAGGAATGACCGCATTCTGTTTGGCGGGATCGAGTCCCGGTGCTATATAGATAAATGCACAAGTTAACATTACTGCTCTCCTGTTTTGTTACGTTATTATCGGTTATATGATAACGTTGAACAGGCAATTTTGCAACTTACTGAATCGATTTTCCTAATTCATAAGCCTGCTGCACTTCTGCCTTACCTTCTGTATCTCCCGGCTGGGTCACATGTCCGCATAGAATTTTGCCCAAGCTCTTCCAACCGATATGATCTTCCAGATGATCATACCAATGCACGCTCTCTTCGAAACCGGCGCCTTCTGCTGCCATGATCAGCACGGATTCCTTGACCGGATTACGGTAGTTCGGATCGCCTTCCGCAATGGCGAAGAGACGGTCGAAAGCGTTCTTCAGGAAACCTGAGATAGACCAGTAATACAGCGGTGACGCCAATACTACGACATCTGCCTCCTGATATAACGGATAGATCTGCTCCATATCATCTCTTTGGGAGCATGGATGCTCAGGATCTTTGCCACCCTGCCAGCAGCCGATGCAGCCGTTGATCCTCATGGATGACAGATGAAATTCGGTCACTTTGTTGCCGGCTTCCTCCGCACCACGTGCAAAGGCTTCCGTCAACGCTGACGTATTTCCGCCCCGACGCGGACTTCCGTTCAATATAATGATGTTTTTACTCATGTGCATAATCCTCCTAGCCTTGATTTCAATCTATGCGCATGATATCATGTAGCCGATATAACAACAAGTACCAACATGAAGGTTAGGTACTTACCTGGAGGTAAGAAATGGCGAAATCCAATATTGAGAAGGCGAATTTTTACGACACCGGTTACAGCTATACCCTGTCTCTCATCAATGGGAAATACAAACCGATCATTCTGTATTGTCTCATGGAATATGAACCGGTCAGATTCAATGAAATGCAGCGATATCTTGGCAGGATCGCGGATAAGACCCTTAGCCAGAATCTGAAGGAACTCGAAGCAGATGATCTTATCATTCGCACCATGTATCCTCAGGTTCCGCCAAAGGTCGAATATACTTTGTCGGAGCGCGGACATTCGCTCGTTGCCGTTCTTGATAAGTTATGTGACTGGGGTATCGAGAACAGGCCAAAATAACAAAACTCCGAAGATTTCTCTCCGGAGCTTTTGATTGCTATTACATATCAGATACTTACTTCTTCATCTGTGCTGCTACTTCTTCAGCAAAGTTTTCTTCCTTCTTCTCGATACCTTCGCCGACTTCGAATCTGATCACCTTAGTCAGTTTCAGATCCTTGTCAACGGTTCCCAGATACTGAGCAACCGTCTGCTTGCCGTCTTCCGCTCTTACATAAGTCTGATCCAGCAGGCAGGTTTCCTTCAGCTGCTTGGAGACACGTCCGTCAACCAGACCCTTGAAGATCTTGTTGTCGACGATTTCTTCCTTAGCTGCGACAGCCAGACCAGCCAGCTTTGTCTTTGCTTCTTCTGACAGGAAGTTCGGCAGATAGTTGAAGTTGAACTTCTTGTCTGCTCTCTTCTCAGCCAGGATATCGACATCTTCCTGTGACCATACGCCGTCAACCTTGTCGAGAAGTCCGTTCAGGATTGGCTTCGGAAGTGTGAACGGATCGTTCAGTGCACTTTCCAGAGTGATCTTTCTGATGTTCGCCATCTCATCATCTGAGATTTCATCTCTGCTTACGTACTGAGGGTTCATTGCTGCAACCTGCATTGCAATGTTCTTCAGCGCAGCCTTGTTTTCATCATTGTCTGCACCGTCAGCTGCTACGATTACGCCGATGTTTCCGCCGCCGTGAATGTAGGAAGCCAGAACTTCTCCGGAAGCCTTGTCGATTCTTCTTACTGACATGTTTTCACCGATCTTAGCGATGAGCGCAGTCAGAGCTTCTCCAACTGTTGAACCTTCAAAAGCCATCGCCTTGAATGCATCCATGTCATTGCTCTCTGCATTCAGAGCCAGCTTAGCCAGACCTTCTACGAATCCGATGAACTCATCATTCTTCGCAACAAAGTCAGTTTCTGAGTTAACTTCAACAATTGCAGCTGTCTTGCCATCTTCTGAGAAAGCAGTCTTAACGAGACCCATAGCTGCGATTCTTCCAGCCTTCTTTTCAGCCTTTGCAAGACCCTTTTCTTTCAGGATTTCAATGGCCTGATCCATATCTCCGTCGGCTTCGACGAGGGCCTTCTTGCAGTCCATCATGCCGGAGCCTGTCATTTCACGGAGTTCTTTTACCATCTGTGCAGTTACTGCCATTACTCTTCCTCCTTCACTTCTTCAGCTTCACCCTCTGTTGCCTTTGCTTCTTCAGCTTCTTCTACTGTTTCTTCAGCTTCTGCAGCTGGCTCGCCTTCGTCAAAGCTTTCGCCCTGCTTTGCTTCGATGATTGCATCTGCCATGCAGCTTGCAATCAGCTTGACTGCTCTGATAGCGTCGTCATTTGCAGGGATGATGTAATCAACATCATCAGGGTCGCAGTTTGTATCAACGATACCTACTACAGGGATTCCCAGAGTCTTAGCTTCTGAAACGGCGATCTTTTCTTTCTTAGGGTCAACGACGAAGATTGCTCCAGGCATGCCCTTCATTTCCTTGATTCCGCCAAGGTTCTTGTCGAGCTTCTCATATTCTGCTCTGAGCTTGAGAACTTCCTTCTTTGACAGCTTATCGAAAGTACCGTCTTCTTCCATTGCTTCGATGTCATAGATTCTCTTGATTCTCTGTGAGATCGTCTTGTAGTTTGTGAGCATTCCGCCCAGCCATCTCTGGTTTACGAAGAACATGTCGCATCTCTTGGCTTCGTCTTCGATTGCAGCCTGAGCCTGCTTCTTTGTTCCTACGAAGAGAACCGGCTTACCTGACTCAGCAACTTCCTTCATGAAAGCGTAAGCTTCATCGATTTTCTTTACAGTTTTCTGCAGGTCGATAATGTAGATACCATTTCTCTCTGTGAAAATGTAAGGAGCCATCTTAGGGTTCCATCTTCTTGTCTGATGTCCGAAGTGAACACCGGCTTCGAGTAACTGTTTCATTGAAATAACTGACATTCTTTTTCTCCTTTCGGTTTTTCGTCCTTCCACGCGAGACCGCTCCGGGAATAAACCTTCTGCACGCATCTGCGCGACAGTCAATCGTGACCGTTAAGGCACCGTCTTCCCTCAAATCCGCGTGTGCTGAATAATAAAAAGTTTCATTGTACCGGCGCTCTCCGCATCGCAGCAAAACTACCGCCATCCGCGGACGACGCCGACAATAAGTATACTTCAAAAGCATCGGCAATGCAAGGAAAAAGTGTAATAGTCCGGTGCCGTCTGAATGCTGATTTTTCTGCCCTTAAACAGGTTATAGTTTCTCTTCAAGTCATTTCTCTTCTGGTCAGTTTTCTAGCATCCTATTCTATCGCTGTATTTTGTAATATTTATATTATCTTTAATGTACTCGTCGTACGCTTTTTTCAACTTAGCGAAGCAATGATTCCCGAGCCTTATTCTCATGCCTCCGAGCATGACCACCTCATTGCTTCCGAGCCTGATAACATGCTGCATATTGATAATGTAGCTCTGGTGCGGGTGTGCAAATCTTCCATCAAGCATAGGTATCAACGCATCAAATTTCCCATATACACAAATATCCTCTCCCTCTGTGATGTGAACGATGATCTGCCTTTTGAACTTTTCCAGGTAGAGTATGTTTTCCAGCTTAATCGCAAGTCTGGTTTGCCTTTTTTTAATATAGATCATTTTTTCAGTATTCATTTCAAATTGACCTCCATAGAATAATCTATATCAGGCAGGTTGCACCTGACCGGCACCGGTCCCACCACACCAAACAAAAAACCCGGGCGATTTCATTCCTCACCCGGGACTAGTATCCTATTCAGTTGACTGCAGCCTTTTGGTTGCAGCCGTATGCCCGCTTAACCTTCTCTATATGTGATCAGATCCTCAGCAATCTCATTCGCTGCAATGGATACTGGCTTGCTTACTTCTTCTTCCGTAAGCTTCGGTACACCGTCGATGATCTCTCTGGCTCTCTTCGCAGCCAGAATGACCAGCGTATAACGGCTGTCTGCCTTCGTTCTTATTTCATTCACTGATGGGTATAACATAATTAGTCCTCCTTACCCTTTTCTATCCTCATTATTTGCTGCACTTGCCATACAGCTGCATTGATATCGTCATTTACGACCAGATAATCGTATCGGTCTGCCTGCGCCATATCGTCCATCGCCTGCTTGATCCGGCCTTCAATCTGCTCTTCCGTTTCCGAACCTCTCCCTCTGATACGCTCTTTGAGCGCCTCGATCGAAGGTGGTGCAATGAAAATCAGAATCGCTTCGGGATAAGACTCCCGCACCTGGAATGCGCCGTGATAGTCGATATCGAGCAGTACATTATGTCCACTCTCAGTCCAATCTACAATAGGACCTCTTGGTGTACCGTAGTAGTTATCCACAAACTTATTGTACTCCAGGAGCTGCCCTTCATCCAAAAGTTCCAGGAACTTATCTTCGCTCACATAGTAATAGTCGACGCCTTCGACCTCTCCTTCGCGAGCCGCCCTGGTCGTCATGGAAACAGAAAAGCGCATATTGCTGTCCGCCTCCAGTAGTTTCTTGCAGATTGTGCCTTTGCCGACACCTGACGGGCCGGATATGACAAATAATTTCCCTCTAGTCATCGTTTATCCTCTGGTCATCGACGTATTATACCACACTCCACGTTTGAATTACAGCAGTTTTTTACTCGATATTCTGAACTTGCTCTCTGATCTTCTCGATCTCACTCTTGGCATCGAGCATCAGGGATGTGATTTCGATATCGTTTGCCTTGGAACCGATGGTGTTGGTCTCCCGGTTCATCTCCTGCACCAGGAAGTCGAGTTTCTTGCCTATGGCACCGCCGCCCTTTGTCAGGAACGTCTTCAGCTGATCCATATGGCTGTCCAAACGGACAAGTTCTTCCGTGATACTCGCCTTGTCAGCGAAGATGGCCGCTTCGACCAGAATTCTCTCCTCCGGCACATCGACCTTGTCTTCCAGGATGTCCTGAATGCGGCTGTACATCTTTTCTTTGTACTCGATGGCAACCTTCGGAGCGCGTTCGCTGATTTTGCGCACGATTTCTTTGATGGTCTCTCCTCTTGCCAGCAGGTCTGTCGCCAGCTTCTCGCCTTCTCTGGTTCTCATTTCATCCAGATTTGCGGCAGCCAGTTCCACCGCCTTGCAGATCGCTGAGGACACTTCCTCTTCATCGGCGACGTCCGGGATGATCTTCAGGACATCCGGCATGGAGGAGAGGAGCTTGATATCGATTTCCCCTTCCAGATCATAGCCGTTCTTCAGTTCTCTGAGACGTTCGATGTACTGGTCTGCAACGGGTTTATTCAGGCTGATGGTGATATCGCCTTCCGTGAGATTCTCTACGATGATGGAAACATCCACCTTACCGCGCTTGACCTGATTTTTGATGATTGCCTTTAATTTCTCCTCTGCGAATGAATAACGCTTAGGCATCTTGATGCTGATGTCCGCGTACCTGTGGTTAACTGTTTTGATTTCGGCGATCACGTTCCTTTTCCCATCGGAAAATTCCCCTCTCCCGAAACCTGTCATACTTCTGATCATACAATTTTCTCCTGTTTTCTCTTAATTTATGATACTATTGGTATTGTAAATCAAAAGGAGAGCTTAGTCAAAATGTCCTATGACGGTGCCGTGACCTGCGCCATGACGCAGGAGCTCATCCGTGAGCTGACACAAGGCAAAATCGAAAAAATCTATCAGCCGCAGCCAGAGCAGCTCCTTCTGTCTGTGCACACAGCAAAAGGCAGACGGAAGCTGTTTATTTCCGCGTCCGGAAACCACTCAGCCGTCTACCTGACGGAAGCCTCTCCTGAGAATCCTGCCCATCCGCCGCTGTTCTGCATGGTGCTCAGAAAGCATCTGGGCGCTGCACGCATCCAGTCCATTACCCAGCACAGTTGCGACAGAATCATTGAAATCGATCTGGAAACAGTCGATGAACTGGGGTTCAACGTGAACAAGCGGCTCATCTGCGAGATCATGGGTAAGCACTCCAACGTGCTCCTCGTCGATCTCGGAACGGGCAAAATAATCGAAAGCATCAAGCACGTCGGCATCGACGTAAACAGAGCCCGTCAGATTCTTCCCGGAAAGCTCTATGAATACCCGCCAGAACAGGAGAAAATCCCTTTCACAGCGGCAACGCAGGAAGATCTGGACCATCTCATGGCTAATCAGCTGCAGCCGGAAAGAAGTCTGCTCGCAGGTCTCAAAGGCATCTCCCCGGCGCTGGCACAGTCCATCGCCTGCGCGGATTCACCTTATGGATTTCTGGAAGAGATGCGTGCATCCATAACTGCAGATCCGGATGCTCCCGCTCATGCGACAGGATTCTGTGCTCCGCGCGTTTACGTCAAGGATGGTGCGCCTGCGGATTTCCACATCGTGCCACTGGCAGCATATGAAGCAGATGACTCCTACGAGCCACTCTATTTTGATACGGTGAGCCAGGCTGCGGAGTACTTCTTTGTCAACCGTGAGTCCTCGAACACCATCAAGCAGAAATCCGGTGATCTGAAGCGTCTCATCAAAGGCCAGCTCGATAAGCTCCACCTTAAGGTGCAGCGCCTCAACGAGGACATGGCAAAAGCCATGGATGCGGATAAGTACAGACTCCGCGGGGAACTGCTGAATGCAAATCTCCATCTGGTGAAGCAGGGCGACAAATCCGTCACTGTCACAAGTTACTACGACGGAAGTCAGGTCGAGATACCCCTCGACCCGAAGTATTCCCCTGCCCGTAATGCCCAGAACTACTTCAAGAAATACGGCAAAGCGAAAACAGCGCTCAAAGAAAAGCAAATCCAGCTGGACGAGACGATGGCTGAGATTGCGTACCTCGAATCTGTCTATTCCTTCGCAGAAACGGCAGGATCTGTGGAAGAAGTGGATCTGTTGAGATCAGAATTGATCGAAGGCGGTTACCTTCGTTACAGAAAGAGCCGCGATGGGAGCAAAGGCAACAGATCCGGCAAAGGCGGCAAAAACCGCGCCGCCAAACCAAAGCCGCATACATATACCCTTCCTTCCGGGAAAACAGTTCTTGTAGGAAGAAACAATAAAGAAAACGATTTCCTGACGTTCAAAAGGGCTTCATCTTCTGACATCTGGCTGCACACCAAAGACATACCGGGCTCTCATACGATCCTGCTCACTGAGGGTGAACCGCCTGCGGAAGAAGATCTCCGCACCGCAGCGCAGATTGCTGCATTCCACAGCAAAGGCAGAAGCTCCGCCAATGTTCCTGTTGATTACACCAAAGTCAGATATGTGAAGAAGCCGTCCGGCGCAAAACCAGGCTTTGTCATCTTCACGCATAACAGGACTCTCTACGTCGATCCAGCAATACCTGAATAACCATGTAATTCTTGAATTATAAAGACCGGCTTGCGCCGGTCTTTGTTTTGGCATATCAAAGTTTAGTGGGGTCTGAGTTCGTTAGGGTCATTCCGTGGGGTTTTTCGCTGGGGTCTCTTATGTAGGGAAACTCAGTGGGGTCTATGAACGCAATTAAACAGAGGAGGCGCAATTTGCCTCCTCTTCGCT
>JAFRKJ010000087.1 GCA_017431785.1 Bacillota bacterium | reverse complement strand
CCTTTCCTACTCTGAGGCTTGAACACTCTCATTGTAGCAAATGACGAGCCCTTTGGTTTAACCAACAACGCGCACCCGCATAGCGGGTGGTTTATTGCCTCGGGCACCAGCGCCCTCGGCGGGGCCTATACCCCGTAATAATGAAGGCGCGAGTCTCATTTCTGAGATCGCGCCATCCCTATGCTAAAGGTGATTAAATCTATAACTCTTGGAAACTGAACACTACCATTGTTGTATTAGGAAGGAACATTACTGAGCTAACTAATTTAAGATTGTCTAATGATGTTGTACTGTCACCCATTCCGCTGCTATCAACGTTATCCATCGACTTTTCCAATGAATCGTTTATTGCATCTCTTGCATCTTCAATACTTACATCAGGATCTAATGCTACATATACAACCGATGCTGTCTCAAGCAAATCTTGCGTGTAAGTTTCTATTTCGTTACTTCCTAACATAGAAGTGTATATAACTGTATTAGGAACTTCATCTTCTGCTACAGCCACATTTTCATTTCCTGACTTTTTAGTATAGCTCACACGTGATTCAAAACCTACTCCATCAAAATCATACACCGCATCTAATTCTGCATCTTCCGACAGTCCTGTGTAATTGGTAAGATATCTTGTCGCATAGCGATCTATCGTTTCGTTTATGTTATCAACACTCGCAACATATTTCCCATTCTCTACCAATGGTGAATAAATGGTGATCGTTGTTTGTACATCTTGATATTTTACAGTAATATCATTAAAGCCACACTGCAGATATGTTTCATCCACTGTCCAACCTGAAACCTCCTGTGTGCTTCCATCTTCCAGAGTCGCAGTTACTTTGAATGGAGAACTCGAATCTATTAAAGTTCCACCATTTGTATATCCATCATAAGACGCTTCAATTGATGTTGCCTTTGGATCGCCTCCCAATACCGCAATTCCAATAATTATCGCCAATACAAGGGCCGCTGCACCAATTATGATAGGAATCTTCAATTTCTTTGGCTTTGGGACAACTGTTTCTGTAATTGCACCACTCTCAACAAGGCTTCTTTCGCTTATGTTCTGAACATCTTCTCCATTGTTTTCACTTAAATCCGTTACATCCTGTTGGACAACACTCCCCAGTTGTTCAGCTTGATCAAACTCATTAGACTCTCGTTCTTTGTTCTCAACTATATCTTCATTTTTCATCTGCTCCTCAGTTGTGCTAAACTCCTCAGATATGTTATTATTCATGTCTTTCGACACCAATTCAAGTTGTTCTAACAATGCCTTCTTCTTTTCATCGAATTCCTCTTGTGTCATAAGTCCATTTTCAAGAAGAGCTTTGTACTGTTTCAACAATTCTACTATATCCATCTTCGTAACCTCTCATAATACTAATTGTTAATAGTTGTTGCGCTAAAACTGTTTTTTCATTTGCACTATTCTTCAAAAGCACTGTATGCCACCTCTCCAGACATAAAGGAAAGCAATACATTATCCGTATTAGAAGGATTAACAATTGACAACATACATGGTTTTCCTGCCGATGATTCGATTGTAGAGCTTAATTCGCACAAGCTATCAACCATTGAATCGTAACCTTCTCTTGCTTCATCTGGTATTTCGCCAGTTGTAATATAATATGTCACGAGCGTTGAAAAAGCTTCTGCCATTTCTCCCTCAGGATAGTAAACAAAGAAACCGTCGTCGTTTACTTTCCATTCGCCTGACCATTCTGCTGATGAATTTAATAAACTTACTATAGACTCATCATCCATTGTTTCAAATTCGCTTACGGTTTCAGTCGTTGCTTCTGTCGCCTGTGTTTGTTCAACTGTTGTGTCTGTGTCCGTCGATAATTCTTCCGAATCAGAGTCGCCTAACGCACCAAAGATACCCACAATCAGGACAACAACGATTAACCATACCCACCATTTTTTATATAATGGTTTTTTTGTTTTTTGTTTATTCCCTTTTTTGTTTATTATGTTTTTTTCTAATTGATTTTCAATATCAACACTCTCTTCTTCACCTTCGTTCTCAAGAGTATTATTATCAGAACTCACTCGCTCCCTTAAAGATACTGTTTTATCTTTTATTGGGTCCGCTGTGCGCTTGGCTCTTTGTATCAATGAGTCTAAAGTTAGACTTCCTTCTGAAGCTTCTAATATTTCTTTCTTTTTAGTTTCGAACTCCTCCTCAGTTATTACACCATTATCAAGCAATTCTTTATAGCTTTTCAGCAACTCAATCTTATCCATTTTTTTAACCTCCGCACCAGACTTAAGAATACCATTGTTTTTTCAATTATATTATTCCAAAACGACTTGTGTCAATCGCATTACGCTATTCCCACAAGGTTTATTACGTCTCACATCTTACATATCATTTACTGAGGAGACATCGTAGTAAAAAGGGGGAAATGTAATAATGAAAGCAGAGTATAAACAACTCTATGAAAAATTTGGTCTTAATATTGTATATTACAGAAAAAGAAAGAAACTAACGCAACTACAACTTGCTGAATTAGTTGATGTGGATCGCAGTCATATAAGCGCATTGGAATTAGGTAAAGTTGGGATATCTCTTGATGTTATTTTCAAATTATGTGAAGTGTTAGAAATAACACCAAAAGAACTATTTGATTTTAGATAGTGGCATTTAAGCCATTTGCTTTCAGTTTAAGACGTATTTCTTGATAATAGCACTATATTTATACAAAAGATGTTAGTAAGATCCCTTTAATATGTTATTATTAAGTCACAACATGTTAAAGTCACAACTTAATATCAAGATTTACAAGTGAAAAAGATAAGTCACAACATTATTCACAACGATCTAGTCTTTTAATATAGTTCTGAAGCGGAATTTAAGGATATAAAAAGAGGCTACCAACTTAATGGTAACCTCCCTGTATTCCTTGATATATAAGGACTTATTGCCTTTACAAAAGGCTCTGCGGTTTAGCCAAAGTATCTCTTCAGAAGACCTTCGAATGCCTTGCCGTGTCTTGCTTCGTCTCTAGCCATTTCGTGTACTGTGTCATGGATCGCATCCAGGCCCAGTTCCTTCGCTCTCTTAGCCAGAGCAGTCTTGCCAGCTGTTGCGCCGTTTTCAGCATCAACTCTCATCTCGAGGTTCTTCTTTGTTGAGTCAGTTACGACTTCGCCAAGCAGTTCTGCGAACTTAGCAGCGTGTTCTGCTTCTTCGAAAGCAGCCTTTTCCCAGTAGAGGCCGATTTCAGGATAGCCTTCTCTGTGAGCTACTCTTGACATTGCCAGGTACATACCTACTTCTGAGCATTCGCCGTTGAAGTTGTCTCTCAGACCCTGTACGATCTCTTCGTCAACGCCCTGTGCTACGCCTACCACGTGCTCAGCAGCCCATTCTCTTTCGCCTTCTTCTACTTTGTTAAACTTCTCTGCCGGAACTCCGCACTGAGGGCACTTTTCTGGTGGTGTATCGCCTTCATGGGTGTATCCGCAAATTGAACATATCCACTTCATTTTATTATCCTCCTGTAAAAATGTTTCTAACTGCCTCTGATTATAACACAACAAACATCTTCATATGGATTATTTTTAACCCCTTTTGTTGTTGTCTAAATTATACTATTTTAGTCCAGATTAGTCAATCTATTTTTTTCTTTTGCAGATTCTTTTACAAATTCTGATCCGCATACGACAGCACTTCTTCTATGATCCGCATGGCGGCCCAGCTGGTGATGTCGTTCACGTCGAGGGGCGGCGCCACTTCAACGATGTCCATGTCGCGCACCGGCAGTTTCTTCAGGATAAATCTGACGAGATTGATCAGCTCCCTGGATGTGATCCCGCCGGAGACTGGTGTTCCTGTTCCCGGCGCAAAGGCAGGATCGAGCACATCGATATCAAGGGTAAAATAAATGTGATCATAATCTTTGAACTTTTCCTCAATGATTCCAGCGCACTTCTTCCAGCCGAATTCATCCACATCCGTTGCCGAAATGACAGTGATGTCTTTTTCTCTTTGGATAATCTCTACTTCTTCCGGCTCTGCGGCGCGGATGCCGAGGAACAACAGATCCTCCGGATCAATGATATCATCGAGGGCACGCTTTTCTGTATTTGCATGAGACCATATGTGCCCATCGTAACAATCACAGAGATCAAAGTGCGCGTCGAAATGAATGATGCCGATCTTCTCCCCTTGCCTTGCCTTTGCAAACGCTTTGTGAAGGGGAATTGTCACGGAGTGATCCCCGCCGATGAACAGATTGAACTTGCCGAAGCGCATCACATCAAGCGCTTCCGCTTCCACGCGGGCGAAGCTCTCCTCCCAGGTTCCGCTCATATCCACATCGCCGAAATCATAAACCACCGGCTGCGTGTCCAGAACGTGCCAGTCATCTGTTGCGCAAGGCATATACACTTCTCCAAATTCACGAATCTTCGCAGGACCTTCCGCCGCTCCTGCTTCCTGACTCGTCCCACCATCAAAAGGGATGCCCAATATGAGCACCCTTGCCTCCTCCGGAGTATTCGCGTTGATATCAAGCCACTTCTTCATGAGGGCTCCTTTCTAAATCTGGTATTTCTCCTGATATTCTTCGAAATGTTTCGTAAATGTCTCGTTCTTCATCTTCTTCAGACTGGACAGATACTGATGTGTGTCGAAATTATCGCTGCCTAATTCTATCATACCGACCGCAATATTGGAGCAGTGATCAGAGATCCTCTCGTAATTTGTAATCAGATCATTGAATACAAAGCCCTTCTCGAGCACACATTCTCCCCGCTGGAGTCTGTCGACGTGGTGATTCTTCATCTCATCACAGAGATTGTCGATCAGTTCTTCAAGGGGTTCGACCCGCGTCGCCAGTTCTAGATCATTGTTGACAAAGGCGCTGATTGCAACTGAGACAACCTCTGTTATCGCCTCGCGAAGGGTCGCCAGTTCATGGTTTGCAGCATCAGAGAATACAATTTCCTTATCATGGATCTCTTTGGCGCATTCGGCAATGTTCCTCGCGTGGTCGGAAATACGTTCAAAGTCTGTAATGGAATGAAGGAACTCATATATCTGTTCATTCTGTTTCTTCGTCAGTTCACGGGCGGATATCTGAACGATATAAGCCCCAAGTTTATCCTCATAAATATCGACTTCTTTCTCAGCTTTTCTGACCTTGCGGAATCCTTCATCAGTATAATTATGCAGAAGATCAAAGGCATCCTGCAGGCTCTGCTGAGCGAGATCCGCCATGGCGTCGATCGCCTGGTGGCTCTGTTCCAGAGCGAGGGTCGGATGCTGGATAAATCTTTGTTCCAGACGGGCAATTGGTTCCGGCAGCAGTTCTTTCTTGTCTTCTCCTTCTTCCGGTCTGTCTTTCACAATCGCGCAGGCGATCTTTTCCAGAATCCCGACACACGGGAAGAGAACAACAACGACGACGAACCGGAACAGTGTGTTCATCAGAGCCATAGTGACCGCCGTCATACTGAGAGACATAATCGAGAACCCGATGATGGCGTTGAGTGTGTAGAAAACAACCCCGCAGATCAGCGCGCCGAAGACGTCGATCAGCAGATGAACGAGGGCGGTGCGAACGCCGTTGACATTCGCACCAAGGGCGCTGATCAGCACCGGTACCGCTCCTCCGACAGCAATACCGAGAAGAATCGGGAAGGCGGCCTCGAACTGAAGGACTCCCGTCATCGCGAGGGCCTGCAGGATACCAACCGCTGCCGCGGAGCTCTGAATGAGCGCTGTGAATGCTATGCCGACAAGAATTCCCAGAATCGGATTCGCCATAGCGGACAGCACGTGCAGGAAGGCGTCACTCTCGCAGAAAGGCTTGACTGCATTCGTGATGGCTGTCATGCCGTACATCAGAATCGCGAAGCCCATCAGGATCTCACCGACCTGATTCTTTACAAGTGAATTGGTGAATTTGCGAAGGTAAATACCGATAATCGCAACGATTCCCGTAATCGTTGCCGTTGATAAAAGGGTGACCCATCCGTTTGCTCCCTGTATTGCAGAGAGACAGACAATCCACCCTGTTATGCTTGTACCAAGTATTGATCCGAGAATGATGCTCACCGCCTGTCTGAACTTCATCATTCCGGAGTTGACAAAACCAATCGTCATAATCGAAGTCGCCGTTGACGACTGTACAACAGCCGTAACGCCAACGCCGAGTAGCATGCCTTTGAATGCATTGCTTGTAAGTTGAAACAGAAACAGTTCCAGCTTATCGCCGGCAACCTTGTTCAGCCCGTCTCCCATCAGCGTGATGCCGAACAGGAACAATGCGATCCCGCCAAAAAAGGCGATAATGCTTACTGCTATCATTTTTTCTCCTTGCCACCTTCTATCTTATTACAGCGGGCGAGCCTCTTCTCACCCACTATAATATTAGTATCCCTAACGTGTACAAGTCAATGTAAATATCAAGTTCCTGTAAAAACAGAGTAAAGAAAAAAACAAATCGGGACGCCATTTTGCTGCGTCCCGATTGCTGATCAATGTTATTCTCTTGTTGTTATTATGCCCTTCTAAATTCTTCCTTTTTTGTTTCCCTACTTGGTCTTAGCCTTCTTTTTCGCGCTCCACTTGGAGTAGTACGTTGTGGATCCTACGGTCTTATAGGATCTGTACTGAATATAGTATGTCGTTTTTCTCTTCAGGTTTTTGACTACTGCGTATGTCTTTGTGGCGCCTGTTACCTTCACGTATTTCGCATTGCTGAAGTTCGAATTCCTGGATACGCGCACCTGATAGCCGGTGATCCCGCCTTTGTACTTGGTCTTCTGGCTGCTGGTCATGGCGTACCATCTGACTATCAGCTTCTTCTTATAGCGTACCGGCGATTTCAGGGCTCTGACGAGCGGCGGCATGATCTTAAACGTAAGCGTTTTGCTGCCAGTGAATTTCCCTTTGTTCTTAACTGTAACCTTGTAGGTTCCCACCGCTTTCCTGCCGGTTGGGTATGTGACCGTATATTTGCTGCGCGCCAGGGTCTTCGTGCCGTTTTTCAGTGTTACGGCAGGTGTCCTGACGGTGTTGTTGTATACATATGAAGTGGTGGACAGAGACGCTGAGTACATAAAGATGTCTCCCGCAACATAGCGGTAGGCTTTGCTGAGATCCATGAGTCCGTAGCCAAAGTAATAATCGAACCCTTTGATCGGTCCCAGATCCGTGGATGTTTTTTTGATGACATCCATGAATCCATTATAGTTAATGGATGGATCCAACGCCTTGGCCATCGCAGCCATCGCCGTTACCTGCGGTGTTGAAAAAGACGTACCGCAGCATTTGCCGGCATATTTTGGATCTGCAGTGTAATAGACGGGGTTCCCATTGTAATCCACATATTCATTTATACTAGGCATGCATATGTATTCTCCCGGCGCTGACACCGCAACGTATTTATTGTGGGTTGAAAAAGAAGAATGTCTCTTCGCCGATCCTACGGATGCTACACTTACAACAGTACTATATGCAGCCGGATAATACTCAGCCGTGTCTCCAGTGTTACCAGCGGCTGCAACCAAAATGATTCCGGCATCCGCCGCCTTCTGGCATGCATTTGACAACATCGTTGAAGTTTCACCCGATAAGGTTCCTCCAAAACTCATGTTGATGACTGTCGCCTTGTTTTTGATGGCAAAGTCTATTCCTGCAATGATTCCAGTGACAGATCCGCCGCCTGTGCTATTGAGCACTTTGATTGGCATGATCGTTACTCCGGGCATCACGCCTGTCATACCTTTGCCGTTGTTGTATGATGCGGCAATCACGCCTGTGACACTTGTTCCATGTCCGAAATCGTCCGCTACGTCTGTCGAATCATTCAGCACATTTTTCGGACTTGTATAGCTGACATTACATAAATCTTCATGATCCTGATCCACTCCGGAGTCAAGCACTGCAACCTTAACGCCTTTGCCGAACATTCCCTTGTTCCAGACATACGGCGCGTTGATCATATCCAGATACCATCCGTAATCTTCATAGTACTCATCATTTGTTCCCATCGCCTGGACTTTATAGTTCGGTTCGATACACTCGATCGTATCCGGTTCGGCAACTTCAGCAATGGTTTCAATGGAGTCGGCTGTGTACATCTCCTCCTCGATGACTTCGCTGACTTCCTGATCCTCGCCAAGCTCATCGATGGCGCCCTCCATCTCCTTGATTTCCTTCGTCGTCGTATCGTCCTTGAGCTTGTAGATGAATCCGTCATATTCACTCTCGTCTAACTGATCGAGATCCGCTTCAACGGCATCCGTCAGTTCCTCAATGACAGCCTCGTCTGCCGCTGCCCCTTCTTCCGTTCCGGCTGCAGCGTTCTCCGGGACTGCAGTCTCAGCTGCTGCTTCTTCCGTTTCCTGCCCTTCTGCTTTTGCAGCTTCCGTCGAAGCATCATCTGCAGCCTTATCTTCTGCCGCAACCTCTTCCGCTTCCGCTGTTGCGGCATCCGTTGCCTCAACAGCAAGTGCATTGGCATCCGTTGTTTCCGGTTCCGCACCATAGATGTCTGCCGGCAGAATCGCAGTTCCAAGCACAAAAACGACTGCAATCAAAAATGATGTCAGTCGCTTTTTTATTTTATTTGATTTTGAAATGCTGTTCCTCTTCATAGTGAATGATGCCTTTGCTTTGTCACGATTTGATCCTACATTAAATTGTACATCATAACGTGATCCGATTCGTGAAGAGAACGGCATTTTGTCCTTAAAATTCGTTTATATTAAATGTCGTTTATGCTCTCTCTGCTGCCTGCAGCACGTGTTTCATGAGCACCGCCGTAGTGACGCTTCCGACTCCGCCCGGAACCGGTGTGATTGCTGCCGCCTTTTTTTCTGCCGCATCGAAATCTACATCGCCGCAGAGATTGCCTTCTTCATCAACATTAATGCCGACATCGATGATGATCTGCTTTTCGCCGAGTTTGTCCGCACCGATCATCTTCGCCTGGCCGAGGGCCGTAACGACGATATCCGCATCGGTTCCTGCTTCTTTGAAATCGTCCGGCTTCGTTCTGCTGTGACATACCGTTATCGTCGCATGTCTTCCCATGATCATCATGGCGACAGGCTTCCCAATGACAAGACTTCTGCCGAATATGGTGACCTTCCTGCCCTTGAGCACGACACCATAGTGGTCCAGCATCTCCATAACAGCTTCTGCTGTGCAAGGCGGATAGCCGGTTTCTGTATCCATAAACACGCCCGCCATAGATCCTGATGTGATTCCATCCATGTCTTTTTCCGGAGCCAATGCTTCACAGGCTTCTTTTTCATTGATATGCTTCGGCAGAGGACGGAACATGAGCACACCGTGTATGGTGCTGTCTCTGTTGATGTCTCTGATGACCTCTATCAGTTCTTCCTCTGTGATATCTTCCGGATAAATGAACTGCTTCACCTGAACGCCGGTCTTCTCCGCTCTCTTCAGCGCCCCTCTCTCGTAGGAGAGGTCTCCCGGTTTCTCACCCAGTCTTATGATTGCCAGAGTCGGTGTGATGCCTTTGCCTCTGAGGGCTTCCGCCGTTTCTTTGTTTCTCTCTGTCAGTGCTTTTGCAACAGGTGCGCCTTTCAATAATTCAGCCATCGTCTTCTCCTTATCTATCTTCTTTCTGCTGATATTTCTTTCTATATTACTTCAGATTCTTCAGAAATGTCATTCTGTGAATCGGGCATGTTCCATGTTCGCGGATCCCCTCGTAGTGGGCTGCGGTTCCGTATCCTTTATTCTTTTCAAAAGCATACCACGGATACTCTTTCGCAAATTCCACCATCATCCGGTCTCTTGTCACTTTGGCGACAATCGATGCCGCCGCGATCGCAAGAACCTTGGCATCGCCTTTGACAACTGCATGCTGCGGCTTGTCCAGGCCTTCCAGATTCACTGCATCCAGCAAGACGAAATCAATACTGGCATCTGCCGCGCCGCCCGCCTTCACACGCAGCTGCAGATCACAAGCCGCAATGGCGTCCCGCATGGCTTTCTTCGTCGCCTGCAATATGTTGATCTCATCGATGACCTTGTGATCCGCCATGCCGATTCCGTAAGCCAGACAATGCTCGATGATCTGGTCATACAGCTCTTCTCTGCGTTTCTCACTGAGCTTCTTGGAATCGTCAACACCCAGCACATCAAAGTCTTCCGGCAGAACGACCGCCGCTGTCACGACCGGTCCGGCCAAAGGGCCCCTCCCCACTTCATCGACGCCCGCGATAAAACGATATCCCTTCGCGCGAAGTTCTGCTTCAGGCAGTTTCATCTCTGCGAGACGCTGCTTTTGTTTCTCGATCCGTTCCTGTTTCGTCATCTCATGCCTCCGGCCATTCGAGGGTAATGCGGCCTATCTTCGCCGCTCTGAATTCATCGAGCAGCAGCTTGCCTGCACGCTCGTAATCAATACGTTTCCCCGGCAGGATGCATCCCCGCTTCAGCGCGATCTGATGCAGATTTTCCAGTGCCGCATCCGTATCTGTTTCAATCGGATACCCTGTCTCCGGCGACTCGTCGCCTTCCCCAAGGAGTTCCTCCAGCTTATAACGCTCAAGCAAAAGCTCCGGATACCGCGCGGAAAGAACTTTTACGAGTTCCATGGCGAGAGTCGGCACGTCAAGAATCTCATCCTTAATGGATCCGCAGAAGGCCAGATTGATTCCCACATTAGGATCTTCAAACTTCGGCCAGAGAATCCCCGGTGTATCCAACAGTTGCATACCATTCTCAAGGCTGAGCCATTGCTTGCCTTTTGTGACGCCCGGTTTGTCACCGGTCTTGGTGCTTTTGCGCCCTGTCATCCTGTTGATGAGTGAAGACTTACCACAATTCGGGACGCCGACGATCATGAGCCGGTATGGTTTCATAGCGCTGTTTCCGCTGCGGCCTTTTGCCATCTTTTCCAACATGGAAAAAAGCGGCTTTGTGCCCTCGCCGGTCATCGCATTCATAATGACCGCGCGGCTGCCGGCATCTTCCGGACCACCATCCGAAGTCAGTTTCTTCTCCCAAAGCCTGTTTGCTTTTTCATCTGCCAGGTCGCTCTTGTTGATCACCGTGATCCGGGGGCGCGAACTGACGAGTTCATGGATGATTGGGTTTCTGCTCGATACCGGGATCCGCGCATCGATGACCTCGATGACGGCGTCGACCATCTTCAGATTGTTCTGGATCAGCTCCCGCGTCTTCTTCATGTGACCGGGATACCAGTTAATGTTTTCTATCATTGGCTGCTCCTTTTCCGCCATTATATCACAAGCACATAAAAACAGAGTCGATAAACGACTCTGTTTCTTGTCCAGCTTTCAGTCTGCCGATCAGTCCTTGCGGGCTTTGATCTTAGCGGACTTACCTGTTCTCTGACGCATGTAGTGCAGTCTAGCTCTTCTGACTCTACCGCGTCTTACCAGCTCGATCTTTTCGACCAGTGGTGAATGGATCGGGAATGTCTTCTCAACGCCAACGCCGGAAGCAATTCTTCTTACTGTGAATGTCTCACCGATTCCACCGCCCTGTCTCTTAAGAACAAAGCCTTCGAATATCTGAATTCTTTCTCTGTTACCTTCTTTGATTTTAACGTGTACCTTTACAGTATCTCCAACGTTAAATGCAGGGATGTCAGACTTCATATATTCATTTGTTACTGAGCTCAATACGTCCATCGCTCTTCCTCCTTCCCTTCGGCATGTTCTTGGTGCCTTATGCAGATACTGTGCCTGCGACGCAAACCAGAGGACCACCCGTTAATATCTATCGACTGCGCATTGCAGGCCGCTTCGCCCACACGCGCTCGTACATTATACATGAGGGCTTTCGGTGGTGCAAGTACTTTTTTTCAGGCGGCCGCCCTTACAGAAATACGTACTTAAGGATGAACAGCACCGCAAGCACGTACATGATCACCGTGATTCTGTCGCGCTTGCCGCAGAGCAGGTTGATCACCACATAGGAAATGACGCCGAAGGAGATGCCCTCGGAGATGCTGTAGAACAGCGGCATGGTGATGATGCACAGATAAGCCGGGATCGTGTCAGTCATCACCTCGGTCGAGAACTTGATCTCCCGGATTCCTTCAAACATGAGGAATCCTACCATGATTAGCGCCGGTGCCGTAGCGAAAGACGGAATCGCAGTGAACAGCGGCGAGAACAGGCAGGACAGCAGGAACAGACAACCTGTCGTAACCGCGGTGAGTCCTGTGCGTCCTCCGACCGCAATGCCCGCTGTGGATTCCACATACGTTCCCGTCGTCGATGTGCCCAGAACCGCGCCGCATGTGGTGGCGATGGCATCAGACAGGAGCGCCGGACGGATGGCCGGCAGGCGCCCGTTTTCATCGAGCATTTTTGCCTTTGCGCTGACCCCAATCAGAGTGCCGATGGTATCAAACATGTCCACGAAGAGGAACGAGAACATGACGACGATGAAGTTGAAGATACCGACACCGCGGAAGTCTGTATGGAAGCACTGACCGAAGGTGTCGCCGATGGCCGAAAAATCAAAACTGACGATGGCCGCCGGGAACAGACTGTAGACGCCCGCATCCGGATTCGGCACATACAGGCCGATCAGCTGACAGATCATGCCGACACCCCATGTGACGATGATGCCGAACAGGATGGAGGCCTTGACTTTTTTGATATAGAGAATCGCTGTGACACATAGACCGAAGAGTGCAAGCAAAGCGCAGATGCCATGGGTCCCGAAATCGTCCCGAAAACTTGTAATCGTGACGAGCGTGGTCGACGCATCGACAGAAAGACCCGCATTCTGCAGTCCGATGAAAGCGATGAACAGGCCGATTCCTACGGAGACGCCGTTCTTCAGCGACATCGGAATAGCGTTGAAGATGGCTTCCCGCACGTTGGTCAGGGACAGCAGAACGAAAATCAGCCCTTCGCAGAATACCGCCATCAGGGCCACATGCCAGGAGATACCCATGCTCTGCACAACAGTATAGGCAAGAAATGCGTTCAGTCCCATACCCGCTGACAGTGCGAAAGGCAGATTCGCCATGAACCCCATGCAAAAGCATCCTATCGTCGATGCCAGACATGTGGCAATCAGCACCGCGTGCGGATTCATGCCCGCATCTGCCAGAATGTTCGGATTGACTGCGATAATATACGCCATGGTCATGAAGGTCGTAATGCCTGCGACGATCTCCCGTTTCACGGTCGTGTGGTTTTCTTTCAGTTTAAAGAGTCTATCCATGACTGCCTCCGTTCAATACAAAAGCATTATAACATAAATGAGCAGCGACTGACGGTGGACTGATCGGCAGATATGTACTATAATGAAGCAACCAAACAGAAAGAAAAAACAGGAGGGTTATATAATGGCAGAGATTACAATCACAAAGGATAACTTCCAGGCAGAAGTTCTTGAATCGGACGTCCCTGTACTGGTGGATTTCTGGGCAACATGGTGCGGCCCATGCAAGATGGTCGGCCCGATCGTTGCGGAAATCGCGGAAGAGTTTGAAGGAAAAGTCAAGGTCGGCAAAGTCAATGTCGATGAGGAGCCTGTCCTTGCGATGCAGTACAATGTGACGGCTATCCCTACACTGTTCCTGTTCAAGAATGGTGAGGTTGCTGATCAGATTGTGGGCTTCGCCCAGAAAGATGACATCGTCAAGATGTTCTGATCGAAATCGTTCAAAAAAAGATGAAGCCCCGCGTTGAACGCCAATGTCATTAAGTTAAGGTGACAGCCGCACGACAAATCAAAGAAAACGGCGCATCCACATGAAAGAATTCATAGGGATGCGCTGTTTTATTGCCTGAAATCTTCAAAAGCGCACATTAATGCCTGACTTGCCTTT
>JAFRKJ010000086.1 GCA_017431785.1 Bacillota bacterium | reverse complement strand
CGAGAAGATCACGGTCTACGATGACAGGCTGGTGGTCATGTTCAAGAGCGGGAATGAGATGGGTGTGATGGCATGAAGACAGAGGATTCAAGAGGCGCTCCTTAGTAGCCGTCTTTTCTGCATTTGGGGGATAGTAATGTGAACATAATCATGATATAATTATTTAGTTATGAGTTAAGATGTTAGGAGGTAAACCGATGCTGCAAAACAACGTCGAGAGAGACTTGAAGGCGAAGTTTATCGAGGAAGGCGGAATACTGCTGGCTCTCTTATGAACCGGAAAATGAGGCAGCGAGAAAGCTGTACCTCTCGTTCGGATTTGAAGAAAAGAAAGATCTATGGAAAGAGGATCAGGAAATTCCGGCAGTATACATGCTGTGAAATCCGATTTGCCGAGGTATTATTATCAATCCGGGATCTCTGCACAAAACGGTCAATGGTATATTCCTGACGCCGGGGGGCGTGGCAACAGCGTGAATATGTGCCTCTTTATTCATACTATTGTCCCGAGGCACGTGGAGTGCGTGACATTGATGACGAAGAAATAGACAAATCGGCATTCGCGGAGGTCTTGAGATGATTGAGATAAAGGAAACAAATATCAAAGATATTGATAATGTTCAAAGACTTTGGGCTGACGGTGATGTTATGCGGTTTGTTGGGTTCCCAAATGGATTACACCAAACAAGCGAAGAAATGAAAGGTTGGTTTCAGTGGATTGAATCCAACAGACCTGTTCTGAATCACTACTCGATATTTGAAAATGGGAATTATTGTGGTGAATCATTCTATGAGATTGATGAAGAACATCAAAGCGCTGCATTGGATATCAAGCTATTTGGGTTTGCGCGCGGACGGGGAATTGCAACGGCAGGATTATCTTTTGCTATCAAAGAAGCATTCAGAAACGGTGCAGAAATTGTTTGGGTCGATCCAAATCCAGAAAACACAAAAGCGATCGCATTGTATAAAAGACTGGGTTTTCAGCAGAAAGCCTTTCCAGCGTACCTGATTTCTGAGGATAAAGAGCAGAACTCCATTTATATGGAACTGTGTAAAGACTGAGTCAAGCTCTGATACGGTATGGCTTAGCGTCGGACTCCACGGTGAATATGGAAGCGTTCAGTGGATGTATGCCAAACGAGGCTATATATCGGATGGAACGGGCGTCTGGTACAAGGATAAGCTTTGCGAGCAATACGAAACAAAAATCGCAAAAGATGATGATCCGGATTCCAGCTGCCGGTGGGAAGAAGCTGCATCCATCAGGCGAAGGGTTCTTCCTGTGTTGAAAAAATATGCTGATGCTCCAAAAGTCATTGTGATTGGACATGGAATGATGATTGAAGCCGTGACCGGTGCGCCGTATCCAAAATGCGGGGAGATCGTTCCATTTTCCCTTTGAAATCAAAAAACCACTACCCTTGAGATCGCAGTCTGAGGTATGTCGGGATGGTGTTAAGTTGGAATATGTAGGGAGGCGGTAATGTGGACGGCATTAACGAAGATTTTTGGAAAGCGTTAGATGAATTGGTAAGCAATTCGGAAATCGTGATCGACAGGCCCAGAGGCTCTGCTCATCCCAGATTTCCAAACTTCATCTATAAAGTTGACTATGGATATTTAAAAAATACCTCCTCCATGGATGGTGCAGGAATTGATGTATGGATCGGAAGCGGAGATAAAAAGATTGATGCCATCATGTGTATCGTTGATTTGATGAAGAGAGATTCAGAAATCAAAATACTGGTAGGTTGTACGGAAGAAGAAAAGCTGGATATATACAAAACGCATAATGAAACGCAGTATATGAAAGGAGTTTTGATACGTCGGTAAATTTCAGTTCCTCGACATGTTCCTGTGACCGTAAAATACGCTGACATGTTCCCCTGCGCGAGAAATAGTATCGTTTTTTTCGCATAGTGGATGCGTGTGACCGGGAGTGTGTTTATGTATAAGCACGACTCGCGCCACGTCGAGACGGTAGCACTTTTATCACGCAGAAAAGATGGAACGAGAATACAAGTGACAATGTAACTATGATTCGTTTGTTTGATGAAAAGACAAATCGAGATTTGGCGAATGAGATGAGCTTTGAAGTTTCTTAATCAAGAGGGCTTGAAATGGGCATAATGATTTGTGGACTCAACGGAACCGGGAAAAGCACGTTGGGGAGAATACTTGCAGACAAGTTGGGATACGAGTTCATTGACGTTGAAGATCTCTATTTCCCGAAGACAGATTCTTCGTACACGTTTTCCAGTCCGAGAAGCAAGGAAGAAGTGATCCGGCTTCTGGAAGAAAGAATCAGTAATAACAACCAGTTCATCTTTGCATCTATAACAGGTGATTACGGCGACAAGTTGATCGCGTTATTGGATTATGTTGTACTGATTGAGGTTCCGAAGCATATCCGGAGCCAACGTGTCAGGGATCGGTCTTATCATAAATTCGGCAACAGGATTCTTCCGGGCGGTGACCTGCATGATCTGGAAAGAAAGTGGTTTTCACTGACAGACAGCAGGCCGGATACTTATGTCACAGACTGGCTTAAGACAGTTAATTGCCCTGTGATCCGGATTAACGGGACGCTACCGGTCGAAAACAATCTGGATTACATAGTTTCAGTATTACCAGATGAGACCAAGTGATACCCTGGAAAACCGGAAGTGAATCACATAAATTCCAGTTTGTCGATATGTTACTGCATGGGCGAACACCCTAGTGCCCAAAATGGTGGATATGTTCCTATCCGGGATTGGGCGAACAGGTATGAGGTATGTGCCAGTAATATCATTTCCTCGTGCCACGTGGAGACGGTATGCTACTTGTACCACAAAAGAAGGACTTCATCTCAGTACCGTATGAGCCGAAGAATGTGGAGTAAGACATGAGATTTGACAACGCGTATTTTATTACTGGTACGGCCTATGCAGGCAAATCAACGATGATAAAACTGCTTGCAAAGAAATATGAT
>JAFRKJ010000085.1 GCA_017431785.1 Bacillota bacterium | reverse complement strand
GGACTGGGTGGAGGATCATATCTGATCTTTAATATACGAGTGATTCATATAGATGAACATATCCAATCAGGTAATAATTGTTCAACTTAATATTAACTGACCGTATGCAATCATTTATTGAGGATTTGCAATAATAAATTCCAGTTGAACAAAATCGCTGCGCGATGGCCTGCCAGGGCTGTGGCGCAGTTTTACTTTGCCATCAAATAAAAAGCAGTGGAAAAACTCTACGTAATTCGGTATTGTTAAGTTACCACACCAAACAACTGAATACGGAGAGCCCCACTGCCTATGAAAAGAATAGCACTTTCAGGCGTCTTCCGCAATCGGAATTATGATGCCAATGCCCCTCCTGGATAGGTAGTTGTATCTGCAGACACTACTATCAAGGAGGTTTTTATGTACGAAGACATTTTTGCCCAGATCCGCAACGAAGCGGAAAGGCGAAACTTAAAAGAAAATACTATCAACGCTTACTGTAATTCCGTAGACTACTTCCTGCGCACTGTGAATAAAGATGTCTCTGCCCTCACGACTGATGACGTTGATGCATTCCTGACAGAAAAACGGCTCAGTGGACTGTCACCTCAGACTTATAACCATTATCACGCTTCGATCCGTTTCTTCTATAAACGAATTCTGAAGATGAATTGGGACGATGAGGACATTCCTAGGATGAAGCTGAACCGCTCTTTGCCTACTGTTCTGTCAAGGGATGAAATACAGAGCATTATTGATCATACGCCTAACCTTAAACACAAAGCGATCATCGCCACCATGTATTCTTCCGGCTTGAGAGTGTCGGAAGTCGTACATCTTCATTATGATGATATATCCCGCACCAACAGAACTATTCATGTCCGCGAAAGCAAGAGCCGAAGGGACCGATATACAATCCTCTCTGACCGCAACCTCGATCTGCTGACCGAATACTGGTTTCAGTGCGGCAGACCACGAGATATTCTTTTCCCGAGCTCGTGGACCGGAACTTATCTTGATAAGAACAGCATCAATCAGTATTTCAAGAAAAGTGCATCCAGAGCCGGCATTACAAAGCATGTAACCAGTCATTGCTGCCGGCACAGCTTTGCCAGCCATCTGTTTGAAAACGGTGTTGACCTTAAATATATTCAGGCACTGCTCGGACACGTGGACCCGAGGTCTACAGAAGTATATGTCCATGTCAGTAATAAGAGTCTGCTCGGAATCCGCAGTCCTTTTGATGGCCCGAAGGGTGGCGAATCATGAGGAACAATTGCACAATTCAGGATGTATTCAACCGCTTTTATCCCGAGTACACGAAAACTCATGAACTCTCCGCGGCTCAGCGAAAAGCAGCTTATCACATCCGAAACTGCAAAACAGGTGCTTTTGGCGTCAACGTAAGTGTGTGTGAAGACTGCGGCTGTATTTCCGTCCACTATAACTCCTGTCGCGACCGGTGCTGTCCCATGTGCCAGGAGTTTCCAAAGGAAAAGTGGGTGGACGCCCGCCGGGAAGATGTACTGGATGCGCCATACTTCCATGTGGTCTTCACTGTCCCGGAGGAATTAAATCCTGTCATTTACAGCAACCAGAAGCTTCTGTATAATGCCCTGTATCACGCATCTTCTGATACACTGCGGGAGCTGGCTTCCGACAGCAAATATCTCGGTGCTGATATCGGATATATCTGCATTCTCCATACCTGGGGGAGTGAAATGAACTTCCATCCCCACATCCATGCCGTTGTGCTTGGCGGCGGTCTTGACCCCAAAAACCATTGGAAAGACAATGGGGAAGATTTCTTTCTCCCCATCCGGGTCGTTTCACGTCTTTTCCGCGGCAAGTATCTTGCGGAGCTGAATCACCTTTGGGAAGACGGAAAGCTTGAATTCCACGGCAACGCGGAGTGCTTCAAAAACCACTATGCGTTCAAGGAACTGCTGGACTCCTGTTACAGCAAAGAATGGATCCCTTACTGCAAGAAACCGTTTGATGGCGCAGAGTCCGTTATCAAATATCTTGGGAAGTATACCCACCGGATCGCAATCAGTAATTACCGCATTAAAAGCATGACGGACAGCACTGTTACCTTTACTGCTAAGGATTACAAAAACCAGGGACAATGGAAAGAGGTCACAATCACCGGTGAAGAATTCATCCGCCGGTTCCTGATGCATGTTCCTCCCAAAAGGTTTGTTCGAGTTCGTCATTATGGGCTTTTGTCTTCACGGAATAAGAATCGTAAGATTACTCTGTGCAGGAACCTTCTTGGCTGCAAAAAGTATCTGTCCCGGCTGAAGGATCTGGATGCCCCGGCAATCATCCGTCTTCTCTATAATAAGGATGTCTGTAAATGCTCATCCTGTGGAGGAAGGATCATGCCGATAAGGGTTGATCCGTCTTTGCTCCGGCCAGAACCGCATCTGCTCTGCTGACACCTTGAAACTGAATACGGATCCTGTGAAGCCTTTTTAAAGGCTTATTTCTGATGCAGTCGTCACAGTTTTCTCGTATAAAACAGTACAGTTATCAGAGGATCCATGCTACACTCTGAACAGAAGCGGTCTGATTGAAAACCCATATATAACGGCAACCCGGACGCGCTTTGTTCAACCAGGAAAAATCGAAATTGATGCAAACGAAAGGGCAGTTATCGGAAAGCGCAATGCTGCTTTTTCGTTTGCACCACCTTCGATTCTTTCCTTAACGATTTATCAGTGATGACATGCTAATCCTCGGATGCGACATCGGCAGCGAAACCCACTATGTGAGAGCAATCGATACCAGGGGACGGGAACTTAGTAAGGACGCATT
>JAFRKJ010000008.1 GCA_017431785.1 Bacillota bacterium | reverse complement strand
TACATTTCTTTGCCTGCCCACCGATTCTTTGCAAGGAAAATTGATAGGAAAGTAATCACCCCTGAAATCAGCAGGAACATAAGGGAGATACCATCTTTAGCCACTGCATATACATCAAAGTATTTTAGAGGTGTTAAATAAAACAGAGCCGGAATACACAAATATTCTGCCACAAAATAAATACAGTAAAATACTATTAAAGCGCCAAAGCCAAAAAGCATAGCCTGTTTGTAGGATTTGCAGAGACTGGATACCCAAAAACCAATCGAGTATAATATGATTTCCGTCAGAAAAAGCCCAACAGTTGTCAACAGAGCCGCATTCTTTTGATCCAGTCCACCCAGAGGAGCGATTGCAGTATAGTAATTACATACACCGCTGACAGCTGCAAGAATAAATAAATTACATACGTTGGCGGCAGCTTTTCCTATAACAATCTGATTTCTGCCTAAAGGTTTTGTGAATAGGTATTCTGCTGTTCCTTGCGTTTTTTCTTTTGCAATGCTTGAAATGCCCAGATAAATCGCATAGGAATAAGCGAGGATTGCCACCCAAAAATAAATACAGCCATACCAACCCAATGCAGTGTTAAGATCTTCACTAACACCAAACATCACCATCAAAATTCTTGGAAAGTCGTTTAGCATTTCTACCAGAATCGGTAACCTGTCTTTTAAGGAAAGATACTCTATGTACGCAAAGACACAAAGAAGAATGATTATTCCAAGCCATATCAACAGTATTTTCCTTGTAAGTTTCAGTTCCTTTTTTATCAATGATATCATGTTGTTCCCCCCCCTATACTGCTAATTTAATGTCTTTCTTCATCAGAATCTTACGAGACAGGAAGAAAAATACAGTGAGTAGAAGCACATACCACAGAAAATAATCCCATTCATAAAAAGAGTTCTCATGAATGTGAGCTGGATGAAAAAACGAAAATGGAGAGAGGTAACTTATTATTCTGCTTCCAATCGTTCTTGAAAAAGCTGTAATACAGTATCCCATAAACACAGCCAAAGATGCTGTCAGCAAAGGAGAACGATTGTTAGGATGCCAGCATCCTAACAATACTCCCATCCCTCCAAAAATCAAAGTAACAAGTGGGAAGGAGCCAGCCAACAGAATAAATTCTAACATAGAGAAGCCAGATTCATACACAATCATTGCTATAAAAGACGCAAGGATATATGCAGCACTCGTAATGCATGTGCCGACAAGTAGACAAAGCACCTTTCCTTTATAAATTTGAATACGCCCGCAGGGTTTTGTGAACAGGTATTCTGCTGTGTTTTCGGTACATTCTTTTGTAAACAGGGATAAGGCAAAGTGCATCCCGAAAATTCCGCCTGCCAAAGCAAAAAACGCATTAAGAAATCCATACATTCCCAGAGGTTCCAAGAGCAGTGCGAGAGAGATGCCGACAGTTTCAAAGAATCCACCCTCTGCAAAGTTTTTAGGCAGAAGCTCTGGCGTTTCAATCATGCTGTAATAGACAGGTATCATAGAGAAAATACAAACGGCAAGGGAAAGACCCCAAATCAGAATATATTTTCGACTACGTTTCCACTCATAATGAAATACAGTCATAGTGTCACCTCTCATTCGTAATAATGAAGAAAGATCTCTTCTAAAGACGGTTCTTCAATCAGAATATCAACCAAAGGTAGTTTATGTAGTTTTTCCATGATGGTCATAACATTGCCATTAAACATAAAAGAAATGGAATTTTGATTCTGTTCCAGGTTGGCAATTCCTGGGATGTCGAAGAACTGCGCAGGGACAGGCTCCTCGGTGGAAAGCGAAATCTTTTTATACCCGTTTTCACGCAATTCCTTCATGGACTGTATAGCAATGAGACGACCTTCTCTCAGAATACATACACGATCACATAGCTTCTGCACTTCGCTCAACACATGAGAGGAAAACAGAATGGTTGTTCCACGGCTGTTTTCTTCTCGAAGAATTTCATAGAATGTCTGTTGGACGAGTGGATCAAGGCCGCTGGTAGGCTCATCCAGAATCAGAAGTTTTGGAGAAGGTAGTAAAGCGGACACGATGCCAACTTTCTTTTTGTTGCCTAAAGACAAATCTCCGATTTTTCTGGACAAATCCAGATTCAGTCTCTCAGCCAGTTCTTCTATTCTGTCATGGCAGTTAACACCATACAGATCTGCAGTATATTGTAACTGCTCTTTCACTTTCAAATTATTATAATAGCAATTCTCGCTGGGAAGATATCCCACGTTCTTTGCGATTTCTGCAGCATGCTGCGTACAATCAAGGCCGAAAATCGTAGCATTGCCGCTTGTGGGTTTGAGCAAGCCCATCAAAGTGCGAATTGTTGTTGTTTTACCAGCACCATTAGGACCGATAAAACCAAAGATTTCGCCCGGCAGAACGGAATATGTGAGATTTTCAATACCTCTGTGCTTTCCATAACTTTTTGTCAGTCCATCTAACATTATCACCGCTTGTTTCATAATAAATATTCCTCCTTGTAGAAATAATATTTTAACATTTTCAGAATATTCTCCATTTCGCACACGATTCTATCAAAATCTGACACACCTTCAATCTCGTCTACAATACCGTATCCAATATGCATCAATGTGCGGAACAGTAGTGGCGCATCTTCGGGATGCTTGAATTTGACCAGATCGGCATCACGGAGCATCAGATCATGCAAGTGTTTTTCACCTTCTTGCATTAAGTCCTTAATGTGCTCCGAAATTTCAATGGATGGCTCTTTTGCAACACTTATAATAAAAGCGGCGATATAGGGATTCTTTTTCAAATTATCTATCTTCATGATTATGGCTTGCTGTACACGATCAAAGAAATCTGCGTTTGCATATAACGCCTGTTCCTGATAAGCTGCTTTCATTTGTGTGCTGCTGTGTTCAACCAGATATTCATAGAGGTTTTGCTTTGTACCAAAATATTGAAAAAGGGATGCCTTAGAGATGCCCGCCATTTTTGCAATGTCGTTAATCGATGCTTTTTCGTATCCATGCTGAGAGAAGCAAGATAGTGCTGCATTTCTAATTAAGGTTTGCTTTTCGTCAGAAAGTGCTAAAAATTTTTCCATAATAACCTCCAACAAATAACCGATTCGGTTATTTTGCTATACTATATCACGAATAACCGATTCGGTCAATACAAATGTGCGTTTTTGTTCATAAAAATCGCCCGTGAGATATCTCCCACGGGCGGCAAAATAATCAGCTTTCTAAAGGCTTATATTCAGTTACAGTTTTCAAATAGGTTTCAGGATTGCCGTTCAAAATCAAGTCTGCATATCCAATCGGGTCAGTGTAAATCAGATAGTCAAGCTCTGACCGCTGATACATATTGTCAGCAACTTCATTCTCCACGGCGATGGTATCAATGGCAATCATGCTGCCATCAAAGAATTTCAGCTCCACACAAGCGGTATCCATGTTAAACTCACAAGAAATCAATCTATCCATAAGAAACCTCCATTTTACGGGATGTTAGATTATCCCAAAATATTTGAATGCTTCTCGGATTGCTTTCTCTTTTTCTGGCGGACACAGGGGCTGTCTGGAATCTTCGGATTTTGGCAGATTGTAGTTCTTGCCAACCTCAATCCCACATTTCCGCTTAATCTGTGAGATATACAGGTTAGACACCTTTAATCCGCTATGTTCCAGTACATAGTCCTTGATCTGCGTGTAGGTTGCCCCATCCTGAAATTCGGACATATCCATATCTTCCAAAGAGAACTCAACCCGAATCTTTTTCGAGTCGACCTCGCCCTTGGAAAGCAAGACAACCGTCTCGACATGCACCGTTATAGGGAACATATCTATTAATCCTTATCCCAGCGGTTAGCATCAGTCCAACGGAAATTTGGATCTGTGTTACGGCGAGGATCTTTCTCCCAAAGCTCAGCCGCTTTTTTGCTTATCGCTCTGTTCAACCGTTCCATTTCCGGAGTGCGGTCTCCGCCTCCGTCTTTCAGCCATTGCTGACGCCTTACTTCGTAGGCATCCTCGAGTTCCTCTAACGTAGCAGACTTTATGAAAGTACCTAACGAGTCCTTAAACAATTTACTGAACAGCCCCATATAACATCTCTCCCTTCAACGCACCCGTATTATGCGGCCTCTTCAAAAACTTTTCTCTGTACATTCAGATACTTCTCGAGGTTGATAATTGCGTCATCAGCCTCTTCATATTCAAACTCGCTTATATCGACATCATTGTCAGCAGCAAGTTTGATCGTATAATCCTGAATCTTCCCAACAAGGATCTCAATATCCTCAGCCGATAGCTGTACACTAAATTTCATATAGTCTTTATGATCTTTCAGTTCCTGGAGCGCCTCTTCCATGTCGTTGATGATATCGATATCAAGGGCACCGTTTCTGATTGCGTCAATGTATTCATCCAGCGCACCTCTGAAAACTTTAAGAACCCCTGGTTCCCTGCTTTTTACCCTTTTGTAGACGAATGTCCCTACTCCGGCCACCGCCACACCTGCTCCGACCAGTAATGCAGCTTTGGGATTTGCCTTTACGATTTCCACACCTTTAGCAACCACACCCTTTGCAGCATCAGCTTCTTTCACATCTATCGGCTTCAAGTGTTTTACTATCTGCCCTTTGTTGGGACCGATTGCATGACGAACCACTCCGCCGAAAATCTTATATTTTCCTGTGAGAACTCCCGTTGCAATGTCTTCTGGGATAAAAAACGCTTCCTGATATACTGCCATTATGAACCTCCATATCCTTACTCATTCAGATGACTCTCGACCTGGGCGATAGTATTTTTCAATGCGGAGATCTGTGCTTCTTCTGCTTCGATTTCCTTCTCCAACTGAGCGATCGCCTCTTGCTTGCGCTTTATATTTTCAGTGCACTGTCCGATATTGTCGGTAAGTGCTTTTATAACATCCTGGGCCTCTAACTGTATATCTTTCGCTTTTATACTCCCATCAAGGAGACCAAGAACCCCGCCGATCATTCCTCCGATGGCAATTGGCAACCCCACAAAGGGTGCCGCTGCAGCAAGACCGCCTGCTGCGATTGTCGCATACTTCGGGGTCCTCTTCAAAAATTGTTGCAGCTCTGCCTCTGTAACAGAGTTACCGCCTTTCCGCGATGCCTGATCAGCTACCAGTTTCCCATTCCTAATCCATCTGCGAACTGTTTCTGGATTTGTCCCAAGCAGTTCGGATATTTCTTTTACACTATATGATTTCATTTCCTTGTTCCTTTCTCAAATGTAGCATAGCACACTTTTGTAGTATTAACAAGGAAAATGTAGTATTAAATGTCGTGTTTTTATTATTTGATGCTCTTTCCAAATCTGTCGGCGATATAACAGTCATGGTTGCAGTACTTTCTGTGATTATTACCATAAACGGTGAAGCTCTTCCCGCAATATGCACAGGTGAACTCATACACTGCTTTTCTGCTCACCTGGTTCTGATGGGCATTCCACCACTTCACCCGGCACTCGTCAGAGCAGAATTTCTTTTCCTTCCTGCCGGGGTTTTGCCGGACAGGACTTCCGCAGCACTTGCACGGCTGCACTCCGTCTTTCTTCCTTGCCCGTCCAACGAGGTCATTCCTCTTACAAAAGCTCCTTATCGTGTTGACCGATATTCCCATCGAGTTTGCGATTCTTAAATATCCAATACCTTCAACGCGCTGTTTCCTGATTTCCGTTTTCTCTATTTCTGTAAGTCGCATATCGTCTGTCTCCTTTCGCATGACGATATATGACTCCGTTCTTTCAGATAGTCAAGATGAGATCAGCGTTCGGCTTTCGGAGTGATGGTTATCTTCCCTTCCTCGCATTTCACATCAACGTACTCATCGGCAGCAAAACCGAACTGGCTGAGCCATTGTCCCTTGAGCTGGATCTCCGGCACGGACGGATCCCATCTGCTTTTTCTTCTTTCATGCACTTTGATCTGTCTCTGGTTCTTCATAGAACACCCCTTCCTACGCTCTGAGGCGTGATTTAAAGGACGTTTACACCTGTTTTGGTATAAACTCCTATAATGTAGATGTACACATACTTAAACGGATTATTTGTCTGACCTTGATCTGTCTATGGGATAAGATACTTTTTTGAAAGAATATCGGGAGCATTTATCCTCTAAACGCCTTGGAACTAATACGTTCAGCGGATGCCCCCGAGAATTAGTCTGTATCAATATTTGCGTGGTAACGTCCCCATACCTGCAGCGGTAATTCTGTTTGAGAATTCTATACCCCTTGGCGCGCAGCACATCCGCCGCCGTGTTTTCTCCAATCTGTCCGAATACCCGCTTGTCCATAAATATCTCCTTTCGTGCATCATGCAATTCTTTTTTTCTGGAATTGATATGCGAATTATACTCCCAGCAAATGGTAATATCAAGTATTAATGTATTTTATTTCCAATTCTTATCTATAAATAAGACCTGCCGTTGTAGCAGGTCCTTTTTTTCTGCAATTCGGGTTATTGATTGTCATCGTCAGAATCGATCACATATTTTTCCACCGCTGCCGCCACGCCATCCTGATCGTGATCCGGAGCAATGAAATCAGCAATGGCTTTCACCTCCGGTTTCGCATTTCCGACTGCAACGGCAACGCCCGCCGCCTTCATCATCGCCATATCATTTGGGCTGTCTCCTGCGGCCATCATCTCTGACCGGTCTATGCCGAGCAGATTTCCCATCTGCCTGAGCGCCTCTGCCTTACTGGTCGTTGCACCGCCGATTTCAAGGTTGTGGTCGAAGGAGCTCGTGATCGTAACATCCGGCAGTGTCTCTAACTTGACTTTCATCGCCGGCTTCTCAGACAAATCTGTAAAGTTCACATTGATATTCTCCAGCTTGTCCTTGTTATCCAGCATAAACTGGTAAAAATCGTCTACAGGTTTTCTGGTGTTCAGAATGTAATCTACTCCCCGGAAGCTCTCTCTGGTCTCATCCACTTGACGGTAGTACCACCCTTCTATGTAGGCCTGTCCTTCTATGAAGGTCTCCAGAATATAATCCAAAGGTTCAAGCATTTCCACAGCCGCCTCTACCGCATGAGGTGCGATGCAGTTTTCATAAAACGCCCTGCCCTCATGCAAATCCGTGATCATTGCTCCGTTTGATGTAAGCACATAACGAACCGGATCGAATTCCAGAATCTCCTGCGGCAAAGCACAAAACGGCCGTCCCGTAGCGATGACGATATTCACGCCCCGGTCAGCGGCTGTCTGCAGCGCTCTTCTGTTTCCCTCGCTGAGTTTTCCTTCCTTGTTTAATGTTGTTCCGTCTAAGTCTAAAGCGATCAGTTTAATTGCCATTTACGATCTCCAGAAATTCCAAATTGATTTTTCTTACTTTTTTCATGGTGGCAGGGTCACCATGTCCGGGATAAATGGTGATATCGTTTTCCCATTTATCTATGACATTCATGATGCTGCTCACCATCTCCTCATAGCTGCCGTCATCAAGGTCCGTTCTTCCCAGATCTACATTGAATATGGTGTCTCCTGTGAAGCAAATCCTGTCTCTGGCCGCCATCAGGCAGATTCCGCCTCTGGTATGTCCCGGAGTGTGCAGTACTGTCAGTTTCACCGTGCCGCGTTCTTTTCCTTTGGCGCAGCTGTCACCGTTGCCTTGGCCGCAGCCGTTACCGTTGTCTTTGCAGTATTTGCTGTCTTTGCACAAAGTCAGTACGTCACCGTCTTCCAGAAAGATGTCTGCGCCTTCCGCAAATCTATCCGCATCCTCCCTGTGGATCATGATCGGACAGTCAAGCTCTTTGCGGACCCGGTCCGCATACCCGCTGTGATCCACATGATGGTGTGTGAGTATGATACCTTCCGGTGAAAGGTTTTTGTTCTTTATGTATTTGATGATCTTCCCCGGGTCATATCCAGGGTCGATGATAAAGCAAGGCGCCTTCTCCTTCACAGCTGCTTTTTCATCACCTCTTTGCGATGGGCTGATAATGTAGCAGTTCGCCTGAAGTATTCCGCCTATGATCCTTTTGATTTCCACTAGTTTGCTCTCCCTCTGTAACCCATTTATTGTACCATGTACAAAATACTACATTCAACTTGAATTCCCGGGGAATCGTTGTATAATATGGTGTGTTTTTAGATAAAGGAGAATACGGAATGAAAGTAGCAATTGTTGGCGCCGGCAAACTCGGGATGGCTGTAACGAATACGCTTCTCGGCGGCGACCACGCTGTAACAATTATAGATACGGATGATTATCTTTTGCAGAAGGTCAGTTCGCACATTGACGTGCTGACGGTAACAGCCAACGCAAAGGAAGTCAGAGCTCTCAGAAACATCGGTATTTCTTCCTATGATTTTCTGATTGCGACAACGGATAACGATGAGACCAATCTTGTTATCTGTTCCTTTGCCAAGAAGCTCGGCTGCGGCAAAGTCATCGCCAGAGTCAGGGACCCTGAACACATGCGGCAACTCCAGTTCATCAAGGACCTGATGAATGTTGACTACATCATCAACCCTGACCTGGAAATCACCAACGAAATCTACAAGTATCTGGTTGAGAAGTACACACTGAGCAACGGCATTTTCTCATCGGGAAAAATCTCTCTGCTTGAGTTCAATGCCAACAGATACAAGGCTCTGATCGACCTCCCAATTACGGAGTTCGCAAATGTGCTTCCCGGCATGCTGGCTGTTGGTATTTCCAGAAACGGCAAAGTCATCATCCCGCACGGCGGAGATGTCATCGGAAAGGATGATGGTCTTTACGTCGTAGGGGAGAGAGAACCGATCCAGGCGCTTAGTAAAAAAGTGCATGAGAGAGGCAAATACACGGATCTCCAGAAAGTCATGATCATGGGCGGCGGAAAGACTGGCTTCTATCTTGCAGAAAAGCTTTCCGATTACGGTGCATCCGTCAAAATCGTTGAGCGTGACAAGAACAGATGCTTTTATCTTTCAACGCATCTTGATGATGTTATGGTGCTCAACGGCGACGCAACGGACCTGCAGCTTCTCGAGGAAGAGAATCTGGATGGAATGGATGCCGTCGTAACGTGCACAGGCTTCGATGAAGACAATCTGCTTCTGGCGCTTACCGCCAAACAGCATGGAATAGAGGATGTTATCGCCAAGGTAAGCCGCAGAAGTTATGCGGAAATCATCTCTGCCATGGGCATTGATATGGCGCTCAATCCTATCGATATCGTAACAAGTATCATCCTGCGTCTTGTACAGGGCAACAAGAAGGTTCTTTCTTCACAGCTCATACAGGGCCAGGCTGAAATCATGGAAGTATACGCCACTCCGCACATGGATATTCTCGGTGTGCCGCTCAAAGAGCTTGAACTGCCGAAGAGCGTCATCATCGCAGCGATCCATAGAGGAAATCAGGTTATTATACCGAACGGCGATACAGTAATAGAAGAAGATGACAGGCTTCTTATGCTGAGTCTTATTAGTGATATTGCAAGCACCGAAAAGCTTCTTAAGGATTCCAGCAAGCTTGGATTCTTCAAGGGTCTTTAACTGACCTGAAGGATTTAACATGCGCTGCACATTTGGGGCTTTATTTAAATCACTGGGAATCATTACGGTGGTACTTAGCTTTGCTATGTTGCCACCTGTTTTCGTGTGTGTATTTTATGGCGAGAACCATGCGGCAGCCGGACTGTTCCACGCAATCTGGGTCGGTTTCATCGTCGGCATGGCTTTATTCCTGCTTTTGCGGCATATACGCAAAGAGCCGACCGTCCGTGATGGATATCTCCTGTTGGCCGCGATCTGGATCGCAGCTTCCGTTTTCGGCGCATTTCCTTATTATTTCGCCGATGTCATCACCAATCCGATTGACGCTTTCTTTGAATCTGCTTCCGGCTTCTCGACAACAGGCGCCACGATCATCGACAACGTGGAATCCGTTCCAAACGGTATCCTCTTATGGCGGTCTCTGACTTCCTGGCTTGGCGGGCTCGGTATTCTTGTCTTCGCGATAGCACTGATGCCAAGTCTTGGAATCAATGGGACAAGCGTTGCGGAACCAGACAGCCCTTCTGTAAAAATCAACAGCATCACACCGAAAATCAAAAGAATCTTCCTCGGTCTGTTCCTCGGATATTCCCTTATGACACTGATTGAGGCGATCCTTCTCATGATTGGCGGTATGGGCGCTTTTGACGCGGTGATCCACGCGCTTGGCACCGTAAGTACAGGTGGTTTTTCCAATTATAATGATGGTCTGATGCACTTTGACGGAATATTTATCCGTATTGTCATCGTGTTCTTCATGATCATAGCGGGAACAAACTTCACCATGTTCTATTCCTTCTCCCGCAGAGGAATCAGAGCCTTCTCAGAAGATACTGAGTTCATGGCTTACTGGGGCATCATGCTAATTGCCTTTGTACTTGTATTTGCGGGACTGTTCTTCATTGAGACCGGTTGGTCACATCCAGGCGAAGCGGCAAACTCAGCATTCATGGTCGTATCCATGCTGACCACAACTGGATTTGTATCTGATAACTATACCCTGTGGCCTGCCTTTGCGCAGATGCTGCTTGTTATGCTCATGATCATCGGAGGCTGTTCTTCCTCGACAAGCAGCGGCAACAAAGTCGTCCGTCTGGTTGTGCTTGGAAAACTTGTTCTTCACGGTATTCAGACAAGGCTGCATGCAAACGTAATCAAACCTGTAAAACTAAACCACAAAGATCTTCCAAACGATACGGTATCAGCCGTTTCCAATCACATGTTCCTCTTCGTCATCATTGCCTTCATCGGTGCTTTTGTCATGGCGCTGGAGAATATTCCGATGGTGGACTGCTTCACGGCAACCTTCTCGCTGATGAACAACGTAGGACCGTGCTTCGGATGGATCGGAATCAATGGAAACTTTGGGGATTTCAGCATACTGACCAAAATATTCATGTCGTTTATCATGATCGCCGGCAGACTTGAGTTTTATACGATTCTTGTCATGCTGACACCTGGATTCTGGAGGGCTCATTAGATGGAAACAAAAGTAACAAACTACAGAGCAATATTCCGGATCATAGGATTCATCATGTTGATTATCGGTGTCGCGGAGGTTTTCCCTTGGATCTACGCAGAAGTTGTCCATGACGGAGATATTGCCTTTGCATTTAGGATCTGCGCACCGTTCACCCTCGCTCTGGGTATTTTTATGACCACGTTCATCAAGACTGGACGTTCACGGTTTGGTGCCAGAGAGGGCTACCTTGTTGTTGCCCTCTGCTGGATCATCGCTTCCATTGTGGGCGCCTTCCCGTACTTATTGTCGGGATTCCTCGATAACTATGTCGATGCTTTCTTTGAATCGACGTCCGGGTTTACGACGACAGGCTGTACCGTTGCCGTACACGGAGTGACAAACCGCGCCCTCCTGCTGTGGAAAGCCATTTCCCATTGGCTCGGCGGCATGGGTATTCTTGTATTTATCATTTCACTCCTTCCGGCACTCGGCATCAACGGGCAGGTCATCGCCCGCGCAGAAATGCCCGGTCCGGTCATGGAGAAGACAACCGTACGTATGAGCGATTCTGCAAAGGCACTATACCTGACTTATTTTTCTTTCACTGTCATAGAATTTCTGCTGCTCATGCTTTCAGGTAAGATGCCGCTCTATGACGGTGTCATCACAACGCTCGGAAGCATCAGCACCGGCGGACTTCTCGTCCACCCACAAGGCATCGCTTACTACGGAAGTGTTTATATCGAGCTCGTGATCTCCATCTTCTGTCTGCTCGCGGCGGTCAACTTCGTTCTGTATCACTATGCGCTGACAGGCAAACCTTCTTATCTGCTGAAGGATCTCGAGCTGCGCGCCTACGGTATCATCATTGCCGGCGCAACGATCATCTGCACCAGCGGCCTGATCTACTTCAAGCATGAAGGAGTTGGTCCTGCGCTTCGTGATTCCTTCTTCCAGGTAGTCAGCTTCGCGACGACAGCCGGCTATACCAGAACGCCTTATTTGACCTGGCCAACCATATGCCAGCTGATATTGCTCATGATCATGTTCATCGGTGGCTGCTCCGCATCGACGGCGGGTTCCATCAAGGTCGTTCGTATTCTTGTTATGCTCAAGATGATTGCACGCGGATGTGTGCGCAGAGTCCACCCTCGTTCCATCGTTGCAGTCAAGCTCGGCAAGAGCGCCATCTCTGCACCGGTCGTATCGAGCATAACAGTTTTCTTGTTCACATTCGCAGGTCTGTTCCTGTTCTCCGGTCTCGTCCTCTCACTGCAGGGGCTCGACATGGAGACCAGCTTCACTTCGACCATCTGCATGCTCTCCAACACCGGAGCGTCCTTCGGTTACGGAGCTTCTATGGGCAACTTCTCCTTCTTCCATCCTGGCCTGAAGATCTACCTCAGTGCACTCATGATCATTGGAAGACTGGAACTGTTCACCATCATCATCCTGTTCACACGCAACTTCTGGAGACGCGGCCACTGATCTTAGGTACGGTTCGCATTCGTTATGAGCGAAAACCATTAGAAAATACTAACAAGTAATGATTATCTAATATAAACATCGGTTTGAAGCCTTTCGATGCACATCATCAACTGCAAAAAGCTTAGTTAATCGTATGATTCATAAGTATTTCTAACAAAATCTAAATCATCTCCCGTTATAACAGGTGTACAGGCGTTGATTCTAAACAATACTATTAGAAAAGGAAATGTATATAGAAATAACTAATACATTTCGTTTTATTGTATTGACGTCGCAGTTTAATATATGTAAAATAATTACATATTTGTTAATTATATCATTTTCACTATGGGATCAGTCCATGAATAAAAAGGGTGTTGAGAAAAACGAATCAATTATTACTGCAAGTGCTTTCTCTGTTTCTATTGAGAAAGCTTTACTACATATTCCAGATGCCGAAGTCTCTATTAAAAGAATTACGAACACACTCAACAGTCTTCCTTCTAATAAAATTTATATTTCAAATTCTAATGGCGTGGTTGTATTTCACGCTGTTGTCAACGGCAAGCAATGCTATATTTCCTCAAAAGACAACAAAGTTCACTCGCTTGCGCGCAGAAGATATCTTCAATTACTTCAACAGATTCTAGAACTCAGCAACTCCGTCAAACCCAGTGATATTCGCCGAAGACAATCATTGCTAAAAAGGCTTCAAAAAACCGTCACACTGTTTGAACAAGGCAATCTGGATCTTTCAAAAATCGTTTTAACTGGCAAGCAATATAATTGGTTCAGAAGTGATTATCAGAAAAAATACATAGACCCAGCCTCACCTATTACTACAGTTTTGGGAGAACCAGTAAGATCAAAATCCGAACGAGACATCACAAATGGGTTTATTTCGCTTGCCGTCCCCTATCACTACGAGGAACAGAACATTATATATGTACGACCTTTCGTTGATATATTAAAAGAACAGCTCACTAAAAAAGGGAGTTTGAAAGGACAGCTGTTTGTCGTGCGAAATAATACTACACAATGGTTTGTTCCTGCTGAACTGGAGTGGTTGAATTCGCGAGGATCAATTTGGAGAACTTATGACCCCTATGATGGAACAGTGGAACTGTTCAATGACTTTATGATTATGCTGGCGGACGGTACTATCATAATCTGGGAACACGAAGGCCTTATGGATGACTTTATATACCGATGCAACAGTTCTGAAAGAATATCAATCATGAATTACACAAGGACTGTAAATACCGGAAATCTTATAGAGACTTTTGAACAAGACATAGACACAACAGAAAAAATCAGCAGCATCATCGAACACCGCATCCTCCCACGTCTATGGTTCTGAAGAGCATCATAGGGTTTGGCGCGAAACACTCTGAAACATAAAAAAGTGCTAGGTTTTCAACTCATTGAGTGTTAAACCTAGCACTATCTACCTTATTGATTAAATCTAATCTAATCCGATCTGATTATCCAATCAGACCGCCGATGGCTACGAACAGTGGTGCGAATACTACTGATACGATAGTCATGAGCTTAATCAGGATGTTGATGGACGGACCGGAAGTATCCTTGAACGGGTCACCTACTGTGTCGCCTACTACTGTAGCCTTATGAGTATCTGAACCCTTGCCGCCATAAGCTCCGCCTTCAACGTACTTCTTAGCGTTGTCCCATGCGCCGCCTGCATTTGCCATCATCAGAGCGAGGAGTACGCCTGCTGCCAGAGCACCTGCCAGCATTCCGCCGAGAGCCTCAGGTCCGAGGATGATTCCAACTGCCAGTGGAGCGATGATTGCCATGAGACCAGGAACGATCATTTCCTTCAAAGCAGCCTGAGTTGAAATGTCAACGCAGTGTGCATAGTCAGGCTTGGAGGTTCCAGCCAGGATGCCATCATCTGATCTGAACTGTCTTCTAACTTCTTCGATCATCTGGTTTGCAGCTCTACCAACTGAATTCATTGTGAAGGCTGAGAACATAAACGGAAGCATAGCTCCGATGAACAGTCCGATGATTACGATCGGGTTGAGCAGTGAGATTGCTGACAGACCTGTTACTGCTGAGTATGATGCGAACAGAGCCAGTGCAGTCAGTGCTGCGGAACCGATTGCAAATCCCTTACCGATAGCTGCTGTAGTGTTTCCAACAGCATCGAGTTTGTCTGTGATGTTACGAACGCCTTCAGGAAGTTCTGACATTTCAGCAATACCGCCGGCATTGTCAGATACAGGACCATAAGCGTCAACTGCTACTGTCATTCCAGTTGTAGACAGCATACCTACTGCAGCAAGTGCGATTCCGTACATTCCCATGCCTGTACCAACTGTCTCAGTTGCGAAGTAAGCAGCGAAGATACCAACGGAAATGCAGATGATAGGCCATACTGTTGACATCATGCCAACGCCCAGACCTGAAATGATCGTTGTTGCTGAACCAGTCTGTGACTGTTCTGCGATTTTCTTTACTGATTTGTAATCTTCTGAAGTGTAGATCTCAGTGATCTTACCAATTGCAACGCCGACAACCAGACCTGCGATGATTGCAATTGCAAATGCATAGCTGCCCAGCATAGCCTTGGAGAGGATAATCGATACGATGACTACGATTCCACTTGCGATGTATGTTCCTGCGTTAAGAGCATTGGCAGGGTTTGAACCTTCCTTGCCTCTAACGAGGAGAATGCCGATAACTGATGCGATGATTCCTACTGCTGCCATAATCAGCGGGAAGATAGCTGCTGTTGCTTCATCGAAGATTCCGCCGGAAGCTGATGATGCAACTGCTGCCAGTGTAATAGCTGAAATAATGGATCCACAGTATGATTCATAAAGGTCGGAGCCCATACCTGCAACGTCACCTACGTTGTCACCTACGTTATCTGCGATAACAGCAGGGTTACGAGGGTCGTCCTCAGGGATACCTGCTTCAACTTTACCTACCAGGTCAGCGCCTACGTCAGCAGCCTTTGTATAGATACCGCCGCCGACACGTCCGAACAGTGCCATTGAAGAAGCGCCGAATCCAAAACCTGTTACGCACTGTACGACAGTTGCCAGATCCAGGCAAACCATAACCATGCCGAGTCCGAACAGTCCGAGACCTGCTACAGCCAGTCCCATGACAGCACCTGATCTGAATGCTACCTTGAGTGCCTTGTTCATGCCGCCTTCCTTAGCAGCATTTGCAGTTCTTACATTACCCCATGTAGCAACATTCATTCCGAAGAATCCGGCAAGTACTGAGAGAACAGCACCGCAGATGTACAGGATGCCTGTTGTCCAGTTGATGCAGAATCCGATGAGCAAGAACAGAACCAAGATAACGATTACCATGATCTTGTACTCTCTCTTCAGGAATGCGAAAGCACCTTCTCTGATAAATCCGGAGATTTCCTTCATTCTGTCAGTACCTTCGTCCTGCTTCTTGATCCATGTAGCAAGAACCACTGCTACGATCAGTCCTACAATCGCTGCGCAAACAGCAATCACAGCTATTCCATTCATTTTTAGTAGTACCTCCTCCTCGCACCAGACAAGTTATTCCATCTGTCTTACACGATGTTTAAGAGGCGCCTTGCCTGACACCTCTTAAATTAAACCGCCTTATGCGAAACTATTTAGAAAAACAATAATATTAAACTAATTTATTCTACAGCCACCAGCACGATTGAAAGCAGGATAAACAGAACCGCTGTGACGGTTGCAATCTTGCTGAGCAGTGCATCATAACCGGAGCTTCTCTTCTTACCAAAGAGCTGCTCTGCACCACCGCCGATCGAACCTGACAAACCGGCACTTCTGCTCTCCTGAAGCAGTATGCTGATGATCAGTACAATACTTGCAACTAAAAGAATTATTTTAAGTGCTAAAGTCATTTCTTATCTCCTCCTACTCTAACTTGGTCATTTTACCATGCGAGATAGGCAAAAGCAACATATATTTAGCCTTATTTCTTTAAGTTGTAGAAAGCGTTCATTCCGGCATACTGAGCGGCATCTCCCAGAAGCTCTTCAATTCTGAGCAGCTGATTGTACTTGGCAATACGATCTGTTCTGGAAGCGCTTCCTGTCTTGATCTGACCTGCATTCACGCCGACAACCAGATCTGCGATAGTGGTGTCTTCTGTTTCGCCTGATCTGTGTGAAACAACTGCAGTGAATCCGGCTTTTTTAGCCATCTCGATTGCATCCAGTGTTTCTGTCAGTGTACCGATCTGATTTACTTTGATCAGAATTGCGTTTGCAGCGCCTTCTTCGATACCTTTCTTCAGTCTTTCTGTGTTTGTAACGAAGAGGTCATCTCCTACGAGCTGGACTCTGTCGCCGATCTTTCCAACGAGCATCTTCCATCCGTCCCAGTCGTCCTCTGCCATTCCATCCTCGATGGAGATAACAGGATACTTGCCGCAGATGTCTTCATAGAATGCGCAGAGCTCTTCTGCATTCATCTTCCTGCCTTCACCCTTCCAATCATAGATGTTATTCTCAGCATCATAGAACTCGCTTGCTGCGCAGTCCAAAGCAATGCAGATATCCTTGCCAGGCTCATAGCCGGCCTTCTTGATGGCTTCGATGATAACCTGAATTGCTTCTTCATTTGTCTTCAGGTCAGGAGCGTATCCGCCTTCATCGCCTACATTAGTGTTCAGTCCCTTTTCCTTCAGGATCTTCTTCAGGTTGTGGAATGTCTCAGCACCCATTCTCAGCGCTTCTCTGAAGCTTGTTGCTCCAACAGGCATTACCATGAACTCCTGAATATCTACGGAATTGTCAGCATGTGATCCGCCGTTCAGGATGTTCATCATAGGAACCGGCAGAACCTTGCCGTTTACTCCGCCGAGATACTGGAACAAAGGCAGTCCAACGGATTCTGCAGCAGCTCTTGCAACTGCCAGTGAAACGCCCAGAATTGCGTTTGCACCCAGATTGCCCTTGTTAGGTGTTCCGTCCAGTTCGATGAGCAGTTTGTCGAGACCAGGCTGATCGAATGCTTCAAATCCGATGATCTCGTCTGCAATGATTTCGTTTACGTTATTAACAGCAGTGAGTGTTCCTTTGCCGAGGTATCTGCTCTTGTCGCCGTCTCTGAGTTCAACCGCTTCATGAACACCTGTTGATGCTCCTGATGGAACGATTGCTCTTCCCTCTGTTCCGTCGTCCAGCAGAACTTCTACCTCAACGGTAGGATTACCTCTTGAATCCAGAACCTCTCTTGCTAATACATCTTCAATAAAAGCCATTTTCTTTTTCCTCCTTCAGAAATCTATAATCAGAATACCTTTAATCAGAAATCTATGATCTGCATGAAATCTGCAGCCTTGAGGGATGCTCCTCCCACAAGCGCTCCATCGATTTCGTCCTGATTCATTATTTCGGAAGCATTCGCCGGTTTGACGCTTCCGCCGTACTGTATGATGATCTCATCAGCTGTCTCTTCATCATACATGTCGATGAGGGTCTTTCTGATGAATGCACACATCTCTTCCGCCTGCTGTGGTGTCGCTGTGCGGCCGGTTCCGATGGCCCAGATCGGTTCATATGCGATGACGACTCTCTTCACATCGTCTGCACTGATACCCGCAAGACCTTCTTCCAGCTGAGCCTTAACAAAATCAAAGAGCACACCTGAATCTCTCTGCTCCAGACTTTCCCCGCAGCACATGATCGGTCTGATCGAACTTGCAAGAAGTTTCTTAAGCTTAAGATTGACTGTCTCATTGGTTTCGGCAAAGTACTGTCTTCTTTCTGAATGTCCTACGATGCAGTAATCTACGCCGATATCCTCCAGCATCCTCACTGACACCTCTCCGGTAAATGCACCTTCTTCTTCAAAATGCACATTCTGTGCGCCGACGCCGATGCCTGTCCCTGCGAATAGTTTCACGAGGGTATCAAGATCGGTGAACGGTGCGCAGATAGCAGCTCTGATGTCCGTTCCCTGATAGAGGTCTTTGAACTCCAGGGCAAAGGCTTCCGCCTCTGCTCTGGTCTTAAACATTTTCCAATTTCCTGCGATAAACGGTATTCTCATGTTACTTCTCCTCTATGCAAGCAATGCCCGGCAGTACGCGTCCTTCCAGGAATTCCATGGAAGCGCCGCCGCCTGTTGAAACGTGCGTCATCTTATCCTTGAGTCCGAACTGTTCCACTGCTGCAGCTGAATCGCCGCCGCCGATGATCGTCATTGCATCTGACTCTGCCAGTGCGAGAGCAACCGCTTTCGTACCTGCTTCAAACTTCGGATTCTCAAATACGCCCATCGGTCCGTTCCAGACAACGGTCTTCGCCTTCGCGATGAGTTCCTCATACTTGGCGATCGTCTTAGGACCGATATCCATGCCCATCAGATCCGCCGGGATCTTGTCTGAGTCATAAGTTTCGATGACATTGTTCTCAGCAAAATCATCCGTGCATACTGTGTCGACCGGAAGCACGATTTCAACACCTGCTTTTTCTGCTTTTGCAAGCAGTTCCTTGGAAAGCTCAATGCTTTCTTCATCAAGGATCGACTTGCCGATTTCATATCCGAGAGCCTTGAAGAATGTGTATGACATTCCGCCGCCGATCAGGATCTGATCAACCTTCTTGAGCAGGTTCTCGATGACCGGAATCTTGTCACCGACCTTTGCGCCGCCCATGATGGCAACCAGAGGTCTCTCAGGAGATTCCAAAGCGTCTCCCAGGAACTTGACTTCCTTCTCGATCAGGAATCCGGAAACCGTCGGCAGGTATCTTGCGATGCCGGCTGTGGAGCTGTGGTCTCTGTGAGCCGTTCCAAAAGCATCGTTTACGAACAGTTCTCCCAGGGAAGCCAGTTCTCCGGTGAACGGTTCTTCGCTCTTGGTTTCTTCTTTTCTGTATCTGGTGTTCTCAAGAAGCATTACTTCGCCCGGCTGAAGTCCATCTGCAACTTCTCTGATGTGATCGCAGATGACGGTCGGGCAGGATGAGAATTTAACTTCCTGGCCGAGCAGCTCTTCCAGTCTCTTAGCAACAGGCCCAAGAGAGAGCTCTGGTTTCGGCTCGCCCTTTGGCTTTCCCATATGTGACATGAGAATGACGCGGGCTTTGTTCTCTATGAGGTATTTGATTGTCGGCAGCGCGGAGACGATTCTGAAGTCATCGGTAATTTCACCATCCTTCATCGGAACGTTGAAGTCGCATCTGCACAGAACTTTCACACCATTCAGTTCAACATCTCTTACTGTTTTTTTCATAATGCTGATCCTTTCACTTTCTGATTTATTACTCTTTGTGGTCTACACTGTACATGTGTCTGATGAGCTCAAGAACTTTTGTCGCATAACCATACTCATTGTCATAGTATGCGATCAGTTTAAAGAACTTGTCATTCAGAGCGATGCCCATCGTTGAGTCGAAGATGGAAGTGTTCGTATCACCGACGAAGTCGATTGTTACACATTTATCTTCAACATATTCCAGAATGCCCTTCAGTTCGCCTTCGGAAGCTTTTTTGACAGCTGCATTGATTTCTTCCAGTGTTGTCGGTTTCTTCAGCATGACATTCAGGTCAACTACGGATACGTCGTTTGTAGGTACTCTGTAGGCAAAACCTGTCATTCTTCCCTTCAGGGAAGGGATAACCTTAGCTACTGCCTTTGCGGCGCCTGTGGTTGTCGGAATGATGCTGTTGAATGCAGATCTTCCGATACGCCAGTCTTTCATGTTTCTCTTGTCTACTGTTACCTGCTTGGATGTCGCTGCGTGGATCGTAGCCATCAGTCCCATCTCAATGCCAAAGTTGTCTTCCAGAACTTTGCACAGAGGAGCGAGGCAGTTTGTTGTACAGGAAGCATTTGATACGACATCCATATCAGATGTGTACTTGTCGAGGTTTACACCGCACACGAATGTTGGGGAGTCATCCTTGGCAGGTGCTGTGATAATGACTTTCTTTGCGCCTGCGTCCAGGTGATCCTGTGCTTTTTCTGCTGTGTTGTAAGCACCGGTTCCTTCTACGATATACTCTGCTCCGCATTCATCCCAAGGGATCATTTTCGCGTTTGGTTCACTGTACACAGGAACTTCTTTGCCGTTGATAACGATGCCGCCTTCATAAGTACCGAGTTCTCCCGGGAAACGTCCGAAGACTGAGTCAAACTTCAGCATGTAAACAAGGTAATCGAGGTCCGCATTACGATAGTTGATTCCCGCAATTTCAATGTCCGGCATGTCCAATGAAGCACGAATTGCAAGACGTGAAATACGTCCAAAACCACTGATTCCAACTTTGATAGCCATAAATCTTTCCTCCTGAAACAAATATCTTTAATTAAATTATGGATTTAATTAGTTATATATCAGCCTGCAAAGGCAACGCAGCCTGCAGGTTAATATCTCTTTCTTTTTGAGGACGAGAGTATGCCCAGTTCATCTCTGTACTTGGCAACGGTCCTCCTGGAGATGTTGAAGCCTTTGTCCTTCAGAATGCTGACCATGGCCTGATCACTGTAAGGTCTGTGTCTGTCTTCTCCTTCAACGATCTCTTTGATGAATTCCTTGATGCTGTTCGATGAAACGCCCTCTCCCACCTGGTCTGAAACGCCGGCTGAGAAGAAATATTTGATCTCATAAACGCCCCTCGGGCACTGCAGGTATTTGCCGCTGATGGATCTTGAAACCGTCGATTCGTGGATTCCAAGTTCCTCCGCAATATCCTTGAGTGTCAGCGTTCTCAGGTGCTTACTGCCCAAGTCGAAGAAATCCTTCTGGTATTTGACAACAGCAGACACCACGTTGTATATGGTCTGCTTTCTCTGTTCTATACTTTTGATAAGCCAGTTTGCAGAGCTCACTCTCTCCGAAAGATAATCTGCAAGCTGCTGATCTTTCTCCGCCTTACCCAATAGCCCCTTGTAGTAGGAGCTTATGGTCAGGTGGGGCGTGCTGCTTTCATTTATGATCACCACATATTCGTTGTCGATCTTTTCCACAATGACATCTGGTATGACATACTTTGTCTCCATCTGTGAAGCGAACTGCCTGCCCGGCTTTGGTTCCAGTGTTCTGATGACATCCGCCGCTTCCTGAACCTGAAGCACCGTCATTCCTGTGTCTCTGGCCACCGCCGACAGTCTGTTGTTAGCGATATCCTCAAGATGGTGTGTGATGATCTCTTCCATCTGAGGCGTCAGCTCTTTCCTGGCGGCGAGCTGAAGCTGCAGGCACTCGCTCAGATCTCTGGCACCCACGCCTGCAGGATCAAATCCGTGTATGATATCAAGAGCTTCCCCGACTTTCTCTTCGCGTACTCCTGTCGCACGGGAGATTTCCTCTACCGTCGAGGTCATATACCCATTCTCATCCAATGACTCTATGATGTATTTCCCTACGCGCCGGCATCCCTTGTCCACAGTTGCGAACTGATACTGGAACATAAGGTGCTCCGGCAAGGTTACTTCGTTGGTAACGTACCGCTCGAATGAATCAGACCGATCTTCGTCTTTGTCTCTGTATCCTCTATAGCTGATATCATCATAACTGCCGTTTCTGATGAATTCTTTCCAGTCCAGTTTCTCCCGTTCTTTCTCCGAGGTTTCCGCCTCGGGATTCGCCGGTTCGTTCTGGTCCTGTTCCAGCACAGGATTCACCAGAAGCTGTTCTTGTACAAAAGCATCCAGCTCCTGGGTATTGAACTGGAGAATCTGAATCGCCTGGATCAGTTCCGGCGTCATCACCAGTTTCTGAGACTGCTCAATTGTCAGGTCAAAGCCTAATTTAATGTCATTCATAGCCTAACGTCTGCCGTAGTCTGCGACCGCAGTCAATATCTGATACAGCTATCTGCCGCAGCAATGCTTATACTTTTTGCCGCTGCCGCAAGGACAAGGATCATTTCTTCCGATCTTAGGTGTGGCTCTTCTCACCGTCCTTGACTGCTTGTATTCCTTCGCGATCTGAACCATCTTCTCTTCACCGAGGATGTCTTCCCACTGTTCAAGACTGTACAGATAATCAGCGTCTGCCTTCAGCATGTTGAAAAAGAGCTTCTCCGGAATGATCTCAACTTCGACTTCGGATGCTTCGTCCATGTCTTCCAGATCATTCGGTTTCGTGATGCTTTCATTGATACCGTCGAGAAAACCCATGAATATAACAGGTCTGACATCATATTTCTCCGCCAGTTCACCGATGGTTCCTGTCATTTTCTCCTGCGGATGATCCAGGATGTCGCTGTAAATCTTCGTCTCAGCACCGCTGTACTCTTCCCAGAATTCGTTAAAGGTTTCTTTTGTCTGATTTCCTATCAGTGTCTGCCACTGTTTGAATAAAGTTGCCATTTCTTTGTTCCTCCGCTATTCAGTCCTTAATCCTGCAAATCCATTGTCTTCGCGATTTCCATTACATCTCCAAGTACCGCGCTGCCTGTCGGCAGAGGGCCTGCGCCCGGTCCGTAGAACATGAGCTTGCCTACGAGATTGCCTTTGACGTAAACAGCGTTGTATTCTTCAAGAACGCCTGCCAGCGGATGGTAAGTTCTGATGTATGTCGGACGTACTTCGTAATCGATATCTCCGTCCTCTTTGACTGTCGCATGGGCAATCAGCTTGATTACGCAGTCGTTTGCCTTCGCTTCTTCAATCTGTTCGTGAGTGATGCTGCTGATGCCTGTCGTCGGAATGTCATCCGGATGAACGTACTTGCCGAACATGAGCGCCATGAGGATGCTCAGCTTATTCGCTGCGTCAATTCCCTCTACATCCGCCGTAGGATCTGCTTCTGCAAATCCCTTCTCCTGGGCGTCTTTCAAAGCATCTTCGTAACTCATCCCCTCTGTGCTCATCTTGTGGAGGATATAGTTCGTCGTACCGTTTACGATGCCAAGCACCTCTGTATAGTCGTTTGCTCTTGCTCCACAGTCCAGTGGGTTCAGGACAGGAATGCCGCCGCCCACGCTGGCTTCAAACTTAAACTGTACATTGTTCTCCTCAGCTGCTTTCATCAGACGAGGATAGTTCGCTGCCACAGCAGCCTTATTGGCAGTGATCACATGCTTGCCGTTTTTCATGGCTGTTTCCATGAATGTGGCCGCTGGTTCAACGCCGCCGAGAAGTTCGATTACGATATCGATTTCCGGATCCTTGAAGATTTCATCAGGGTCGGAAACGAACTGATCTCTTGATACGGTAATATCACGTTCTCTATCTATATCCTTCTCGAGAATCTTGACGATATTGACTTTTGCGCCAACCCTTTTCTCTATGATTTCTCTGTTCATCTCCAGGGCTTTATATGTACCTGCTCCAATGTTTCCAAGTCCCAGAAGACCGATTTTGATTTCTTTCATTTTTAATCTTTCCTCCATTAGTTTTTGTTTATCTGATTATACCATAAATCCGCCCCTCAGGCAGTATGGATATACCCGATTTTACTGCTTGTTAATTGGCTTTCTCGCCGCCTCTTCTGTGCTTTCACTGGTGTTTTGTTCCACCGCTTCCTGCCCGCCTTTGAGGATATCCTTGATCGTAGATATATTGACATCTTCCGGCGCCATATCGAACTTGCTGACATGTCCGTAATTGCGTTGCTTGAACCACCTGATTTCCTCCAGTTCCTCCGGAACTTCTCTCTTGCTGTAAGGATGGCTGGTATCTTCTACAACCTTGTTGCACATAAGCCCGAGGATCAGAACCCAGGAGAGCAGCAGGAACCAGATCATGAGTGCGACGACCGATGACAGCGCGCCGTACATGATGTCATAGTTGACAAGACTGCTGGTGTAGAAGGTATAGACCCAACTCACGATCAACATTCCGATGGAAGCGAACAGCGCTCCTGGAATGACCGTCTTGAACGGTTTCCTCACAGTTGGAAGTATGTAGAAGTTGTATCCGATGATAAAAAAGTAGAGTACGAATGCCAGCGGCCATCTCAGCCACAGCCAGAAGCTGTCGACAAAAGATGTATCATCGATACGGAGCGCTGTCAGCGCACCGATCAGGATGATTTTTCCGTAACAGAGTATGACGATTGCCACAACGAGACTGATCATCGTCAGAAGCATCGTCACAATGGCGCGTGCTCTCTCAATGAAATAATTTTTTCCTGTGTTTCTTCCTTCTGTCATCGTATAGTTCGCGATACGGGATATGGCAAAGGATGCCCTGGACCCCGCCCACAAGGCGATGATAAGGAAGATGATGTTTCCGAAACCGATGGAGCTGAACTCAAAGATGATGCTGAGTACATTGGAAATACGATTCCCCGTATACTGTTCCACCACGTTGAGCGCCGTCTCCATGCTGATGCCGATGAGACCCAGCAGCTGAATAATCAGGATGAGAATCGGGACTACGGACAGCATCAGATAAAAAGAGATCTGTGCCGCGAACCCATGGTAATAAGGATCCTGAATCTGCTGGAATCCCACTATGAACATTCTTTTGAATCTGTTGATGAGATTACTCAATATTATTCTCCAGTTTATCGTACAGCGCCTTCAGGGCATTTGCCCTATGGCTGATTGAATTCTTTATCTGCTGACTGAGCTCACCGAATGTCCTGTCATATCCTTCGGGCACGAAGAGCGGATCATATCCAAATCCTCCGTCTCCCCGCTCTTCCAGAACCAGGTGCCCTTCAACCGTTCCTCTTGCAACGATCGTCTTCCCATCCGGATACACCATAGTGATCACGGACACGAATCTGGCTGTGCGGTCCTCATAAGGCACGTCCTTGATGAGGTTGATGAGCTTGGCATTATTGTCTTTGTCATTGGTGTCTATTCCAGCTGCATCTTCCGGCCAAAGGCCCTCGAACCCTGCAAAACGCGCAGAATAAACACCGGGGGCCCCATCGAGGCAATCCACAACAAGACCAGAGTCATCTGCTACTGTGATCTGTCCGCAGAGCTTCATGATTTCAAAGGCTTTGATATACGAATTTTCCTCAAACGTCTTCCCCGTTTCCGGAATTTCGACAGGCGGAACTCCAGCTTCATCTCTTGACATGATCGTCATTCCGAATTTGCTGGTGATTGCCCCTATCTCTTCAATTTTGTGTTTGTTTCTCGTAGCTGCAACAATAGTTTTCATACGTAATTATTGTATCACATGCGAGCTGGACTTTCCACATCGGCTGTTGTACAATGACCCCGTTATGACAGTACACAGAAGGAGGTTGTGAATGAGAGCGGTTTTACTGGATGGATATACGATAAATCCCGGAGATCTGAGCTGGGATAAAGTCAGCCGTTTATGCGATGAATTCACAGTTTATGACAGCAGTTACAATGAAGATCTGGTGCCGCGCATTGGTGATTGCGAGATTGTTTTCACAAGCAAGACCCAAATCACCAGGCAGGTGATGGAACAGGCTCCGAATCTGAAATACATCGGTCTCACGGCGACAGGATATAACAATGTGGATGTGAAGGCAGCTGCTGACCTAGGCATCGCGGTCACCAACGTGCCTGCCTACGCGACAGATGCTGTGGCGCAGCACACACTGGCGCTCATTTTGGAACTGACGAATCACGTAGGACTCCATACGGAATCTGTTGATGCCGGCGAATGGACAAGCAATCCATTCTTCTGCTACTGGAAAAAGCCGATTACCCTGCTGGCAGGCAAAAGCATCGGTATCATCGGCTACGGCCAGATCGGCCGCAAAGTCGGTGAATTGGCACAGGCCTTCGGCATGACTGTCAATGTATACAGCCGCGACCGGGAAGCTGCTGTGAAATCCGATTTTGTCTCACTGCACTGTCCTCTGACCGCAGAAAACAAGCATATGGTCAACGCAGCGTTCATTGAAGAAATGAAGCCGGGCGCTGTTCTGCTCAACACGGCACGCGGAGCACTAGTCGATGAGCAGGCTCTGGCAGACGCACTCAAAACAGGACGCCTCGGCGGCGCCGGACTGGATGTTCTCGAAACAGAACCTCCTAAGGCCGACTGCCCGCTCCTGGGTCTGGATAATTGCGTCATCACGCCGCACAATTCCTGGGCGCCGAAAGAAATGCGCCAGATGGTCATCGATGTACTCGAAAAAAATCTCCACAGCTGGCTCAGCGGCGGAGAATTGAACAGATTGGATTTATAAAAGCGGCAGGATCACGTAGTATCCTATGACACCGCTGAAGACGCCGATCAACGCACCTGCTATGACATCACGCGGGAAGTGAACACCGCCTGCAACACGGCTCCAAGCCAGCAGGATACCGGCGATTCCTATGAGGATGCCGGGCACAGGCCACACCCAGAAAAATGTCACAGCGATGACAAAAATAGAAAAGATATGACGGCTCGGGAAAGACTTTCCCGGGGCGTCTTTTTTGATGAGCGGCGGTTTCGCCCCCGGAATCTCGTAAGGACGCGGCGCGTCATACCAACTTCGGAAGATGCTGACGAGCACAAAAGAGATTCCGGGTACAAGAAGAGCCGGCACGAAGCCGGGCTCTTTGTCTGTTAAATGATATACCGCAAGATAAACGAGCAAAAGCGGATACAGTGCATAGACCGCTTTCGTCAGAACTGAATTCAGAATTAATATGGTCTTCGCCTTCATCTGTTCCTGCCTTTGCTATAGCCTTGCTTCAGCCTTTACCAGGCAGTTTTATTTCTTCCAAAGTCCGTGCAGATTGCAGTGCTCGTAAACTGCAACAACTTCATCTCCGTCGCAAAGTGCGAAGCAAGCCTTAGGCGCTTCACCCGGTTTCAGAGCCTTTCTCTGATTGCCCTGCTTTGTCTGAACGGCGATCCACTCAATGTAGTGCTCTTCGAGCATTGGATGTTCTACTTCGCCGACAGTTACTTCAACGATTCCGTCCTTCACTTCAAACTGAGGAACGTGCTTTTCAACAGCTGCATCAGTCGTTCCTGCAACCATTTCCTGCATCGGTTCGCCGCAGCAGATCACAGGTACTCCTGTCTCCTTCACGATTGCAATCATCTGTCCGCAATGCGCGCACTTATAGAATTTCATTTCCATAGCTTCCACCTCTTTCTTTTTTCTTCTGTTTTGTATTATTGTCCTGCCCTTGCACGGAGTGCCCTGCCTCTGCACTAGTCTTCCAGAGATTTATAGTAGAGCATGCAATGGCAGTAACCTTCGAAATTCGGATCCGCTATCTGGTCGCGGAATTCCTTACACATGCATTTGTTGTCCTCGATTCGTTCCAGTCTGCACGGGCAGTAACCGCCGGTTTTCTCCAGACCTTCCTTGATTGAATCCACGATTTCCTGATTTTCATTATATCTAACTTTCATCCGCTTTCCCTCCAATTCTCTCAATACAGTAATTATAAATCATTGGGTGGTGATATCAAGCAAAAACTCGAAAGCCTCTGCACTTATTCCTCGTGTTTCCCTGTGCTGATGATTCCGAATGCTGTGACTGCGATCACCATGCCCGCCACGGATATGATGGTCAGCTTTTCTCCATATACAAAAGCACCAAAGAGCATGGCGGAAACCGGTTCACTGGAGGTCAGTATGGACGCCTTGCCCGCTTCAATATGCTTCAGTGAAACATTCAGCATCAGATATGGGAGCGCTGCACCGATTACAGCGTGCGCAATCATCAGCAGCATATGCGATACCGGTGCTGCGGTCGTATAAGCGGCGACTGTTTCCCAGTTGGCGAAAGGCGCTGTCGTGATCGCTGTAATCAAAACAGCATAAAACGTAATTGTCAGACCATTGTACTGCCGGCCGATCGCTATTTTTGTGAAGATGCTCGTCATGCCGTAAAACAGGCCTGACAAAAGCCCCGACGCCAGCCCGAGCGCTGTGAATGTGATGCCGTTATCGATCACCCCGCTGACCATGACCACGCCGATGACCGCCAGGACCATACCCAGCAGTTTCCTTGTCGTAACCCGCTCCCGGAAGAGAAAAGCGGCAATAAAGACCACATAGACCGGCGACAATCCAATCAGAACGCCGGCAAATCCCAGGGACAGATGCAGGACTGCGAGATTATAAAATACATTTGTAAGAGTCATGCCAATGAATCCGCCACCCAGCAGAATCGGCAGATCCCGTACCCTGCACTTCAGCAGATTCCTGTCGTATATCAACATGAACAGAAACAGTATCAACGCGGAAATGGCGTTCCTCGTTGTAAGAATCGCCATGTTATTGAACCCGGCCTCACTGAAAAACCGTATGAAGATTCCTATGGATCCGAAGCACACTCCGGCCATGATCGGTAATAAATACGCAAACTTATTCATATGAATAGTATAGTACATTTTAAGAGTAGATAACAAGAGAAGCAGGAGTTGACAGCAACGCTTTCGGGTGTTACCATTCCAATTGTAAACCAACAATTGTTAATTGTTGACTATCATAAGGAATCTATTGAAAAGGAGCGCCCACCATGCAGGAGAGGAAAACGACATCAAAGGCTTATTCTATGACATCAATCGCGCTTATGGCTGCGGTCATCTGCGTGGTGGGACCTTTTACCCTGCCGATAGGTCCTGTTCCAATCACTCTCGCGCCTCTCGCGATTCTGCTCAGCGTTTACATTCTGGGCACGAAAAAAGGAACCATCGCTCTGCTGATCTATCTTCTGATCGGAGCAGTCGGGGTTCCTGTTTTTTCAGGATTTACCGGTGGTATCGGCAAACTGGCCGGCCCTACCGGCGGATATCTTGTTGGATATATTATCTTCGCACTTATCGCAGGCTGGTTCATCCACCGTTTCTACAATAAGGTGGTCATCCAGTTCCTGGGCATGGTGCTCGCCCTTGCCGTGCTCTACGCTTTTGGAACGGCCTGGCTCGCTTATTCAGCAGGCATGACCTTCGGTGCAGCACTGGCTGTCGGCGTTCTCCCGTTTATCGTCTTCGATCTGATCAAGATCGTCATTACAATCGTATTAGGACGAGCCGTCCGCAGCCGCCTCCTACGCAGCGGAATCATCTCTTAACTTCCAGCCATTTATTTATGACTTCTTAATGCTTCCCGTCTATTTCAACGGCGGGATCTTTTGATGGAAGCTGGGCAACTACGATGGCCGCGAACATGAGCGCACATCCGATGATTTCTCTTGCGCCCATGGTCTCTCCAAGCAGAATCGCGCCCGCGATGACGGCGAAGACGGATTCAAGGCAAAGTATCATGGATGCCAGTGTCGGTTCAACGTCCGCCTGCGCCACCACCTGGAATGTATAGGCTACGCCGCAGGACATGATACCGGCGTATAATATCTCGAACCATTCATCCATAAGGTTTGCAATGCCCGGCAGCGCAAATCCCATGGCAGGATCCAGTATCGGCGCCAGAATACACGATAGTAAACCGGCAACAAAGAACTGAATACACGACAATTTAACACCATCGACCTTCGGTGAAAAATAATCGATGGTAAGTATGTGGAAGGCAAACATCAGCGAACAGACTAGAATGATGACGTCGCCTTTGTTGATATTTCCAAATCCTCCATCTGCAGGGATACACAGAAGATACAGTCCAACAGCAGATGCAGCAACACAGGCCCAAAATATAGGGCGAATTTTCTTTTTCAGAACAAGTCCGAGCAATGGAACCAGTATGACGTAAAGGGCTGTGATAAAGCCCGTCTTTCCGGCCGTGGTATAGCACATGCCGATCTGCTGGATGTTCCCCGCAAGCATGAGCGCCAGGCCGCAGCAGATGCCGCCGATCCACAATATCTTCTTCTCTTGCGGCGTTTCTTCATGGTATGTGCCTTTGTTCTTTGCCACTCTGGTCATAATGTAGATGACCGGAAGCAGCGCAAAACCTCCAATCAGCGTTCTCACGCCATTGAATGCAACCGGGCTCACAGAATCCATACCGCTTTTCTGCGCGACAAAAGCAGTTCCCCAAATGAGAGCTGTCATGAAGAGCATGATGCTGCCGCGTAGTTGTCTTCCCATAGTTCTACCTCCCTTTCCCTTTTGACGCCATACGTTTCGCCTGTCTGTATTCCGCCCGTTTCTGCGCCTCATATTTCCTGCGCGTCTTTGGTTTCATGACGGAATAACCGAACCGCCCGAGCTCTTCTTTCTTGAGTGGGAAATAATGTCCGTGACTGTAGGCGACCAGTCCGGCGCGTTCCATGTGAAGGGCACCCTTCTCGTCCATGAGCTTCTCATCTGCAGAGACACTTACGATTTCGGCAATAAACATGTCGTGGGATCCCAGCTCCAGAATCTCACGAACCTGGCATTCAATGTTGACCGGCGATTCACCGATGGACGGGCAATCCACCTTCTGACTGTAAACGGCCGTCAGTTTCTGCTCTTCAAACTTGTCCACATCTCTGCCCGACTTCACACCGCACCAGTCTGCTGCAAAGGCAAGATCTTCCGTCGTGAGATTGATTACGAATTCTCCTGTCTCTTTGATGATGTCATAGGAATAACGTTCCTTGCGCACGGAAATATAGGTCATCGGCGGGACAGAATTGATGATTCCTGTCCACGCTATCGTAATGATATTCGGTTTTTCACCAGGTCTTCCGCAGCTCACCATAACTGCTGGAACAGGGCTCAGCATCGTCCCCGGATTCAGTGTCCTCTTCATAATGATTCTCCCCGTTGCTCTTCACTGAAAAGCAAGTTTCATTGTCATTTATACAATCATAATTGTACCATACTTAAAACTTAAAATTTATAAAAAAACTGTTTTACATACGGTTGCTTTTGTATTATACTGATGTATCCTGAATAAGTGTGTTTTTAATTTTTACGTTCATATATCATATGAAGGGGGAAAGACATGAAAAAACTTACTGCACTGCTCCTCGCACTGATGATGGTATTCGCATTCGCGGCATGCGGCGAGTCAGAAGAGCCAGAGCCTGAAACAACGACTGAAGCTGCGGCGACGACACATGAAGTCTCTGGGCTTGTCGAGGATCTGTCCGATGCAAATCTTTCCATCTATACTGAGGCCGACCAGCATCTTACATTCAACATCGAAAACGCCTCAATAGAATCGGAAGATGGAATCAAGGATGGCGACACTGCCATTGTTGAATACGAAGGAAAGATTTCAAACGGCGATACTTCCGAATGTGAAGTATTAAAAGTAACCGATGTTGCAGCAATTGAAACGACCATTGAAGGTAAAGTGGAATCTGTCGGCAGCGACAATACTGTTACGATTTCAAGCAACGGCAAGAAGTTCACCTTCAAGACTGACAAAGCCAGCTCCGTCAAGACCGGCTCAACGGTAAAGATCAAGTATGCCGGAATTCTGGAGGGTGAAGACACAAGCCACGCATTCGTAAGAAGCATGGAAGTGGAAGAAACAACTGAAGCTACAGAAGCTACAAAGGATGCTGTTTCTATCAAGGCTGTAGATGAAACCGTATGGGCAACAGCCACAGTCAATGTCAGAGCTGACAGCAGCACAGACGCTAAGAAAGTCGGAACGCTCAAGAAGGGCAAGAAGATTACAAGAACCGGTGTGCTGAGCAACGGATGGAGCAGAGTTAAGTATGACAATCAGGACTGCTACATTGCTTCCAGCTACCTGACATTAAAGGATCCTGCCGCGAAGAAGGAAACAAAGGCTACTAAGACAGAAGCTAAGACTGAAACAAAGGCTACTAAGACAGAAGCTAAGACTGAAACAAAGGCTACCAAGACAGAAGCCAAGTCTGAAACAAAAGCTACCGAATCAAAGGCGACCGAAACAAAGGCTACTGAAACTGATACCGTAACACAGGAATCACAGCCCGACACCGATACTCAGACGGTAACACAGGAGACGGAACCGCAAACAGAAGAGACGCAGCCTCAAACAGAAGAGACGCAGCCTCAAACAGAAGCGACGGAACCGCAAACAGAAGAAACAGAACCTCCAACAGTTACCGCAAAGGGAGTTGTTACTGATGTCGGTTCAAACTCACTGACACTGGACAACGGTACGACTTACAACCTCAAGGGCGCTAAAGTAGACGGCGACCTGTCATCTGAAAACGCAATCGGTCAGGAAGTTGTCGTTGAGTACTATGAAAACTCAAAGGATGCCGTTCACGTATATCCTGTAAGCGGCAGCAAGTCACTTGACAGCGAATCAAGCACAGGCGGTGCAACAACAATTGCAATCATTCTGGCGCTCATCGCTATCGCAATCGCTGCTATCGTAGTATTCCTGCGCAACAGACGTAAGAACGCAGCTTAATCGCTGAACAACTCGGCCAAAGCTGCTGGCGCAAAGACACTATAAAAAATCCCCGAATCATCAGATTCGGGGATTTCTTTTGCAGTTTACTCTTTCTCATGCTTGACGACCTCGGTCTTCAATACTCTGTTCAGGATATCATAGAGAACACCGTAGTATTCGTAGTTGCGGTCGCTGATATCCTCCTGTGCCACTTTGAGTCCGTACACACCGACATTCATCGGAAGATGTCCCAGTGCAGTCGAAAGGTAATTACCCTCTTCATCGTACCAGTCATAGGTCAATGTCACGATATTGCTTCCCTTGAACTGCTTGATACCTCTCGGCATTCCAGATTCATCGATATCATCAGAGTCCTGGCTCTTCGGAAGATATCCGACAATCGTTCCCTGTCCTCCGTCTTCCGGCCATTCAATAAAGATCGTGATCGGAATCATAAAGTTCAGCATCGCATCCACCGTTCCGCTATAAATAACCGAACCGTCTTCCGCCTCCATGATCGTACCCGGGTGAAGCGCTGCGGGAGCGCCGTTTATGGCGACCCATTTGCCATCGAACTGCAGATCGTAATCATCATCTCCATCGTCATCGAACACATAGTTGCTTCCCAAATCTGCGTAACGACTGCCGATCTTTAATCTCACGCCCTGTTCATAGCTGATGATTGATTCTTTCTCTTTCTCTGAAAGGTCAATCACGTAGTGATCGCCACGTTCCAGAAGCGGAATGTCCTGTCTGAACAGTGACGCGTTGTAATTCTCAAAATCGTCTACATACCAGTCTTCATCTTTATAGTACCCGAAATCCCAGTCGTCTTTTGTGATCTTCTGGCTGCCTATGATGCTCGCGAAATCATTATAGACTTTTGTTTCATTTGTCAGATTCAGTTTCACCATGTCCCCGTACACATTCGAGTAGCTGTAGAGGTCATCGTACGGCATATAAACTGCCAGTCCGTTGATGTGATTTGCGCTGGCGGAACTGCGCACTGTAATGGATTTTTTCACCCTGTTGATCATTTTGTCTTTTTGCGCAGCCGGCAGTTCACTCATCTCGATGAAGTCGATCAAATCGATCTGGTCTTCCATCTGGAACTCATAAGCCTTTGAGCGGGCGGTAGACATCTGTGCGAAGCTGCTCTTATCTGTTCTGAACTTCCTGTCTAGACGGTCCAGATAACCGACAAACATTTTCTGCACGGACGGAATATACCTGAGGTCCACCATGGATACCGTGTACGCCACCTGAGGACTTCCGTTCAGCAGTTCCAGAGACTGATCGAAGGAGGAACACATCATGGCTCCAAACTTCAATGTATCAAGGGTCGGTTCCTGGGCGAGTCTTCCAAAGGCAGCTGTGTAATACAGTCCGCTGTCCGGTTCGCTTTCTTCAGATGCAATCAGGTAATCCGCAAAAGGCTCCAGACAATAACCTACTTCCATGGTCTGCATGAGGCACGCGTCAAAGGCTATCACATCATATTTCTGGTTGGATGCGCGCAGAGCCTTTGTGATGGCATCCATGGAGAGCAATCTTCCATTCTTTCCCGGCGTGACGATGTCCGCGCCAAACCCTGAAAAACCTCCGCCGTGATCCCAGAAGAACAGCATCTTCCGGTCTGACGGATAGGTATTGTTCGCCCAAATCAGAAAGTCTTTCAGCGTCTCTCCATTTGACATGCTCGTATTGCTCGGTAAAGTTTCCAGCAATGTAACTTCGCCATCTTTGATCATGTATCTGGCGGTCTTCCTGTTCAGGAATCCATCTGTAAACCATCTGCCGGTACCGCCGGCTTCAATGATGAATTTGAGGTTGCTTCCAGCCGCCGTTGCATCCTTGATCTGCGCCAGATTGACAGATGCCGAACCCGTCGTGTCTTCCAGATCAGAACCTACAAGATACATATAGACCGTCGTCTCTTTGACATGGGATTTATCCGGGAAGTAGTGATCCCTTACACTGTGATCGCGGACAGCAGTGCTCTCAATAGCAGGATAGATCACCTTCCCTCTTCCGCTGACATAACCTGCAGTTCTTTCATATGTTTCAGCAAGTCTCTTGTTGATCAGAAGCGGTGGCTGCTGTTCCGTGTACATGATATAAGAAACATATCCAACGGATGTTCCCACAATAATCAGCGCGGAAACCACACTCAGAACCTTGTTTCTGAGTGTGCGTCTTTTTTCTGTGTATTCTCTGGCTTCCTTCCCGGTCATCTTTGCCAGATCTTCATGATAGGTGTTCTTAGAAAAAGCCATCATTCCCAAAAAGACCGGATTCAGGAACAGCAGGCCCATCAGATATCCGATGTCATGTCCGAATGCAAAGGCAAGATGCTTGTACATGAGTATGGTCAGAATGATCAGACAGATAATGGACAGCGCAAATAGATTTTGTCTGATGAAATGAGGAATCGGTACGTATACGTCAAAGTAAGCCGTGACCTGCACAATCAGACCGAATATGACTGACAGCGCGAGCAGCACCAGGAAGGGCCATAGCTTCCAGCATTTTTTAAAAATCAGAAATTCACGTATGATAGGAAACAGGCTCAACCATGGTCTGGTGCCCATTTTTTTGAATATAAACCAACGGCATACGATTCTGAAGAGAAATACGATCGCTATGAGACCGGGTATTAATTCAATTAAGCCAAGTGGACAAAATAGCATTTTATTCCTCTCTATATGGCATATGGCGCTTTTGTCTTTCTTATGTCATAATATAATATAATACATTAACACAGACAAATCCGCAATACAGGTATGCAATATGTATACGCATGCGGATCGTAAAATACAACATGTTGAGGTTTGATATGGAATATACGAATGCATTCATAAAAGACATCACGGAGAGACAGCGGGACTTTTTCCGCAGCGGAGTCACTCTGGAAACGGATTGGCGCATCGTGCAGCTCAAGCGTCTCAAAGTGCAGATGTCTCTCTATGAGAAAGAAATTACAGAAGCGCTGGCGGAGGATCTGGGGCGCAGTGAAGCAGAAGCGTTTTTCTGTGATATCGGCACTGTGATTCTGGAGATCAACGAGATGATCGAGGGATTGAAGCGCTGGGCGAAACCCGATCTGCTCTTCAGCGGACTGACCTGTTTCCCGAGCTTATTTACGAAGGTGTACCATAAACCTTACGGTGTCTCTCTCATCATCAGCCCGTTCAACTTCCCGTTCACCCTGACCTTCGGCGTACTGGCGGCAAGCATTGCAGGCGGCAACACAGCTGTCATAAAGACCAGCTCCAAAACACCTCACTGCACGGATGTGATGATGAAGATGATTTCTGAAATCTATCCGGAAGAATACATTACCGTCATCGGCGGCGGCCATGATGTGGCTGACATGTGCCTCGACCAGCGGTTTGACAAGATTTTCTACACTGGATCGCCGGCTGTCGCGAAACATGTCATGGCAAAAGCAGCAGAAAATCTGACTCCAGTCGCACTTGAACTAGGCGGTGAAACAGGCAACTGGTGCATCGTGAGAAAAGACGCAGACCTTGCGGATGCCGCCCGCAAAATCGCCTTCTTCAAACTCTGCAATAGCGGGCAGATCTGCATCAACATCAATCAAGTGGCGGTGGCTGAGGAAATCGCTGAGGAATTTCTCGAGGAACTCAAGGCTGCTTTCGTCAAACAGATCGGTGAAGACGCTTTGCTGAATCCGGAATATCCACGTCTCATCTCCGGCGGCGCCTATATGAAATGCGCTGATGAAGCTGATGAATACCGTGACCGCATCATATTCGGAGGAAACGGGGATCTCGTCAGCCTTCGCTACCAGCCGACCATCATCTATCCAGTCGAAAAGGATGAGCCAATTGTGCAGCATGAGCTGTTCTCACCTCTGCTTCCGGTCGTTCCATTCCCGGACGATCAGGTGGATGATATTCTGGAAACCATCGCAGACCGTGAACACGGCCTTGCTCTCTATCTGTTCACCAAGGATATCAAATGGGCCAACAAAGTCATGGAAACACAGCAGTTCGGCGGCGGATGCATCAACGAAGTATGCCTGCACATGATGGTCAAGGGTGCGCCGTTCAACGGCACCGGCCACTCCGGTATGGGTTCCTATCACGGCAAATGGGGATTCCTGGAGTTCACACACCCATGCACCGTACTGAGAGGATACACGAAGTTCAATCTGCCTTTACGCGAGCATCCTTACACAGGCAGAGAAAACGCATATAAAATGAAGATGCTCCGGCTCTTCGAGAGATAGACCATTAAACAGATCTTTTGAGAGTCAGACCAATAAGATAGCGCAACCAAAAATGCTGCCGCATTCTGCGACAGCATTTTTCTTTTGTCTTTGTCTTTCCTCTTATGCCTCTTCTCTTTTGACTCCGATGCCGAAGATGATCGAGACGATGACGCTGATGAGTAGGAATCCCTGATAGAACAGGAACGGCACGATCGTGATGCTTCCGATTCCGGCGATGCCTGCTGCGATGAGCAGCTGTGCTCCATAAGGAATGATTCCCTGCCAGATGCAGGAGAAGATATCCAGAATAGAGGCTGTTCTTGCCGGCGAAACATCGAAGTGTTCGCTGACGTTCTTTGCCAGAGGTCCGGCCATAACGATTGCAACTGTGTTGTTCGCTGTTGCGATATCCATAATGGAAACAAGAAGACCGATGCCGAACTCTCCTCCCCTGCGGCTCTTGAATCCACGCTGGATCAGCTGAAGGATAAACTCAAATCCGCCAAACTCTCTCATGAGGGCACCGATGGAAGCTACCAGAATCGTTACGATCATTGTCTCGAACATTCCGGTTGTTCCTTCTCCCATAGCTGACATGGCAGAGCTCATCGTCAGGGAACCGGTGATCAGCCCCATGATCATGCTGAGGATCGCACCGCAGCCAAGTACGATGAATACATTGATGCCGCAAAGTGCAGCAATGAGAACTGCGAAGTATGGCATTGCCTGCAGGAAATTGAAGTCAAAGTGGCCGATTTCTGCGCCGCTGCTTCTCATGCACAGAACGATCAGCAGAATCAGAGTTGCGATCGCTGCAGGAAGGGCGATGCGGAAGTTCGCCTTGAACTTTTCTTTCATTGCGATACCCTGTGTCTTTGTGGCAGCAATGGTCGTGTCACTGATAAACGAAAGGTTGTCACCGAACATTGCGCCGCCGACGATGGTGCCGATACAAAGCGGCAGGCTGAGATTTGCTGTCTCTGCAACGCTCATTGCAATCGGTGCAAGAACTGTGATCGTTCCGCAGGAAGTACCCATTGCCATTGAGATAATGCATGCGATGATAAAGAGTCCTGGTACTGCAAATCCGGATGGGATGACATCCAGGAGCATGTAAGCTGTACTGTCGGCTCCGCCGGATGCCTTTGCAACACCTGAGAAAGCGCCTGCCAGAAGGAAGATGAACAGCATGATCGTAATGTTGTCATCGCCGATTCCTCTGGCGCAGGCAGTGATCTTCTCATCAAAAGGAAGCTCTTTGTTCTGCACGAATGCAACGGCCAATGCGATCATGAACGCTACGACTACAGATGTCACGTAGAAGCCCATTCCACCCTCGACCGGATTGATGTACTCATAGTAGATGCCACTGCCCAGATATACGATCAGGAAGATGATGATCGGCAGCAGTGCCAGTCCGTTTGGTTTTTTCTGTTCCATTTTTATGTCACTCTCCAATGATAGAAATATATAAAATATAATGTAAAAACTCGCAGGCTGAAAAGCCCGCGAGCACGATTATATCATATCAAAAATTCTTGTCAATGAACGATTGCGCTGCGAATGCAGGCGGCGCAACCAAACAGTCCGCAGATGCCGCTAGACCGTCTGAATCTGGCAGCACCGCATGGCTGCCAGGGCATTTTCATGCGTTTCCGGCGTCACCCCTGCACAGCACTGTGCATCGACGATAATCGGCACTTCCGGCAGAAACGCCTTCACGATCATGGCGTTGGAAATGACGCAGATATCCGTGCAGAGCCCAATCAGGGTAATGGCCCCGATCGGTTCTTCTTCGTTCATTGCCTTGAGCATCGGTCCAAGCTCTGACGAACCAAAGGTCACTTTGTCCAAGGGTTCCGTCGTTCTAAGCGCATCAAGCTCCGGCTTGATCTGCCATCCGTCGGTGCCTTTGATGCAGTGCGGAACAGGAAGATTGCGCCCTTCCTGTGTCTGCATATACTCCGGTCCATGGGTGTCTCTCGTAAAGATCACTGTTCCTTCAAACCCTTCTATTTTCTCTTTGACTTTTGGGACAATGGCGACGGCCTCTTTCGTTCCCAGCGCGCCGTCGATAAAATCGTTCTGCATATCGACGACAATCAATACATCACGCATCCTGCACCTCTCCGTCCAGCTCGATCTCGGCAGCGAACTCTTCCATGCCGCGCGCGCAAATTTCCGCAACATCGCGTAATTCCATACCCAGCATCTCACATCCCTGTTTAATGACATCTCTGTCGCAGCCTGCCGCGAATCTCTTATCCTTGAACCTCTTCATGATGCCTTTTGCGGCCATGTTGTGGATGCCTTCCGGGCGCATGCGGGCGTAAGCCTGAATGATTCCAGTGAGTTCGTCCACAGCAAACAGACTCTTCTCCATATTTGTCAGCGGCTCCACATCCGTGCAGATACCGTATCCATGAGCCATAATGGCGCGCACGGCTTCCGGATCGACGCCTTCCGCAAGCAGCTCCTTCTCTGTGTGCTGCAGATGCTCTTCCGGGTATTTCTCATAATCATAATCGTGGAGATATCCTACTGCCTGCCAATACTCCTTGTCCTCTCCGAAGTGTTCCGCCATCGCCCCCATAGCAGCCATGACATTTGTAGCGTGGATGATCAATGCATGATCCGTCACCATCGTGCCATTCAACTCTTTCGCTCTTTCAAGTGTCAGCATATTCATTCCTCCCTTTTGGTATACAGAAAGTTTAACACCTGCTGTACTGATTATGCAATGTCGTTTATAATTATAGTACACTTCATTTAAGGGAGGAATAGGATTATGTCAAACCAGATCAGAGGAGAATACAGCAAATATATAAATGAAATCAGGCGTGCAGTTCCAACGCCTGAAAACATCTGCAGGGCGGACGGAACCTGCGAATTCGGAACCTTCGACAGGGAATTCGAGAAAATGGATTTTTTGAAACTGAAAGGGCCGACATCCATGCCTAACATCTTCAATCGCCTCAAACTGACTTTGTGGGAAGCGACGGAAGTCCATTTTAAGAACGGCGTACTGCTCGCTGTCGTATGTGATATGGGCATCTTCGGCAAGACGCTGAATGTGTTTTATGACAAACGCACCCGCAAAACCTACTGCTGGGATACGAATCTCAAAAGCAAGAAAACACAGATCGCACCGAACCTCATCAATGGCGCAGTCGCTTACGCGGAGACAGATGTCAGCTTCGTGAGATATGAAAACACGTTGAACGAAGGACGTGTGGATCTGTCCGGCGCCCACAAAGGGAAATGCCTGATCACCGATCCAAAGGCTGACAAAACAGCTGTCGCAGCCATGAAGGAAAACACCGGCGAGGCGGAGATTTTCTATGATCTTCATCTGACCAGATTGTCCAATCCGAGCATCGCGAGCATTCCGTTCTCGGAGACGAAACCGCGGCCTTTGTATTCGCAGAAAGATTTCTTCAAGGCGGAAGGTTTTCTGATTCTCAACGGGGAGAAGATGGAATGCGACGAAGACACTGTCGCTGTCGTCGATGACCACAGAGGCTACTATCCTCGGCATGCTCATTATGATTGGGTCACCACCTTGGGAAGATATGATTTCAACGGTGAGAAAAAATACCTTGCTTTCAACCTGACCCGCAATCAGTCTATCGATCAGGACAAATACAATGAAAATATTCTGTGGCTGGAAGGCGCATCAAGCCTTCTCCCTCCAGTGACATTTACCAGAAACCCTGAGACGGCAGACTTCAAAGACTACGCCGAATGGCTCATAAAAGATGAGTACGACATGGTGGATCTGAAATTCAAGGTCTACAGCCTGAATCCGATGATCATGCATGCAGGCGTTGTGAACATCGACTACTACATCACCTTCGGCGAACTGGAAGGGTTTATTCTCGACGAGGCCGGCAACAAATACGACCTGACCGGCTGCGTGGGGATGGGCGAAGATAAAACATTGCTCCTGTAAGAGGTAACAATATGAACCGACCATATGTCATCTGCCATATGCAGGCTTCCATCGATGGAAGAATCAGCGGAAAGTTTTTTTTCACGCCTGCAGCGGAAGCCGTGTATGAAAAAGACAATGAAATAAGAAAAAACTATCGGGCAGACGCTGTCATGAACGGCGCAGTGACCTGCGGTGAAATCTACTCAGATGGATTTCTGCAGCCAGGTGACCTCCCGGATGAGCCCGTCGATGCCGCTTGTTCTCGGGAGGACTTCATCGCTGAGCCATGTTTTGGCCGCTACATCGTCTGCGTTGACCCGGAAGGCACACTCAGATGGAACAAGAATACGGTCATACACAGGGGAAATCCCAAGGCGCATGTCATTGAAATTCTCACTGAAGATGTAGACCGCAGATATTCGGCATACCTCAAAGCACGCGGCATCTCCTATATTTTTGCCGGAGAAGCGGAACTGGATCTCCAACTTGCGCTCAGTAAACTGCAGACCTCCTTCGGTATTCAGCGCATCCTTCTTACCGGCGGCGGACAGATGAACTGGACATTTCTGAGAGCCGGATGCATCGATGAACTCAATCTGGTGATCCTGCCGATGATCGACGGAAACACATCCTCGGCAGGTCTCTTTGACCGCCCTCTCCACAGCGAAAAAGGTGACAAACAGGACGCTGCTGCCTTTGCTTTTTCACAATTCAGGCTTACGGAAATAAATCAGCTTCCGGAGGACAGTCTTTGGCTGAAATATGTTCCGTTTAATACTTCTTTGTGATAGAATGATAAACAGATGATAATTTCTGAAAGGAGAATAAATATATGACTAAAAACATTGATTGGGGCAGCCTCAGCTTCACGTATCAGCCAACTGATTACCGTGTCACTGCATCTTATCAGGATGGCAAATGGAGCGAGCTGGAGTTAACAACTGATCCTACCGTACACATTTCAGAGTGCGCATGCGTCCTGCAGTATGCACAGACTGTATTTGAAGGTCTGAAAGCATACAGAACAGAAGACGGCAAGATTGTTACCTTCCGTCCTGATCTGAACGCCCAGAGAATGATTGACTCGGCTGTAAGACTGGCAATGCCGCCAGTACCTGAAGATATGTTCATGAAGGCCCTCGACATGCTGGTAAAAGCAAATGCAGATTGGGTGCCTCCATACGGCAGCGGCGCTACATTGTACATCCGTCCATTCATCTATGGAAGCGGTCCGATGATCGGCGTTGCACCTGCTCCTTCTTTTGAATTCCGTATGATGTGCATGCCGGTTGGACCTTATTTCAAAGAAGGCATCAAACCAATCGTCATCAAGGTATCTGACTTCGACAGAGCGGCTCCACACGGAACAGGCAACATCAAAGCAGGTCTGAACTATGCGATGAGCCTCTATGCAGGCGAACTCGCTCATGCAGAAGGTTTTGCAGAGAACATGTATCTGGATGCAGGCACGAGAACCTGCGTTGAAGAGACAGGCGGTGCGAACTTCATCTTCATCACGAAAGACGGCAAGGTCGTAACACCGAAGTCACATTCCGATTCCATCCTTCCATCCGTAACGAGAAGAAGTCTGATGGTCGTTGCGAGCGACGTCCTCGGCATGGAAACAGAAACAAGAGAAGTGAAATTTGAAGAGGTTCCTGAATTCGCAGAATGCGGACTCTGCGGAACAGCAGCCGTTATCTCACCAGTAGGTAAGATCAACGACCACGGTAGAGAAATCGCCTTCCCGAGCGGTATGGATGAAATGGGACCTACACTCAAGAAGCTCTACGATACACTGACCGGAATCCAGATGGGAAGAATCGAAGGACCGGAAGGCTGGATCCACGAGATCGAACTCTAATCGAATTCTAAATGCAAAAGCAATCAATGATGGAGCTGCATCACGCAGCTCCATTTTAGTTTTCTGTTCCTGTTTTCTTTTCGTTATAATCTTTTCGTTCTTTTGCTTTTGCGTTCCAGATACTCCCGGATCTGTTCTTCGTCCTTGATCTCCAATCCCCTCTCCCCTGCCAGGGATTCGATGTGGTGTGTGAACTCATGTCGAAGCACTTCCCGCAGTTGTTCAGTCATCTGTTCTTCCGACATCCATCCGTAGACACTGTTGATGGAGCCGCCGTATATCTTAATGCCCCGCCCCAGATTCGACCGGACATACTCACCCATGATCGTCATGTCATCACCGTATGGGCTCTTTTTGATCTCCGGAGTCAGGACGATTCCTGCGCTTAAATCTCTATAGAACTCCTCTGGAATCTCTTCCGCCAGATCATCCAGTATCTCTCCCATCCTGTTCAGATCCATCTCGTTTCTCCTCACTGCAACTACTGCCCTTTTTACTGTATCTTGTGTTTCTCAAACACGCAGACACATTATACCATACCTCTCACTTTCACGTGTGAAGGCATTGTCTTCAGATGTATTTTTAGTACATAAAAACAACAAAAGACATGCCCCAAACCTATTGACTTGTTTAGCGCAGTAATGTATTTTAATGTCAACAGAAGGAAGACAGAAATGTAAGAATTCTGATCAACAAATAAATACCTTATAGCTTTGAAAAGCGGCAACGGATGCAGGGGTTGGCGAGCGGAACTAGCAAAGAATCGTAGAATTAGCGAAACCCGTGAAAGAATTCATAGCCAGCAAAGAATCGAAGAATTGGCCGAGCACCGAAGCGCACTGTACAATCTCGCGAGTGGAACCAGCAGAGAATCGAAGAATTGGCGAAGCAAGGATGCAGGATCTAAGGTACGGAACTAGCAAAGAATCGTAGAATTAGCGAAGCACAGATGCATCGACTAACGTACGGAACTAACCAAGAATCGTAGAATTAGCGAAGCACAGATGCAAGATCCTATGTACGGAACTAGCAAAGAATCGTAGAATTGGCGAAGCACATTTGCACATCGTAAGAATTACCGAACTAACGGAAGAATCGAAGAATTAGCAAGGTTTGCCGGGATGTGGACAGCGTAGCGGAAGCGAGGATTCGATGAGAAGCCCGACCGGGGGAAGTGGAAGCCCGGAGCACGATCAGCCGCAGGAAAAGGAGGTAAAAGAAATGAGGGTGTTACAAGTTGACAGATAATGGGCTGCGTAGTACGGAGAGTAGGACGCAGCCCATTATTTTTTTATTTTTAAACGAACGATCTGGTTGAAAGGGTAAAAGTATCCAATTCTGTTTCATTTCACGAAATAATGGATACATTTACCCCTTGATATTTTTTAGATCTGAAGATCATCCCACGTTGTCTGAAGATCTATCCAGGAATCTTGCCGAACATCATTGATTTTGTCATCGCTTTCGTAATTGCCGATCAGGAACGGTGATTGGGGATCATGTTTTTTGTAGTTTGCGGCTACTGCTGCAGCATCATTATTCGCATAGCAGTATCTGCATAAGTGTCTGCAGCTGTGAAGCCATTTTTTCAAAGGCTCTGATATGATACTCCTTTGTATATTTATCGTTCAGGAGAATGGGGTCATACCGCCATCCTGTTGCATTTGCGCCGGCTATGCTCGATAGTTTTTTGAAATCCTCAAGAAGCCTGTGCTTGTCGGGGACATTCGGCTCGATATCTTTCCCATAAGATGTAATGGTGACAAACCAGTATTGACCGTAATCCTGCAGAAGATCCATGTATTTGAACATAGGCGCAGGATTTTTTGTGCAGAACCCGATCACATCTACAACGGAAGGATTGAGTCTGTACCTGCTGACCTGTTTAGGATTATACGGATTGCGCACACAAACATAACCTTCTTTGAGACGGTTGGCAAACCATTCTGAGTAGAATGCAGGTATGTCAGTTCTTTGTCCGGTGTTGATGATCATATCGGAATTACAGCCCCCTGTTCCATAAGTATTATAATATTATGCACGGACAAAAGTCATTATCTTTGACGCATATCCCCTGCAGTGCTAAAATCTGAACAAGGAAACAGTATCTGAAATGAGAAGGTAAACAAATGAGAATTGTAGTAAAAATCGGAACATCTACCCTAGCTCATCCAGGCGGCAGACTGAACATCAGAAATGTAGAAGAACTTGTCAAGGTTCTGGCCGATCTGAAGAACGCCGGCCATGAAATCATACTCGTATCATCCGGCGCCATCGGCATGGGCATCGGCAAACTCAACATGGACCGGGCTCATATGAACATCCCGGCGAAACAGGCCGCGGCAGCCGTCGGCCAGTGTGAACTCATGCACACATATGACACCCTGTTCCTCAAATACAGCCACACTGTCGGGCAGATCCTCATCACAAGCGAAGATATCGAGGATCCGGAGCGCCGGGCGAATTTTGAGAACACCATGAAGACGCTTCTTGCGTTCGGCGCGCTGCCGATCGTGAATGAAAATGATACTGTTGCCACGACGGAGATCAACAGCGTCGGCGATAATGATACTCTCGGTGCTATCGTTGCCAAAACGATCGGAGCGGATATTCTCATTCTCATGTCGGATATCGACGGACTGTTCACTGCGGATCCTAATAAAGACCCTTCCGCACGGCTCATTGAAACCGTCGAAGAAATCACCAAAGAAATCGAAGCTTTTGCAGGAGGCGCAGGTTCCAGCCTGGGAACCGGCGGTATGGCGACGAAGATCGGTGCAGCGCAGATGGTTACAGAATCAGGCTGCGACATGATTATCATCAACGGCAATGACCCATACAAGCTCTACGATATCGTTGAAGGCAAGAGCGCCGGAACGTTATTCAAAGGAAACAGATCAAGATAGATTCACAGGATAGATTCAGGAGAACAATCAGATGAATACACAAGAACTGATGAAAAGCGCGCGCAGCGCACGTACTGCACTGGCTGCGGCAAGTACGGAAACAAAAAACCTGGCACTGAACCGCATGGCGGATGCTCTGGAAAAGAACACTGCTCCGATTCTCGCAGCAAATGCGGAGGATATGAAATCCCAGAGGGGCATTATTTCGGATGTCATGCTGGATAGACTCGCGCTCAGCGAAGAACGCATCAGCAGTATGGCAGACGGTATCCGTCAGGTAGCGGCGCTGCCTGACCCTGTTGGCAAGGTGTTATCGGAACACGAACGTCCGAATGGAATCAAAATCACCAAAGTTCTCGTTCCGATGGGAGTCATCGCCATCATCTACGAGAGCAGACCGAACGTCACATCAGATGCGGCTGCTTTGGCAATCAAAGCAGGTTCTGCCTGCGTGCTCAGATGTGGTAAAGAAGCACACCGCTCCGCAGCAGAAATCGTAAAAGCTCTGAAAAGCGGTCTTGCGGAAGCAGGACTTCCGGAGAACTCCATCGAGTTGATTGAAGATACCACCCGCCAGTCCGCTGCCGAAATCATGGAAGCACGGGGCATCATCGACCTGCTCATTCCGCGCGGCGGCAAGGGGCTCATCAAATCCTGTGTGGATAACGCGAAGGTTCCTGTCCTTGAAACCGGCACCGGCATCTGCCACATCTACGTCGATAAAGATGCTGATCAGGAAATTGCACTGAACATTCTCGAGAATGCGAAGACAAGCCGCCCTTCCGTCTGCAACGCAGCTGAGGTCTGCATTGTGCATAAAGATATCGCCCGGGAATTCCTGCCAAAGTACTACAACAGGCTCGTTGCAGACCGTGCAAAGGCAGGAGCAACGCCGGTTGAACTGAGACTTGATGAAACGGCTGCCGGAATCATAGAAGGAACTGCCGCTGGACCTGATGACTTCGATACAGAATTTCTGAATTACATCATGGGCGTGAAAGTCGTTGATTCTGCAGAAGAAGCCATCGCTCATATCGACGCCCACTCCACTGGTCATTCAGACTGTATTATTACTGAAAATGAGGATGCGGCGCGGCTCTTCACTTCGCTTGTCGACTCTGCGGCAGTATACGTCAACGCATCGACCCGCTTCACCGACGGCGGCGAGTTCGGACAAGGATGTGAAATGGGCATCTCAACACAGAAGCTGCACGCCCGCGGACCGCTCGGACTCGAAGAGATCTGCACATTTAAGTACATTATATGGGGCAGCGGCCAGATCAGGTGACGTAACGTCAAAATACATTCTTAATACAATTTTTACATTTATTTTACACCTCCTCAGTGGTATGATAGTAGCCGTGTGTAATTATGGTATTTGCACCAGAGGAGGTATTTTTTATGGTAAACAAATTAAAGAAGAAAGAAAAGAAAAAAAGAGGTTTTCTGTCTTCATTCTCAATCTGCTTCCTCGTAGTTCTTCTGGCAGCAATCCTGTCATGGATCATCCCTGCCGGCAATTACGATACATTGGTATATGATGAAGGTTCAAACCAGTTCCTCGTATACTCCGCAGATTATGATGAAGAAGCTGGAACGGGCACAGAGACTGCTTATCCGGCAACCCAGGAGACACTGGATGAATTCGGCATCACTGCCGGACTCGACAACTTCACAAACGGCAACATCTACAAGCCAATGTCGATTCCTGGCACATACCAGAAAGTCGAAGCACATCATCAGGGCATCAAAGAATTCCTGGCATCTCCGGTACAGGGTACTGCAGATGGTTTTGACATCATATTCTTTATCCTGATGCTCGGTGGTACCATCGGTGTCATCAACTACATCGGCGCATTCAATGCAGGAATCGGCGCTTTGGCGAAATCCTGCAAGGGCCGCGAGCAGATCATCCTGATCGCAGTTACTGCGCTGATCGCTCTGGCAGGAACAGTTGAAGGTTTCTGCGAAGAGACAATCGCACTTTATCCGGTACTTGTTCCGGTGTTCCTGGCAGCAGGCTATGACGCCATCACTGCTGTAGGTGCCATCTACATGGGATCAACCATCGGCTGCATGTTCAGTACGATCAACCCATTCTCCGTAGGTATCGCATCCTATGCTGCAGGAACTTCCATGAACGCCGGCCTCGGCTTCAGAGTTGTTGGTCTGCTGATCGGAACAATCATCACAGTTCTCTATCTGATGAGATATGCACAGAAAATCAAGAAGGACCCAGAGAAGTCACTGGTTTACGATCAGAGAGAACTGGTTCACGAGAAATTCTCCGCCATCGACATGGAGAACATTCCGGAATTTACAAAAAGAAGAAAGCTCGCTCTGCTGGCATTCGTTCTGACATTTGCCATCATGATTTTCGGCATCATGAAGCTCGGGTGGTGGTTTGAAGAACTGTCAATCCTGTTCATGTGCTCAGGCGTTGCCATCGGTATCATCGGCGGCATCGGCGAAAAGAACATCGTTCGTGAATTCGTAAACGGCGCAGCTGACCTGGTAGGCGTAGCCCTGATCCTGGGTGTTGCAAGAGCTGTTACGATCCTGCTGGACAACGGAAACATTTCCGGAACGATTCTGGAAGGACTGTCCACTGCAGTCTCCGGCATGCCTCCTGCAGTATTCCTCGTTCTGCTGATGCTGGTATATGTAATCCTCGGATTCTTCATCAACTCATCATCAGGACTGGCTGTACTGTCCATTCCTATCATGGCGCCTCTTGCTGATATCGTAGGTATCCCAAGAGAACTGATCGTATCCGCTTACGTATATGGTCTGGGTATCATCACTTTCATCACTCCGACAGGTATCGTAATGCCTTCACTGGAAGTTGTTGAAACTACTTATGACAGATGGCTGAGACTGGCAATGCCGCTCGTTATCATACTGACTGTATGGGGCGCAATCATGCTCGTCGCTCAGCTGATGTTCACCTAAAAAGGAGAACCCGATATGGCTGTATTAGAAGGATTAAAACCTGAAAAAGTTTTTCAGTACTTCGAAGCAATCTGCCAGATCCCGCATGGATCCGGCAACACAAAGCAGCTCAGCGACTGGCTTGTTGATTTTGCAAAAGCCAGAGATCTGGAATTCTATCAGGATGAGCTGAACAACGTGATCATCATCAAAGAAGCTTCTGCAGGATATGAGGACAGCGAACCTGTTATCCTGCAGGGCCATATCGATATGGTCTGCAACCAGGAAGATTCCTGCACGAAGGACATGGCCAAGGAAGGTCTGGATCTTGTCTTAGACGGTGACACCCTCTACGCGGAAGGCACGACCCTCGGCGGAGATGACGGCATCGCTGCTGCATTTATGCTGGCGATCCTCGATGACGAAAATCTCCCTCATCCAAGAGTTGAAATGGTCTTCACCACAGAAGAAGAAACCGGCCTCTACGGCGCGGAAGCCATCGATGTTTCACCGCTGAAAGGCAGACGTTTCATCAACATCGACTCCGAAGACGAAGGTATTCTGACAGTAGGATGCGCCGGTGGCGTAACCGGCATCGGATGTATTCCTTTCGCCAGAGAATCCTATGAAGGAAAAGCCTTCGAGATCAAAATCTTCGGACTCAGAGGCGGCCACTCCGGCACAGAAATCAGTCTCGGTCAGGAAAATGGTGCAAAAGTTCTGGGCAGACTGCTCTACGAACTGCAGGACGTTGCGGACGCCCGCATCGTAACTTTGGAAAGCGGCGTTGCGGACAATGTCATACCAACATCCGCTTCTGCAGTTATCGTGACGCCGTCTGCTGAGAAAGCACATGAAGTATTCGAATCCTGTAAGGCTATCTTCGCTCATGAATTCAAAGTCGATACGGACTTCGATATGACATTTGCCGAAACTGACTGCAGCATCGATCCAATGGACGCATCATCCTGTGAGAGAGTTCAGGCTTATCTGATCGGTTCACCGAACGGCATCGAAAAGATGACCATCGGTATCGAAGGTCTGCCGCAGACATCTCTCAACCTGGGCGTTTTGAAAACAATCGACGCCTGTGATGACTGTTGTGCTGACGCTGCTGGTTGTGTGGAATACACATTCTGCATCCGCAGTTCTGTGGATTCCGAATGCGAAATGCTGGCACGCCGTCTGGAATGTCAGATCAAACCGCTCGGCGGCAGTTTCAGAAGAGAAGGTCCTTATCCTGGATGGGAGTACTCCCCTGTTTCACCGCTTCGTGATCTGATCTGCGAAGTTTATAAGGAACAGTGCGGCAAGGACATGGTTATCGAAGCCATCCACGCCGGTCTGGAGTGCGGTTACTTCTCCGGCAAGATCCCTGGTCTGGACTGTGTTTCCATTGGACCTGATGTACGCGACGTACATACGCCGAATGAAACCCTGAGCATCAGCTCAACCCAGAGAACATGGGCGCTCGTCACTGAAGTGCTGGCAAGAATGAAATAATCTGTTGCGTGAACAACGCGATACAACAAAGCAATAAAAGACTGCTGCATCATGCAGCAGTCTTTTTTCGTTTTTGATTGTATCGTTTCAGGCTTATCCTTTATATGTAACCTCGCCATCCGCAATGGTCATAAATACCTTCACATCATGCAGATCCTTGACAGGAACATCGAAGAGATCCTGCTCGAGGATGACGATATCCGCATATTTGCCGACTTCCAATGAACCGGTGATCTTCTCATCACGGAGGAAGTACGCGTTGTTGCAGGTGAAGGTATCGATCATCTGCTGCAGACTGACTCTCTGATCCGGTCCAAGGACCAGATCCGGATCGACTGCATCCGGATCGACCGTCTCCACCAGTCTCGTCATGCCGATCTGCATGCCCTTCGGCGGGAACGGATCCGGCGTAACGGAGTAGTCACTGGCTGCACCTACGATAAGTCCTGCATCGAAGAGATCCTTCATCGGATACTCCCGGAATGCACGTTCACCCAGATACGGTCTCTCCAATCCCTCGAAATAACCTTGTTCCTTGAAGAACCAGTATGGATTGGAGATACAGATGACGTTATGGGCTATCATGCGAGGCATATCCGCAGGATCGACGAGCTGCAGGTGGGTCATGCTGACACGCCTGTCCGGATTCTCCGGATTGAGCGCATCCACCTGATCCATGCAGTCGAGGGCCATTTCGCAAGCTGCATCTCCGATGACGTGGAAGTGGATATCGAATTTATCCCTGTCCGCCATCCGGCAGAAATCCACGAGATTATCCATCTTCCAGATCGGATCTCCGTAATAATTTGGGTCGTCCTCATAAGGCTCTTTCAGCATGCCGGTTTTTCCTTCGATAACACCGTCAGTCAGAATCTTCACCATCTCGAAGCTGACCTGATCGCCTGCATCACGGCCTTTCTCTCTGTATTCCAGATACTTGTCATAGTGCTTGAACGGCTCGTCTTCTGATACCTCGAAGGCCGCCCTGACTTTGCACTTGAGTTCCCCTGCCTTCTGCATTTCCAGCAGCGTTTCATTAAAGTCGTTGTACACTGGGTTCAATGCATCCATGATGGTCGTCACGCCGAACTTCGCATAGAAGTCCTGCATATAGCTGATAACAGCCTTGTATTCTTCTTTTCCAAGAGCAAGACGGGCTTTGTCGAGCAGCTTGATGGCGGCGAATTCTCTGAAGGCGCCGCTCGGATATCCATCTGCCTCCCGTTCTATGACGTTCCCTTCCGGCACAGTTGTCTCCGCCGTGATGCCGCAAAGCTCGATTGCCTTTGTATTGGCCCACATCGTATGGTGATCTCCGGAGTCGACGACGATCGGTTTATCCGGACATACGGAGTCCAGCGCCTGCCGCGTCGGACCGTTTGGACCGAAGGCGGGGTTGATCCACCCCGCTCCTTCGTATTTCTCCATTTCAGGATGACTGTCAACGTATTCTTTGATCCGCTTCAGGTAGTCCTCTTCATTGTCGAGATCGTGGAGCACGACCTTGTACAGCATCTCAGGACCCGCGATGGACAGATGCATGTGGGCATCAATAAAACCCGGGAGCATCATCCTGCCTTCGAGATCAATGACCTTTGCAGCCTCTGCCTTCAGGGCTTCCGCTTCCGCATTGCTTCCGACAAAGGCAATCTTTTTGCCGCTAATGGCAAGCGCCTCCGCGCAGCTTCTCTCCCCGTCCTGGGTGTGAATCTTACCGTTCACGAATAATGTGTCGTATTTACTCATATTGAGCTCCTTATTCCTTTTGCTGTCTTTGTTGCTTTTGCATCCTATGCTTTCGCTTTTACTGCTGCTTCATACTCATCTGCATAGCCGAATCCGCCGACACCGTGCTTCTGCATCCACTTGCCGTAGAGGAAGTACGCCACGAGGGCGAATACACATGATGGAATGAACGCCGATGTGTATCCGAAGCATGCTGCGTATCTCCAGGTAGCAGGATCCAGTATTATAATGTAGATGACAACGGAAATCGCCAGGATGATGATGCCGCCCCAGTTTCCGCCGCCCTGATATCTCATGCCGGACGAAGCAGTAACGTCGTACAGATCACGCAGATTGACATGACCTCTTCTGAAGTAGAAGTAGTCGAGAATCTGGATAACTGACATCGGTCCGAAGATCGCTGCGCTGTAGTTCATGAGCAGCTGGTAATGGGTGTACATGAAGTCCTGGAAGAACGAGAAGATGATGACCGGAACCAGGAACAAAGCAACTGGCCAGATCCATTTCCTGTTCGCGAAGAAGTTGTAGTTCTTCAATCCAAGACAGGTGTTATAGAATGCGTAGGATCCTGAGGTCAGGTTCGCCAGAATGACGAAGAACAGTGCCAGACAGCCGAATCCGATGCCGCCGAGCGGAACCATCCATTCCGTTGGATCTGAACTTCCTACGGTATAAGCGGATGCTGCAGAAAGCATTGCAACGACAACAGGCATTAAGGCCAGTCCAACCATGTTACCCCAAAGGGCAGATGACTTCGTCTTATTCAGTCTTCCCAGAGCACCGATACCAGGCCACCATGAGATGCCGGCGCCGATGCCCAGCTCCAGTGAGAGCAGGACATTGATCTTCTGATCCGGATACGGCCACAGCGGCTGCGCATTCCAAATGTCATGCCAAGTCGTCTTCATGATGAGTGCAACGATCATAATCAGCAGGCAGGCGCAGAGTCCCGGAACCATGATTCTGTTCATGATCTTCAGGGCTGCCGGTCCCTTCCATGTGATAAATCCCATAATCAGCGCTGCGATGATCGTGCAGAAAATGACGCCGCCGGATGCCAGCGTGTGTCCGGTCAGTGCCGTCATCAGACTGTTCGATGAACGCGCGCACATGGAGGACAGAATGATCGCCCATCCTACATTCAGGAAGATGAAGATGCCGAATACGATCTTCATACCTATCTTTCCAAAAAAAATACCGATTGCTGTGTAGGAGTCAACGCCGTACTTATGTGCAATAATCGATACCGCGACCGCTACCAGCAGTGTGCCGATCAGGTTTCCAGCCAGGGCCGTGATCAGCGCCATTTTGAAACTGAGGATGCCTGCGAGCAATCCACCCGTCAGGAAGCACCATGTTGCGACGCCGTATCCGGTATTCGCAAACAGGGAGTCTCCCATTCCATACATTCTCTCTTCTTTGAGCAAAGGCATGGAACTGAATTTCGCTTCTTTTGCATAATTATCCATTTACCTTCACCCCCTTACATAACAATAAATGAAATGATTGACAGGACCACACCAAGTATGCCCGTTCCTGCAAGTGCCCACCAGTTGGCCTTGGACAGCGGTTCATAGGTGTCCTGCTCTAGTTCCGCGATAGCTACACGACGAATCAGTTCGTCTTCGACCTCTTTTTCGAAGCCGCTCTTGCCTTCGAGAGCCTCTCGGACCTGGGCTTCGTTTCCGAGTTCTAACATAACGCATGCACCTCCTTAGTATGATAAAACAATGAGAAATAATAAACTTATTTAGAAAAGTCCGGATCGTCGAGACCCTTCCATCCGAAGCGGATGATCGAGACAACGACGGAACCCAGAATGACCAACTCCGTCAGGACGCCGCCGTACGCGCCGGAAATGAGATCATAAAGCAGCCACGCCGGCGATACGCAGATCAGCTCTCCGAGCCGCAGCCACTTCGCGCTGTTCGTCCAAAAGGTGATCGTCCCTACTGCAAAGGCAATAAACGGCAGGATGTCCAGCGGGCCGGTCCATGTCATAATCATGTAAATCAGGCTTGGAATACAGAAAATCCAGGCCACTGCTTTGACCTGCAACCACTTCCAGTCATTGTACTTGCACAGGAGAATGTTCCGCAGAATCTGCATCCCCATGTTGAACAGGCCCCCTCTTGCACCAAGTAGGAAGAACTGGGTGCCGTAGAACACATTGGCGATGGACTGGATGATGAACAGTCCCTTATTTGATTTTACCTGGAACGAAATAATGAAGCACAGCGTGGACAGCACTCCGAATCCGTTTGCAATGAGTTTGATCATGGTTTCTCAACAACCTGTTTCTTTCATCCGTTTTTCGCTTTACTGTAGTTTAATTATAAAGCTGTAAAACATATATTTCAAACATTAGTAGGCCCGAATCGAAACCAATTTAAGGTCAACTCTGTACTGTTATGCTGAAGTGAAGCTTTTCTCCTTGTCCTATGGTCTGCAGGCTCAAATGATTCTTGAACTTTCTGACCACCAAGGGTAAAATACTAATAAGTATAATTAGCTAATTATATTCATAAGTTAAATAAGTTAATATCAAACGGAGGCAATTATGAATCTGAAAAAAATGACTCTGAACATCAACGGTGCTGACCGTATGTTCATCTGCGACCCTGAGAAGGATACCCTTGCCGACGTACTGCGCCGTCTCGGCCTGACAGGCACGAAGATCGGCTGCGGCTATGGTGTCTGCGGAGCTTGCTCTGTCATTCTCGATGGCAAAGTAATCCGCTCCTGCACAAGAAAGATCGCCAAAGTCGAAGAGTACAGCAAGGTTACTACCATCGAAGGTATCGGCAGTGTCAACTATCCTCACCCACTGCAGTCAATGTGGGTAGCATGCGGTGCCGTACAGTGCGGTTACTGTGTACCTGGATTCATCGTTTCTGCTTACCAGCTCCTGCAGGAAAATCCAAGTCCTACAAGAGAAGAAGTCAGAGACTGGTTTACCAAGCACAGAAACGTCTGCAGATGTACCGGTTACAAGCAGATCGTTGACGCCGTCATGGCTGCCGCTCAGATCCTGAGAGGTGAAAAGACTGTTGAAGAACTGAGATATGACTGGACAAAGGATATCGGCAACTTCTATGGCAAGCCGCTCGAAAGACCGAACGCGCTGCCTAAGGCATGCGGTGTATGCGACTACGGCGATGACGTTGAGCTGCACATGCCGGCTGAGACCCTGAAGGTCGAAATGGTCATGCCGAGAATCACACACCACGCCAAGATCAAGAACATCGACTACAGCGAAGCTGAGAAGATGCCTGGCGTCGTGAAAGTCATCACAGCCAAGGATGTAAAGGAACTGGGCTGCAAGAACAACTTCATGGCATTTGGATTCTCCGAAAGAACAGTTGAACTGCAGGAGCACCACCACATCCTCGCAGAGGATGAGATCGTATGGTACGGTGATGTCGTCGCTCTGGTCGTTGCTGACACCAGAGACCACGCAAAGGCTGCTGTGCCGTTCGTCAAGGTCGAAATCGAAGAGCTGCCGGCTTACATGAACTATCTGGAAGCCGTTGCTCCTGATGCGAAGAACATCTACGACTGGATGCCTGAAACATACGCAGCAAACACTTACACAAACATGCCTGTACTGAAGGGCGATGATGAACACGTTCCTGAACTGATCGACAACGCAGCTTACTCTGTAGAAGGTTCCTTCTACTCGTCCAGAGAGCCTCATATGTCCATCGAAGGTGACGTAGCACAGACTTATTATGATGAAGACAACAAGCTCTGCGTACACTGCAAGACAATGACACTCTACTGGGATAAGGATGAGATGGCAAACGCACTGGGTCTTGACTCAGAAAACGACATCCGTCTCATCGAGAACCCAACAGGCGGCAGCTTCGGTTGGGCAATGAACGCTCACAACTGGACACTGTGCGCATACGCAACAATGGTTACGAAGATGCCATGCTCACTGTCCATGGATTACAAGCAGTTCATGGCAGTAACAGGTAAGCGTTCACCATCCTACTGGAACGCACGTCTTGCCTGTGATGAAAACGGCAAGTTCGTTGCCGGCGAATATGACTGCGGACTGGATGCCGGCTGCTTCACTGACTTCGGTGATGACAAGCTGACCAAGACTTCCAGATTCATGTTCTATCCTTACTACATTCCAAATGTAGTCGGCATGAACAGAGCGGCTGTTTCCAACCACATCTGGACAACAGCTTACAGAGGATACGGTGCGCCGCAGGCATACACCTGCTCTGAGGCAATCGTCGACATGCTGGCAGAAAAGGCCGGTATCGACCCATTCGAGTTCAGATATAAGAATATCGCCAGAACTCCGGAAGACACAAACATCAACCAGCTGCCATATCTCCACTATCCAATGGAAGAGATGATGGACAAGCTGAAACCAGTATATGATGAGAAGAAGGCTGAAGCAGATGCATGGAATGCTGAGCACGAAGACGTCAAGAAGGGCGTTGGTATCGCATGGGGCGGCTACAACGTAGGTTTGGGCGGCATCGACGAAGCACACGTTGCCATCGAACTCATGCCGGACGGCACATTCAGAAAGTATGATACTTGGCAGGATCAGGGCCAGGGCGGTGACCAGGGTTCACTCATCTGTACTCTGGAAGCACTGAAGCCTTACTTCCCGAACATTACGCCTGATGACATCAAGCTCATTCAGGACGACTCCAAGTATTGTCCGAACACTGGTGAGTCCGCTGGTTCGAGATCACACTACGCCAACGGTAAAGCTTCCATCGTAGCAGCGAAGAATATCGCAGATGCTATGAGAAAGGAAGACGGAACTTACAGAACATATGATGAGATGGTTGCTGAAGGACTTCCTACAAGATATCCTGGCGACTGGGCTACGGTAGACGAGTACAACTACTTCTACGATCTGGATCCGAACGATGGAACCGGTAACCCGACATACACTTATACATATGCTCTGTTCCTGGCAACAGTAGATGTTGAAGTCGCGACCGGTAAGACGAAGTGCACAGGCATGACCTGCGTTGAGTGGATCGGCAAGCCTGGTAACGTACAGGCTGTAGAAGGCCAGATCTTCGGCGGTATGTCACACGCGATCGGCTTCGCTCTCACTGAGAACTATGAGAATGTTGAGAAGGATTGGAACATGATCAGCGCTGGTATCCTCTATGCCAACGACATTCCTGACTATCCTGATTTCAACTACATCCACATCGACGGTGAAGACCCTCGTGGACCATTCGGATCATCCGGAGCTTCCGAAGCATTCCAGTCATCCGATCACATGGCAGTCATCAACGCCATCAACAATGCTGTCGGCGTCAGAATCTACGAACTGCCTGCTACAGCTGACAAGATCAAGGCCGGTATCGAAGCAAAGGCTAAGGGCGAACCGAACCCTAACGTTCCTGATAAGTACTTCCTCGGATCCGACTTGTATGATGCTGTTCAGCATATCAAGGACAATCCAATGCAGCCGACCATTCCGGACGACATCGAATTCGGTGAACTCGGCGCGGAAGGCGTACGCTGGAAGCCAGGTCAGGAAGACCAGTATCTCAACTACAGAGACAAGATCAGAAAGTAATCGTCTGATCGATGGTCAAATCGACAGTCCGGTCGACATTCTGACACTGAAACGAACATTAAAAGAGGTGCCGCTGAGCGGCACCTCTTTTGTTATGATCTGATTTCGTCTGACTCCGCAGTCTGTATCATAATGCTTGTTCTGCTGATATCAGGAGCGTTCATCAGCCCCCTGACGTCTTGCCGTTGACTTTGATGGTCTCGCCGTCATGGAGTTCTTCCTCTTCTTTGATTTTCTTGCCGTCGCGGATCAGGAAGCCATACAGTCTGGTCTTGCCCGGAACGATATTGAAATAATCGCACAGGTCGTAGCCTGTTGCGCCATCGGGAAGTTCTATATTGGCTACGTTCTTCCAGCCGTTGAGCTGTCTGACCGGTCCGTTGAATAATATCTTGATTTTGATCATAGCTTTTCTCCGTAACTGATTGTCATTTGCTTTTGTCCAATAACGACCCGATTAACAGTTCGATTATCGGTCAATGTACTTCGCGAAAATCGTCTGCGCCTCTTCTCCGCTTGGAACTCCATTTATTATAGCACGTCCGTCAGGGAAAAGCTTGAAATCCGCTTCATCATTTTTGAATGTGGTGAAAAACTTATTCTTCTTGACGTCGCCGTCAGCTTCCAGTGCTTTGACCACTGCTTCGTAATCAAAGGATCCGTCGTCCTCCGGTGTGACCTGATAGGCGTCATGCCCGCACAGGGACGCCGTATAGCTCTTCTGCCTGTGCTCCAGCCGTTCGTATTGATGTTTTCCGCATACCGGACATTCCGGATCTTTGTCCACATCGAAGAATTCTGTGTAACTGTCCCATGCATCCAGAGAAATCGCCTGTCTGCATACAGACTCAGAACCAAGCAGAATCTTCATTGTTTCAGCCGCCTCATAGGACGCGACGATATTGGTAATCGGGCTGATAACCCCTACTGTATCACAGGTATCATAACTGCCTTCTTCCGGAAGCGGCCCCAGGAGACATTCCAGACATGGACCTTCGCCGGGCAGTACGTTCATCACCATACCGCCGCTGCCGACGACGCCGCCATAGACATAGCGGATACCATGTTTATCGCAGGCTTCGTTGAGCAGGTATCTGGTTTCCAGATTGTCAAGTCCATCGACGACGATATCCACATCGGTAATCAGCTTTTCAATATTGTGCGGGTTCACATCGATGATTTTCGCTTCGATTTCAATCTCGGAATTCATCTGTGCGATGTGGGCACGGGCTGCCTCTGCCTTCGGTAGCTGCTGCTCTACATCCTCTTCCGTGAAGAGCGCCTGTCTCTGCAGATTCGTCAATTCGACAATATCACGATCCACCAGTCTCAGATAACCAACGCCAGCCTGGGCAAGCATGTTGGCTACTGATGCTCCCAGGGCACCGATGCCGATGATGCAGACTCTAGCATGCTGCAGTTTTTTCTGCCCTTCCGGGCCGATCGGATAAAAAATCTCTTGTCTGTGATATCTTCCTACCGCCATGTTTTCCTCTTTTCCCTCCATCGCGGCACCATTTCGTCATAAAACCGTATTGCCGCGGCGTTATTTTCAAAAGCAGGGAACCCGTGAAGGCGCCCTGCTTTATTTTACCATCGATTTACAGCTGTTGCCAGTTAATTGGCCCCTTCCGGCTGATTAACCATTAACAGTTCTCGATTATTCCTCTTCCGCCGGGATTGCCGGGTGCAGACGGATGTCTTCCATCGTCTCCTGGAAGTCTGAACCGAGGAAGTACTTCTCCGGAACGTTCGGATTCGGTTCTCCCTTGGCCAGTGCGTCGATTCCTGCCTTGACCTTTTCAGGGCGTGCCGGCAGTTCGTGGATTCTGACGCCTGTTGCGTTGTTGATCGCATTGATGACTGCCATGTGGTCACCTGACTGGAATGCTTCGGATCCGCCGGATGAACCGAACGGGTTCGTGTCTCTCGGTGTGCACATGTGAATCAGCTCGATGTCGTCAGGCAGCATGTTCGCTGTCGCGATGCCCATTCCCGCCAGATTGTTCTGCTTCTTGACATCGTCGTAGTCTTCCCACAGCGCGTAGCCGATGGAGTGAGCGATGCCGCCGTATGCCTGTCCGTCGAGGCAAGTCGGGTTGCCGATCACACCTACATCGTCGATGCCGACCAGTCTGTCGACAGTCGTCTTACCTGTGCTCATGTCAACGGATACAACTGCCATGTACAGGGAATAGGTGAATGCCGGTGTTGGTTCGCCGACGCCTGTATCAGGATTCAGGTCGGACAGTGTCTCATCATCTGAGTTGGTGTACTGTGCATCGTATCTGAGCGGAATGCCCTCTGCAACCATCTCTTCGTAAGTTCTGTATGTGCCGTCTTCCTTTCTCATGGCGTTCTTCAGCTTTTCAACTGCCATGACAGTTGCCTTACTGTTCATGTAGTGCTGACGTGAAGATGCGGATGATCCGGAGTCTACGCCATAGATACTGTCGTTCTGACGGAGGATGATGTCTTTGCTTGTGACGCCGAATTCCTTCAGTGCTTCCAGCGTGATGACCAGTGATCCTGCGTCTCCGCCCTGTCCTACATCCTGCCATGTATCATATTTGATGAACTTGCCGCCCGGTGCCAGCTCGATGCCCAGAGTGCACTGGTCAGCAGCGCCTTCTGTTACATTGTAGCCGCCCCATGCGATACCGACGCCCTTCTTAACGTCTTCATGATCCTTGTTCCACTCAGCAACCTGTGCCTTTGCTTCTTCATAGATTGGCTTAAGTCTGTCCATCATGCCTTCCATCGGATACTCTCTGAATGGCTTGCTGTTTACATTCAGATCACCTTCTCTGGCGACGTTGATGTATCTGATATCGAATGGATCCATTCCGATCTTCTCAGCCATCATATCCATCATCGCTTCTGAGCAAGTGTATGACTGCGGTGATCCATATCCTCTGTATGCAGTTCCGTAGTTGTGGTTAGTCGTTGCGACTCTTGCCAGTCCCTTGACGTTAGGAACGTTATATGGGAAGAAGGTGAATCTTGCCGGTCTCCAGGTCAGGTCGTCGCCCAGCTCGTTGTAGGAACCGTGGTCAAGACCGAAGTCCCATTCAGCGGCAATGATCTTGCCGTCCTTATCGCAGGCGAGCTTCGCATTGGAGAATGACGGTGCTCTCTTACCTGTGTAAGCGATGTGTTCCTGATAGCTCATGGATACTGCAACCGGCATGTTATCGCAGGCCATGCAGACTTCTGCAGCCAGTGCGTAGGACTGTCCGAAGGTGGACCATCCGAAGGATGCGCCTGTCGGGTTAGCGATAACACGGATCTTCTCCTGCGGGAGCCCTGTTGCTTCCGCGATATCTGTCAGGTGCGCGCCGATTGCCATGGCTTTGCAGTGTACACACAGCATGCCGTCTGCATCAAAGTAGGCCTGAATCGTATCGGATTCGATCTGTGCGTGCGGCTCTCTCTGGGAGTAGAAGCTTCCTTCTACAACGTAAGGAGCATCCTCGAAGAGTTTATCCGTATCATGGCCTGCGCCCTTGATCGTCGGCTGGATGCACCACATATTCGGGTGATCGTCGTGGATGCGGATGGCATCAGGCTTGACAGCGTCCAGGTAGTTTCTGTACTCAGGAAGCTGTTCATATTCGAATGTGACCTTCGCTGCCGCTTCTCTCGCGTGCTGCTTCGTATCAGCTACTGCAACGGCAATGCAGTCACCGTAGTTCATGATCTTGTCTTCTGCGATAACGTAGTGTGATTTCTCTGTTGCCAGAGTTCTCGGTGAGAAAGTGAAGAATGCTACGCGGTTGTCGCATCCAACTGCCTTGACATCCTTCGCCGTAACGATCTTGTATACGCCCGGCATCTTCTCTGCTTCTGATGTGTCGATGCTCTTGATCTTCGCATGGAAGGTAACTCTCGGCTGTACCATGACTGCATGGAGAGTGCCGGACGGCATCTTCAGCTCGATGTCATCACCGTAGTCTTCCACACCGCAGACTCTCGCCAGGTTGCAAGGTCTGAGGGTCGGCTTGCCGTACTGTTCACCGGCAGGTGCTTCCGGAATCTTCAGATCTTCTATTGAGATTTCGCCGCGCATGCACTTGGCTGCCAGCATGACGGAGTCGACAATCTGCTTGTAACCAGTACATCTGCAGATGTTTCTGTGCTTTGTGAACCAGTCGCGGACCTCTTCTCGCGTCGGATCCGGATTCTCTTTCAGGAGCTGATATGTTGAAACAATGAATCCAGGGATACAGAATCCGCACTGTACTGTGCCGTGATACATGAACGCAACCTGGATTGGGTGCAGGAAGTTCGGCTGACCGATTCCTTCGATCGTTGTAATTTCGCTGTACTCTTCTACCTTGGAAATCTTTCTTGTGCAGGAGCGGACCACTTTACCATCGAGGATAACGGAGCATGCACCGCATACACCTGTTCCGCAGCCTACTTTTGTTCCGGTAAGACCAAGACGGCGGATAACATCTGCCAGCGTATCCTTCTCAGGATCACAGATGAACATTCTGTCTGCGCCATTGATCTTAAGGGTCATTTTCTTGAGATTCATAATTACCTCCACTTGATAATCGACTCTTTTGACTTGCTTGACTTTATTACATATATACAAAAAGTGTATCAGTTAACCAAAAAATCGTCAATTACAAGTTTGCTGTCTCTCTTCCCGTTTTCTGTGCTATATTGCGCTTCTATAATGGAATATCTGATTTGAAAGTACGAATAATAAAGCAAATAAATACATCTCTCTTTCTGCTAATATGTTATACTTTAGTCAGCAAGCAAAAAGGAGTTATTACTATTATGATTTATCTTGATAACGCAGCTACTTCATGGCCCAAGCCTGAAGTGGTTTATGATGCTGTATCAAATTCCATAAAGAGAAGCGGCAATCCGGGCCGTTCCAACTCGGAGGAAGCCCGCGCCGCCGCGACGGATATCATTGAGGCGCGCGCCGCCTTAGCTGAGCTGTTTCATGTATCTGACCCAAACAGGATCGTATTCGCTCTGAATGCAACAGATGCGATCAATCTGGGACTGCAGGGTATGCTCAAACCGGGCGATCATGTCATCACCAGTCAGATGGAGCACAACGCAGTTACCAGACCGCTGGCATACCTGGAAGACGCCGGTGTGATGGTGACCAAGGTGGCGACTGACCCTGTCAGGGGCGCAGATCTCGATGAGGTGCGCCAGGCCTTTCGCCCAGAAACGAAACTGGTCATCATGACCCATGCATCCAATGTGACCGGCACCCTGAATCCCATCGAGGAAATCGGGGCAATCTGCCGTGAGCACAATGTGCCGTTCATGGTCGATGCATCCCAGTCAGCGGGCGCCATTCCTATCGATGTAGTGAAGATGAACATCGATCTGCTGGCCTTCCCGGGGCACAAGTCTCTTCTCGGACCGACAGGCACGGGGGCTCTCTATGTCTCTGAGACCGTATCCCCGAAACCGGTCAGATCCGGCGGAACAGGCGTCTTTTCGGAAGTGCGGCTCCAGCCGGAGCAGCTTCCTTACTATTACGAAGCAGGAACGCAGAACACCATCGGCATCGCCGGTCTTTGCGCGGGCGCTCATTACATTCTGGAGCGCTCCGTCAACAACATCTATTTCGAAGAGCAGAAACTGGTGCAGATGCTGATCGATGGTCTTACTTCCATTCCGGGTGTTACCGTCTATGGGCCACTGACTTCTCCGCGTGCTGCGGCTGTCTCCTTCAATATCGAGGGAATGGACTGCGCCGATGTGGCCATGATTCTCGAATCCTATTACGATATATCCGTCAGATCCGGTCTGCAGTGCGCGCCGGATACCCATCGCATGCTGGGAACGATCGATAAGGGCGGCACCGTCAGGGTAAGCCCCGGTCTGTTCACGACAGCCGATGAAATCGACGAATTCTTATGGGCAGTAAGGGAGATTTCCGAAGGTGAGTAATCAATTATTGAATGAATCTTTATCGATTGTACGCACACCCGTAGATCAAACTACGGGTGAAGCTTTTGCATCTTGTAAATACGCCCTTTATCCGGGCATTTCTCTGGCCCAGTCGGAGCCGGAGCTGGTGGTTCTGCTTTATGATTCCCTGCTCCATCAATATCCGGATACGGGCATGTTCTTATATCAGGGCTACGGGTTCGATCCCCTGCTCAACCGCAAATACCAACAGCGTCTTCTGACCAGATGGAGAGCCCTCGGCAAGCCGACGGTGATTCTCGTCACGCCGGAAGACAGACGTTTCTTCCGGGGCAATCTCGGTGAGATTCCGACCGTTTCCCTCTATGAACTGCTGATCGAACACAGCGTCAGCGGCGGATGCAATCGGGAACTCTACCGCTTGCTTGAACCAGAACAGTACGGCTTCGACGACGCACTCCGCGAGCTTGGAGACATGATGGGCGTGACATTCTATGACCCTTCCGTGCACACGGATATCAAATCTGCTGACGTTTCGCGCATCCCTTTCCTGACCAGCAGTATGGAGATGCGAAACGCCATGAAGAAGAACGGTTTCGACGCCGTCCATATTCTGGAGCTCATCTACGGCATGGGACGATCCAATCAGCATCTGGCCCACACCCACGCAGAGGGACACGATCACAGCCACGATGCCCCGCCGCAGGTGCGGGACACGAGAATGAGCGATGAAGAGCTGACTGCAAAGGCAGCCCTCTTTGACGATGATACTAAAAAGAAGAATCTGCAGGATCTTCACGATACCCTGCTCTCATTCTTCTGGGGAGAATAAATGACAATGACAGAAAACAAAAGCATCACAGCCGCCGAGGCTGCCAAACACGTTCAATCAGGAGACCGCGTCTATGTGGGGACAAGCAGCAGCTTCGCCTACACATTTCTCGACGCACTCTACGACAGAAAAGACGAACTGGAAAATGTGACTCTGCTCTGTTCCATGTCCATCACGCCGTGCCGCATGTTCGATACGGACTGGCCTTCCGACATCCCGCCGGGATGCAAAGGCAATCCATTTATTTTTGACACGTTCTTCCTGGGCGCCGGCGAACGGCGCGCCCACAGGAAACACAATATGGCATTTGAATTTACGTCTTTCCATCTGAGTCAGATCGATCTCTGGATGCAGGAAATCGGCAAACCCGACATCAGTTTTCTGCAGGTGTCAAGTCCCGATGAGGACGGAAACTTCTCCTACGGTTCTTCCGGCATCTGTGATCATAAATACGTCGTCGAAGAGACGAGACGCGAAGTGTTTCTGGAAAGCAATACCGGAAGCCCGTACATCTTCGGACAGGACAATCTCATTAGCCCTGACCACGAAAAGGTTGCCGGTATCCTCTATACAGACAACAATGCGCCGGAGCTCATGCCCGACGAAATCGATGATACGTCGCGTCAAATCGCGGACATCGTATTGGAAGAAGTGCCGGACGGCGCAACCCTTCAGCTTGGTCTCGGCAAGCTCTCTACGGCAATTGGCTATGACCTGAAACAGCGCAACGATATGGGCATCTTCTCTGAGCTGTTCAGTCAGCCTATGATGGAGCTCATGAAGGAAGGCAATGTCACCAACGCCCACAAAGGCTTTATGGACGGAAAGAGTGTCTTCTCCTTCTCTGCAGGCACCCAGGAGATGTACGATTTCATGGATCACAATCCTCAGATCTACGGAGCACCGTTCCCATTTGTCAACGATGCGCGCAACATCGCAAAGAACAAGAACATGATTTCCATCAACAATGCAATGGCAGTCAACCTCTATGGTGAGGTTGCCGCCGATGCCATCGGATATTCACAGCAGAGCGCCGTCGGCGGACAGCTGGACTTCGTCAAGGGTGCCCAATGGTCAGAGGGCGGCAAGTCCATCATCGTTCTTCCTTCTTCCTTCATGAAGGATGGAAAGCGGCAGAGCAAGATTTCCCTTCAGTTCGCACCGGGCACACCGGTGACCACACCAAGATCGGAAGTCCAGTACGTGGCGACGGAATACGGATGCGTCAATCTGAAAATACGAAATATGTCCGATCGGGTTCGCGCCATGATCAGTCTGGCCCACCCGGATTTCAGGGATCAACTTACACAGGAAGCAAAAGACTGCGGACTCATTTAGTCCGCAGTCTTCTTTTGCAGTCAATCGTAAGGAGGATACTATTTCTTCTTTCTTTTTTATTCTGTAAACAGCGGTGTGGAGTAATATCTGTCTCCGCTGTCCGGCAGGAGCGCTACGATGGTCTTGCCTTTGTTCTCCGCCTTCTTGGCGTATTCGATGGCTGCATGCAGGGCTGCGCCTGCGGAGATACCTACTGAGATTCCTTCCTTCTTCGCCAGGTATTTCGCTGCGTTGAATGCATCGTCGCTGTCTGCACGGTATACTTCATCATAAACCGCTGTGTTCAGCACATCCGGAACAAATCCTGCTCCGATACCCTGAATCTTATGCGGTCCGCCCTTCCCTTCTGAAAGCACTGGTGAATCGTCCGGCTCCAAGGCTACGATTTTGACCTCTGGCTTCTGCTCTTTCAGATACTCGCCGGTTCCTGTCAGTGTGCCGCCGGTGCCGACGCCGGCGATGAAGATATCAACTGCGCCGTCAGTATCCTTCCAGATTTCCGGTCCTGTCGTCTCTCTGTGCGCCTTTGGATTTGCCGGATTGACGAACTGACCCGGAATGAATCCGCCCGGAATCTCCTTCGCCAGTTCCTCTGCCTTCTCGATGGCGCCCTTCATGCCCTTTGCGCCTTCCGTCAGGACGATTTCAGCACCGTAAGCCTTCAGAATGTTCCTTCTCTCCACACTCATGGTTTCCGGCATGGTCAGGATTGCTCTGTAACCCTTCGATGCGGCGATGACCGCCAGACCGATGCCTGTGTTGCCTGATGTCGGTTCTATGATGACGGATCCTTCTTTCAGGATTCCCTTTTCTTCCGCGTCTTCAATCATAGACTTGGCGATTCTGTCCTTTACGCTGCCGGCTGGATTGAAATATTCCAGTTTGACCAGCAGTGTCGCTTCCAGTCCAAGATCCTTTTCGATATTCACCAGTTCTACGAGTGGTGTGTTTCCGATAAGCTGCAGTATTCCTTTGTAGATGTTTGCCATTTGTCTTACCTCCTAGTGTTCTCTGTTTATTATAACACTGATATTGTGTTGTTTTTGCATGAATGTTACTTCGCTGCTGCGAATCCCTTCTCCAGATCTTCGATGATGTCATCGATGTGTTCTGTTCCGATGGACAGTCTGATCGTCCCTGGATAGATGTCCTGATCGGCCAGTTCCTCTTCCGTCAGCTGAGAATGAGTTGTTGTCGCCGGATGGATGACCAGACTCTTCACGTCCGCTACATTCGCCAGCAGCGAGAAGATTTCCAGTCCGTCGATGAACTTCCACGCCTCTTCCTGTCCTCCGTCGATTTCGAAAGTGAAGATGGAACCGCCGCCATTCGGGAAGTACTTCTCATACAGCGCATGCTGCGGGTGATCCGGCAGGGATGGATGGTTGACCTTTCTGACCTGCGGATGGTTCGACAGGTACTCGATCACTTTCTTTGTGTTTTCAACGTGCCGATCCAGTCTCAGTGACAGCGTTTCCACTCCCTGCAAAAGCAGGAATGCGCTGAATGGTGAGATCGTTGCGCCCGTGTCCCTCAGGAGAATCGCGCGGATGTATGTCACAAATGCCGCCGGTCCAACTGCGTCATAGAAGGATACACCGTGATAGCTTGGGTTCGAATCAGCAATGTTTCCGAATTTGCCGCTTGCCTTCCAGTCGAACTTGCCGGACTCTACGATGATGCCGCCGAGGGTCGTTCCGTGTCCTCCCAGAAACTTCGTTGCGGAATGAACGACGATGTCCGCGCCGTGTTCAATCGGTCTGATGAGGTACGGGGTGCCGAAGGTGTTGTCTACGACCAGCGGCAGACCATGTTTGTGCGCGATTTCCGCGATGGCATCGATATCCGGAATGTCACTGTTCGGATTGCCCAGGGTTTCCAGATAAATCGCTCTGGTGTTTTCCTGGATTGCGCCCTCGACTTCTTCAAGATTGTGCGCATCTACAAATGTCGTTTCGATCCCGTACTGCGGAAGTGTGTGTTCCAGCAGGTTGAATGTGCCTCCGTAAATGGTCTTCTGCGCGACAATGTGTCCGCCGTTTGCAGCCAACGCCTGCACCGTGTATGTGATGGCTGCTGCTCCCGACGCCAGCGCCAGACCTGCGCTGCCGCCTTCCAGCGCTGCGAGTCTCTCTTCCAAAACACCCTGGGTGGAGTTGGTCAGTCTGCCGTAGATATTGCCGGCATCCGCCAGGCCAAATCTGTCTGCAGCATGCTGCGCATCGTGGAATACGTATGCCGTCGTTGCATAAATCGGAACCGCTCTGGCGTCAGTTGCCGGATCCGGCTGTTCCTGCCCTACATGTAACTGTAATGTTTCAAATCTGTAAGTACTCATATATATCAATTCCCTTTCATTGCCTTTGCATAAAAAATTGCCTGGGATTTATACTCCCGGGCAACATGATGGTTTGGCTTCTTTCTCACCTTCATTCAGGACGCACGCAAAGGCTGCTGCGCGTCTCCCATCATATCATCTGCCCGGGAGTTCGGCATCAGACAACACATCCAGTACATTGATGTTTTCGGTGTTGTTTTTCTCATTGCTTGCGCCTCCTTTCTTACAAATTGTTTGTCTTGTGATTTTGACAATGCCATATTAATACTATTTACCTACTGTGTCAATAGGTATTTTGAAAAAAGTTGAAAATTCTATTTACCCTGTAGTAAAATAGGTATTGCAAAAGCATCCCATTATTTTTCTCATATTGGAGAACATTATGATTTCAACAAAAGGACGCTACGCCCTGCGCGTCATGATCGACCTGGCGCAGCATGAAGGAGAAGGCAATATCCCTCTGAAGGACATTGCAGAGAGACAGGATATCTCAAAGAAATATCTTGAAATCATCGTAAAAGATCTCGTCAAAGGCGGCATGCTGAACGGTGTCAGCGGCAAAGGCGGCGGATACAGTCTTTGCAGAAAGGCTGAAGAGTATACCGTTGGGGAGATCATCGAGCTTATGGAAGGCACTCTGGCACCAGTCGCCTGTCTGGTGGACGGCGTAGAAAGCTGCCCTCACTCCGACAGTTGTCTGACGCTGCCCATGTGGAAGGAATACTACGAGATGATCCACCAGTTTTTCTACGGTAAAAAACTGAGCGATCTGCTGGGCGACCGCGATCCGGTTTATTATATTTGATATGTTAATATTTGACGGTCTGTTAACTCAGCTGGGAGAGTGCTTGGGTCACAACCAAGATGTCGTGGGTTCGAGCCCCGCACAGACCACCAGATCATAAAAAGATTCCGAGAAGTAACTTCTCGGAATCTTTTTTCTAGCCGAATAGTATTCTATCTCATTCAGAAAACATGGCTTGTGCAACTTGGTAAATGAAAGCGATTGTTCCATCGCAAGATTGTTAATAATATGCTTGATTTTTGCCTTCATTTCTGCGCTTCGGGAGCTCTTTTTAACTATTTTGCGATGTTTGTTTTTGAAACCGTTTTCATCAATAAATTGTCCTTGATGGACGGTATATAAATATGTATATTATTCTTAGTTCAGTTAGTTAAAGCGTTAATAAATCTTTTTTGCTTTTGAAATGAGGTAATTTAAGTATGAGCAGATTGGAATTCAAACAGAAAAGCCAGGCTCAGAAGGAAGTGGAGGCTCTGTACGGAGATATCCAACGCAGAGTTATCGCCAGCCCTCCGAGCCAGTGTCAGGTGGACATGACTTGTTCGTTCCTGAAGCTTTGCCAGGCACAGTCCTGCGGCAAGTGCGTCCCTTGCAGAGTCGGCGTGTATCAGATGATCCAGATTCTGGAGAACATCCTGGACATCGATACAGACAGTTCGACAGATGATCTGGTGCTTTTGCAGAAGACAGCGGAAACAGTCCGCGATTCTTCCGACTGTGCCATTGGATGGGAAACCGCAGAAATCGTTCTGAAGTCTCTTCAGAGTTTCAGCGAGGACTACATGTCCCACATCGAAAGAAAGCGCTGCTCCGACAGCGTAACAGATCTGAGAAACACCGTTCCATGTGTTTCCAAGTGCCCTGCCGAAGTCGATATCCCGGGCTACATTTCACTGATCAAAGCCGGACGGTATGACGACGCAGTCAAACTGATCAGAAAAGACAATCCGTTCCCTACCGTATGTGCGCTGATCTGCGAGCATCCGTGCGAGGGGCACTGCAGAAGAAACATTCTCGATGCTTCCATCAACATCAGAGGTCTCAAGATGTTTGCTGTTGACAACTGCTCAGATGTTGTCCCAATTCCGGACAAGATGGAAGAGACTGGCAAGAAAATCGCCATCATCGGCGGCGGCCCAAGCGGACTGACTGCCGCATACTTCCTGTCACTGATGGGACACAAATGCAAGATTTTCGAGAGAAGAGCGCAGCTCGGCGGCATGCTCAGATACGGTATCCCGAGCTACCGTCTGCCGAGACACAGACTCGATTGGGACATCAAGTCCATCCTGTCTGCCGGTGTTGATGTTGAACTCAATGCAGATATCAATACAGAAGAAGCCGTCAACGAACTGATGGCAGAATACGATGCTGTATACGTAGCCATCGGAGCGCACAACTACAAGATGATCGGCATCGAAGGCGAAGAGAGCAAAGGCGTTATCTCCGCTGTCGATATGCTCCGTGGAATCGGCGACGAGAAGATGCCTGACTTCAAAGGCAAGAGAGTCGTCGTCGTAGGCGGCGGCAACGTAGCAATGGACGTTGCCCGTACCGCAATGCGTCTCGGTGCTGCACATGTAGATATCGCTTACAGAAGACGTAAGGTCGACATGACAGCGCTTCCTGAAGAAATCGACGGTGCCATCGCAGAAGGATGCCGTCTGCTGGAGCTGAGAACACCAGTCAGAATCGAGTCTGACGAAGAAGGTAACGTCAAGGCTCTGGTCGTACAACCGCAGAAGGTTGGTCCGTACGATTCCTCCGGACGTCCGAAATCCTTCCCTGCCCAGAAAGACGAGCAGGTTCTTGAGTGCGACATCGTCGTCGGCGCAATTGGTCAGGAAATCGACTCTGAAGTATTCGAAAAGGCCGGCGTCTCCGTACTTTGGAAGAAGCTGAACACAGACGAATCCATGGCTGTAGAAGGCATGGAAGGCGTCTTCGCAGGAGGCGACAGCGTAACCGGTCCATCGACCGTTATCAACGCCATTGCCCAGGGCAGAGTTGCCGCTGCAAATATTGACAATTACCTCGGATATAACCATGAAATCAAGGTTGAACTTGATATCCCGGAACCGGATCTGGACGACTACATCCCGTGCGGAAGATCCGAACTCACAAGCCGTTATCCTGATGAAAGAAACCGCGACTTTGACGGATTCGAAAACGGTCTTCTCCTCGAGGAGGCCATTCAGGAAGCAAGCCGCTGCCTGAGATGTGACTGCAACAATCTCGGCGCATTCAGAGGAGGGAGGCACACATCATGGTAAACGTAACAATAAACGGAAGAAAAACTACAGTGCAGCAGGGAACAACGATTATGAACGCTGCCAAAGCAATCGGCGTGGAGATTCCTCACATCTGTTACTGGGAAGGACTCAACGACATCGGTGCCTGCCGTATCTGTGTTGTAGAATTGGAAGGCAAGGACAAGCTCGTCTCCTCCTGCAACACGGAAGTAGAGGAAGGCATGGTCATCTACACCAACAGCCCGAAAGTAAGGCAGGCTAGGAAGATCAATGTCCAGCTGGTCCTGGCAGAGCATGACTGCAAGTGCGCCACCTGCCCGAGAAGCGGCAACTGTGCGCTTCAGACCATCGCCAGAGCTCTGGGTGTCGTCGGCACTTCATTCGTGGAGAATCCTGATGAATTCAGATGGGACGAATCATTCCCTCTCATCAGAAACGCAACCAAGTGTGTCACTTGCCTGCGCTGCGTCCAGGTCTGTGATAAGATCCAGAATATGAACGTCTGGGAAAAGCTCGGTTCCTCATTCCGCACGACGGTAGGTGTTACAGACGGCGTTCAGATCAGAAATGCCAACTGCACTCTCTGCGGTCAGTGCATCACCCACTGCCCTGTCGGAGCGCTCAGCGAGAGAAACGACACCGACAAGGTTCTGGATGCTCTTGCAGATCCTGAAATCGTTACGATGGTGCAGTTCGCGCCGGCAGTCAGAGTTGCCTGGGGCGAAAAGATCGGCATGAACAGAGTGGAACAGACCACAGGCAAGCTGGTCGCCGCGCTGAAGCAGATCGGTTTCGACTACGTATTCGATACCGTTTATACTGCTGACATGACCATCATGGAAGAAGGCAGCGAACTGATCGCGCGCATCGGAGATAAGGATAACCATCCATGGCCGATGTTCACATCATGCTGCCCGGGCTGGCTCAGATTCGTACAGCTCGAGTATCCTGAACTCATTCCGAATCTCTCTACTGCAAAATCGCCGCAGCAGATGTTCGGTGCCATCAGTAAGACATATATGGCCGAAAAGCTCGGTGTGGATCCTGCGAAAATCGTCTGCGTATCCATCATGCCTTGCACAGCTAAGAAATATGAGTGTGATGAACACACTCTTCGCGATTCCGGATTCAAGGATGTCGACGTTGTTCTCACTACAAGAGAATTGGACAATCTGATTTCCATGGATGGAATCAAGGCGGCGCAGCTTCCGGAAGCGCCATTTGACAGCTTCTTCGGTGAAGGAACCGGCGCCGGCGTCATCTTCGGAGCGACTGGCGGCGTTATGGAAGCAGCACTGCGTTCCGCATACTTCCTGATCACAGGAGAGAATCCTCCTGTCGATGCATTCCAGAACGTCCGCGGTATGGATGGCTGGAAGGAAGCGACCTTCACTGTTGCCGGAATCAAGCTGCGTGTCGCAGTCGCCAATGGACTGGGCAACACCAGAAAGCTGATTGAGGCAATTAAGCGCGGTGAAGTCGCATATGACTTTGTGGAAATCATGGCATGCCCTGGCGGATGTTCCGGCGGTGGCGGACAGCCGATCCACGATGGAACGGAAATGGCTGCCCTCAGAGGAAGTGAACTCTACAACATTGACAATACACTGGAAATCAGATTCTCCCATGAGAACCCGACCGTACTCATGAGTTATGAAGAATACTTCGGTGCACCAAACTCTGAAAAAGCGCACCATCTGCTTCACACAGATGTTTCACAGTGGAGACTGTAAAACCAACAGAGGTAAAACATGGCTGAATATAACAGTACATCAAAAAAAGCAGAAGAATTTATCAACGACGCGAAGATCAAGCAGACGCTTGCTTTTGCGCAGGCACACAAGGATGACCTGGAATTGATGCAGGTCATCCTTGATAAAGGAAGAGAGTACAAGGGTCTCTCCTATGCGGAAGCCGCCACCCTACTGGAGTGCGAAGATCCCGATATCATCCAGCAGATCTTCGACCTGGGTAAGGAAATCAAAGAGCATTTCTACGGCAACCGCATCGTCATGTTTGCACCTTTGTACCTGTCAAATTACTGCGTCAACGGATGCGTATACTGCCCTTACCACGGACAGAACAAGACTATTCCGCGCAAGAAGCTGACACAGGAAGAGATTCGTGATGAAGTCATCGCACTGCAGGATATGGGCCACAAGAGGCTCGCCATTGAAGCCGGCGAACACCCGAAGGAGAACCCGATCGAGTACATTCTGGAGAGCATCAAAACCATCTACAGCATCAAGCATAAGAACGGTGCCATCCGAAGAGTCAACGTGAACATCGCTGCGACAACGGTCGAGAATTACCGCAAGCTCAAGGAAGCCGGCATCGGAACCTATATCCTGTTTCAGGAAACATACAACAAGGAAGCCTACGAGCAACTCCACCCGACCGGACCGAAGAGTGATTATGCTTATCATACGGAAGCAATGGACCGCGCCATGGAAGCCGGCATCGATGATGTTGGCTGCGGCGTTCTTTACGGGCTCAATAATTACAAGTATGATTTTGTCGGCATGCTCATGCATGCGCACCATCTGGAGAAAACTTACGGCTGCGGGCCGCACACCATTAGTGTTCCGCGCGTACGTCCTGCAGATGATATCGATCCGGATGAGTTCGACAACGGCGTACCTGACGACGTCTTCAAGAGAATCGTAGCAGTGCTCCGTATCGCTGTGCCTTACACCGGTATGATCATGTCTACCCGTGAGAGCGCCAAGACAAGACGAGAATGCCTGGAAATCGGCATCACCCAGATCAGCGGCGGAAGCCGGACGAGCGTAGGCGGCTATGCAGATGAGTTGGATGAACAGGGCAAGTTTGATTCTGAGGATACCGCCCAGTTTGACGTAGAAGACAGACGCACCCTCGCAGAAGTCGTCGACTGGCTCATCGACTTGGGGTATGTGCCAAGTTTCTGCACGGCATGCTACCGGGAAGGCCGCACCGGCGACCGCTTCATGAGTCTGCTCAAATCCGGCCAGATTGCAAACTGCTGTCAGCCGAACGCCATGATGACACTCAAAGAGTTCCTCATGGACTACGCCAGTGAAGATACAAAGGCCAAGGGCGACGCGCTGATCGAAGAGAAACTGTCGTTGATTCCAAACGACAAAGTTCGGGAAGTCTGCCGTCAGCACCTGAAGGAAATCGAACATGGCAATCGAGATTTCAGATTTTAACAACCGTCCTCTGGACGACAATACCATCATCGCACTTCTTTCCGGCAAAGGTCCGGATGAGGCTTTGTATGAAGAAGCAGACCGCATTCGCAGGGAAATCTACGGCGATGCGGTCTATTTGCGCGGTCTGATCGAGATTTCCAACTACTGCAGGAACAACTGCTACTACTGCGGCATTCGTAAAGGCAACACAAAACTGAATCGCTACCGCCTTGACAAAAACACGATTCTCAACTGCTGCCGTGATGGATATGCTCTCGGTTTCCGCACCTTCGTACTACAGGGCGGCGAAGATCCGCACTATGGAGATGAGCAGTACGGCGGTGCAAACAGTGATGCACTTCTCTGTGATATCGTTTCAGAAATTCATGCGTGTTATCCGGATTGCGCCGTAACGCTATCTGTCGGGGAACGCTCGCGAAAGAGCTATCAGCGTCTTTTTGACGCCGGCGCCCGCAGGTATCTGCTTCGTCACGAATCTGCATCACCAGACTTATACGGAACCCTGCACCCGGCGGAAATGAGTCTTGAAAATCGCATGCGCTGCCTCTATGATTTAAAAGAGATCGGCTACCAGGTCGGTGCAGGCCTTATGGTCGGCGCGCCGGGACAAACGCTGGCGCATCTATTGGATGACATCCATTTCATGCAAAGGCTGCAGCCTGATATGATCGGCATCGGTCCGTATCTGCGCCACTCGGATACTCCGTTTGGGAAGAGTTCCGCCAAGTGTGCGCAGGGTCTTTACAAAGAACAGAAGCTGGAACTGACCTTGCGGCTCCTTGCTGTTCTCCGCATCCTGTTCCCATACGCTCTGCTTCCTTCGACCACAGCGCTGGGAACCATCGATCCCCACGGAAGAGTACTGGGGCTCAAGGCCGGCGCCAATGTCATCATGCCGAATCTCTCCCCTGTCGATGTACGGGACCAATATGCAATCTACGAAAACAAACTGAGTACCGGCGCGGAATCCGCGCAGCAGGTAGCGCTCCTGAAGCAGCAAGTATCTGACGCCGGTTATCAAATCGTTACAGATATAGGAGACGTGAAGCGCACCGCTTCAGAAGGAAACTCAAACCATGGGACTGAATAACACCCCGAGGGCAAACAGATTACACATCGGAATATTCGGACGCCGCAACGCAGGCAAATCCTCTCTGATCAATGCTCTGACCGGACAGGATCTGGCCATTGTTTCTGATACGCCGGGGACAACAGCAGACCCTGTGTTCAAATCCATGGAGCTTCATCCCATTGGTCCTGTTGTCTTTATTGACACAGCCGGGTTCGATGATGAAGGTGAACTCGGACAGCTTCGCGTTGCCAGAACAGAAGACATTATCAAGCGAACGGACATAGCTGTTCTGGTTATCGACGGCTGTGTTCTGACGCCGCAGGACCTTGCCTGGCGGAAGCAGCTGAATGACATGAGCGTTCCGACGATTACCGTCTTCGGCAAAAGCGACACATTAACAGAAGCTCAGCGTCATGCTGCCGCACAGGATGCAGAGGATGCAATCTTCATCAGCACGAAGACCGGCGAAGGCATCGATCTTCTTCGCACAGCGATCATCAATGCAGTCCCGGAAGAATATATGCAGGAACAGCTCCTGGATGGGCTGATTGAAGATGGCAGTCTTGTGCTCCTCGTCATGCCGCAGGATATCCAGGCACCAAAAGGCCGTCTGATCCTGCCGCAGGTGCAGACGATCCGAGAACTATTGGACCGCAGATGTACTGTGGTTTTCACAACAGCCGATGGCTATGAAGCGGCCCTTGCGCGGCTGAACTGCCAGCCGGACCTCATCATCACGGATTCACAGTGTTTCTCGCAAGTCTATGAGAAGAAACCTGACGCCAGCGCATTGACATCTTTCTCGATCCTCATGGCTGCTGCCAAAGGAGATCTCGACGTCTTTATCGATGGTGTCTCCACCATTGACAAAGCCCTTCACGCAGATCGGAACAGTGCGGCTATCTCTCAGGCACGCAGCACCTTCCGCGTCCTCATTGCAGAAGCCTGCACCCACGTACCGCTTCAGGAAGATATCGGTACCGTTAAGATCCCGATGATTTTGCGTAAGCAATTCGGTGATCAAGTTGAAATCACTAATGTTCGCGGGAATGATTTCCCTAGCACTGATGAACTGAAGCAGTACGACCTCATCATCCACTGCGGCGCCTGCATGTTCAACCGCAGGCACGTCTTAAGCCGCATTGCAGCTGCACAGGAAGCCGGCGTACCAATCACCAACTACGGCATTTTCCTGGCCTATGCAGCCGGAATCCTCGATAAAATCACCTATTAAGACATTTATTCAATATTTGGGGTCATCATTATCGATGTAAAATCACCACTTTTTTGTGAATTTATAGATTTTAGGGTTAAACTGATTGGAACCAGCAATTCAAATCCAGTCAAAATTCACCCTAAATTGTTAAAATCAAATTAATTGTGTTAATTAATCAAAGAATGGCGTGTCCACGTCCAAAGCAAATAACACCTTTTCATTGAAAAAAAGCAAATGGTGTTAAAACGAGCAAAAAAGGATAACACTAAATTGTTATATTATTCGTTTTGGGTGAATGATGGATTCATTACATGAAAATGGTATGTATATTTGAAGATTTTTGTTATATCATTTCTCATCTTCTTGATAAAACTACTCTCTCCACGATACCAAAACTGAACAATTTGTTTTTACAAATAGATTGAAAACAGTATCAATATATGAAAAAATAAAATTGATAATAGGTTTTGTCCACACTCTGCATTGAGAGGAATCTATACAGGAGGCATTCAATGATCAACAGAGACGAACAGAAAAGCTTCTTTATGATTGATCCCGCAATTGTTGAGGACAACAAGAAGTCTTATGCAATCCAGGAGAGCTACAAGGAAACATACGGCCTTGATGCTCTCGGTATCAACCCATCCATTGTCCACCGCAATCTCAGTCCTACTGTTCTGATTGAGAAAGCCATCAGAAACGGCGAAGGTATCCTGACGGATACAGGCGCTTTGGCTGTCACCACGGGCAAATTCACAGGCAGATCTCCCCATGATAAATACATTGTCGATACGGACGGCGTACACGATCTGATCAGCTGGGGCGATGTCAATCATCCTATCAGCAGAGCTGTTTTCAACGCACTGAAGGATGAGATGTGCCAGTTCCTGAGTGGCAAAGAAATCTATATTTTCGACGGATACGCCGGAGCGGATCCACAGCACAGGCGCAAATTCCGCATCATCAATGAACTGCCGTCGCAGAATTTGTTCATTCGCGACCTGCTCATCAGGCCGACGTCCAGCGAAAAGGAAAACTTCGGAGAAGCGGACTACACGATTCTTGTCGCACCGGGTTACAAATGCAATGCCAAACGCTACGGCATCAACTCGGAAGCAGCCATCATCATCGATTACGAAGCTCACTTTGCGATCATCGCAGGCTCCCAGTATTCCGGAGAAATCAAAAAGACAGTATTCTCAATCATGAACTTCGCAATGCCGCTTGAAGAGGATGTTCTGCCGATGCATTGCTCCGCGAACATGGATCCGGAGACCGGAGACACCGCGATTTTCTTCGGATTGTCAGGCACGGGCAAGACGACTCTATCGGCTGACCCGAATCGCGATCTGATCGGTGACGATGAACACGGTTGGTCTGACAGAGGTGTGTTCAACTTCGAAGGCGGTTGTTACGCGAAGTGCATCGACCTTGATAAAGCCAAGGAACCTGAAATCTTTCACGCCATACACTTCGGCTCAGTCCTTGAGAATGTTGTGACAGATGATGATCACGTTCCTGATTACGCAGACAGATCCCTGACGGAAAACACAAGAGTCGGATACCCGATCGACTTCATTCCTAACGCAAGTGAAAACGGCAGAGGCGGTATCCCTAAGGTAGTGCTCTTCCTGACTGCGGATGCCTTCGGGGTGTTCCCTCCGATTTCGAAGCTGACCCGCAATGCAGCCATATACCACTTCGTAACAGGCTTTACTGCGAAACTCGCGGGAACGGAACGCGGCATCAAAGAACCGCAGCCTACCTTCTCCACCCTCTTCGGCGAGCCGTTCATGCCTCTGCGCACGGAACGCTACGCAGAGATGTTTGGAGAACGTCTGGACACTTATGGAACACAAGTGTACCTCGTAAACACCGGTTGGTCGGGAGGCGCATTCGGAACAGGCAGCCGCATCAAACTTGCATACACACGAGCCATGGTCACAGCTGCAATCAACGGAGACCTTGAACACGCAGAGTATATTCACGATGACAGATTCAACCTTGAGATCCCATTGAACATTGAGGGCGTTCCTCCTGAGATCATGATTCCGAAGAACACCTGGGCAGATCCGGAAGCTTATGAAAAACAGGCCGACGAGCTTGCGGAGATGTTCATCGAAAACTTTGAGAAGAAATATCCGGACATGCCTGAAGAAATCGCAGCCGCAGGTCCAAAAGGGAAATAAGCATATAAAAGCAGAAAGGAACCATTATGTATAACATTGACAATATCGACATTCAGATCTTGAATCTTTTGAAGATGGACGCACGTACGCCGCTCGATGAGCTCGCCTCGCAGACAGGACTTACGACTTCTGTTATTTCAGAGCGCCTCACCAATCTTGAGAACTCAGGTTACATCAAAGGCTACCATGCAGACATCGATCTGGAGAAAATCGGTTATAAAATCAAAGCGTTCGTCCTGATGTCAGTTCTTCCTGATGATCAGCGCAGATTCTATGATTTCATCCAGAAAAAAGACTGCATTCTGGAGTGCAGCCATATCACAGGTCAGTTCTCAATGCTCCTGAAGGTCATCTTCCCTACCACTTCAGAGCTTGACACATTCATTGGCGAACTGCAGGAATTCGGCAAGACGGAAACGCAGGTTGTATTCTCAACGGTTCTTGAGAGATTCTAACTGGTTCTAAAAGTTTTAAACAAAACCTGCTACGGCAAGAAAACAAAAGCGCAGCTTCATGAGCTGCGTTTTTTTTATTTTCCATTATATTTCATGTGTATGTTACATGAATGTGATACGAGTGCTATACGAACGCGTACTGCTTCAGCCGCGCAAAAGCTTCTTTCACTCTCGACAGCGGCAAGGCCAGATTCATCCGGATGGAATCTTCCCGGTTGAACTGCCGCCCATCCTGCCAGAGTACACCCACTTCTACACCGGCAAGCAGCAGCTCATCCAAAGTCTTGCCATGCTCCTTCAGCCACTGCCCGCAGTCCAGAAGCAGCATGTAGGTGCCTTCCGGTTTTGAAACTTCTACACCCTTGAAATTGTTCTTGATAAACTCATATGCAAAATCAACATTCCCCGTCAGAACAGTCCTCAGTTCATCCACCCATTCCATACCTTCATCCTTATAGGCGCCAATCAGCGCATGCATGGACAAAACATTCATGGCATTGTAAACGCTCAGTGCAGACTGTCTTTTGATTCTTGCTCTGAGATAATCATTGTAGATGATGTGGTAACTCCCGACCAGCCCGGCAAGATTGAATGTTTTGGACGGCGCGTAGAATGCGACCGTCCTGTTGCGGGCATCTTCCGAAACAGACTGAAGCGGAATGTGCTTGTGCCCTTCCAGGATCAAATCAGACCATATCTCATCGGAAACAACGTATACATTGTTTCTCTCGAATATTTCAAAAGCTTTCTCCAGCTCTTCTCTTTCCCATACGCGCCCTGTTGGATTATGCGGAGAACAGAATATGGTCGTGTGGATATGGTACTGGCGGATCTTTTTCTCCATATCCTCGTAGTCCATCCTCCAGACACCATTCTCATCCCTCACCAGTTCACTGCCGATCAAGTGGTATCCCATCTGTCCGACTTCTTCCAGGAAACCAACATACGTCGGTGCGTGCACAAGCACATTGTCACCTTGGGAACACAGAACCGCCAGTGCACTGAGTACGCCGCCAAGCACGCCGTTCTGGTAACCGATGTGTTTTTGCTCCAGTCCTGTCACGCCGTTGCGCACTTCCTGCCAGCGGATGATGCTGTCGTAATACTCTTTTCTCGGTCCGAAATAACCGAAGGCGGGATGCTTCGCCCGCTCGATCATCGCTTCGCATATGGTCGGTGCTGTCGGAAAATTCATGTCGGCGACCCACATTGGAATCAAGTCAAAACCATCTTTAATGTTGCCGACCGGTGCGATACCGTATGGATCCTCATCCGGCGTAACTGCGATGGAATCCATCCCGGTTCTATCCAGAATGCTGGTAAAATCGTATTTCATACTTCTCTCCTCTATAGCCCGAATGCTTCCGCAAGAGATACGATTGCCTGCGCTTTATCTGCTGCGTTGATGGTCGCTGAAATGGATATTTCGGAAGTCGAAATATTGTAATGCGGTATGTCCTGTTCTGCCAGCGTTGCGAAGACCTTGCCCGCGACACCTGTGTGTGTTGCCATACCGACGCCTACCAATGAAATCATGCAGATATCTTCTTTTTTCTCTGTTTCCAGTGTGTTGAATCTTGCATTGATTGCCAATGCATCATCGATTCTCTTTATGTCATCGTGCTCACAGCTGAAGGAGACGACGCTGGTGTCACCCTGATATGGCTGCTGCGCAACAACGTTCAGATTCACCTTCAGATCTCCCAGCAGTTCGAACAATTCTGCGATTTCCTCGCCCTTGCTCGGTATGCCTTTGATTGTATATATCACTACATCATCAAATGTGCTGATTCCGCTAACGGCTGCTTCCCCTACGATCAGATTTCTGTTCACGATAAATGTCCCTCCGGTTTTTTCTTCTTCGAATGCTGGTCCTACGTATATTTTTACATCCAGCATGTGCGCCAGCTCTATCGCATCTGCTTCCAGATCCCCTTCCCCGAGCATCGTCAGTTCCAGGGCTTCATCATAACTGATGATATTGAATTTCTTTCTCTCCTCTGTGACTCTCGGATCGATCACGTAGACTTTTTTCGTCAACCCGTACAATTCGCAATCACAGCCCAGCGCTCCTGCAATAGCAACTGCCGTCGCAGCAGCTCCGAAACGTCCCTTCCTGTCGCTCATGGTGTATTCACCGATTCCCTGGAATCCGGCAATGACCGGAACGAGTCCCTGTTCAAGAGTTTTGTATATCTCATCGAGGATGATCTCGTGTTTACCGCTCTCAATATCGAGGGCGCTCAGTGAATGACCCTTAATGTCGCTGATGACTTTTGCGGGAACGCCTCTCTGTTCCAAAGCGCTGGCCATCAGTGCCGCAGTCTGATACTCGCTCGCTGAAAAAAGTGCGTCCAGTTCTTCCTTGCCGATACCTTTATCGAACTGTGCAGCCCTGTCCATCATTTCACTGGCAATATCGTGCATTGCAGCAGTAACCAGAACGAGCTGTCCCAGCTTCTCGCGATGATTCGCGACATAATCTGCGATCTTCGTCAGGTCTTCATTGTTTTTCAGGTAATCGCCGCCATACTTCTGTACGAGATACATCTGTCTATCCTCCGTCTTGTTATTGTTGTATAATTTTAACATGATGAAGGAGGCAAAGACAATGGCAAAGCTAAAGAAGACAAACGTAATGCGCCTTTTAGACCAGGCGAAAATCCCATACACAGCGCACACTTACTCAGATACGGAAGCCATCAGCGGGGTGGAGGTCGCCTCTGTCCTCGGACAAGATGTCGCCTGTGTATTCAAAACACTGGTAACAGAAGGCGCAGGCAAAGTACCTGAGCATTATGTCTTCATGGTGCCTGTTGCCGAGGAACTCGACCTCAAAAAAGCCGCCGCGGCTGTTGGTGAGAAGAGTATTCAAATGATCAAATCAAAAGAGCTTCTCCCTCTGACTGGATATATCCACGGAGGATGCTCGCCAATCGGAATGAAGAAGCCTTTCAAGACTGTGATCCATCAAACTGCTGCCGATAAAGAAATCTGCCCGACCTTATTCTTCAGTGCGGGCAGAATCGGATTCCAAATCGAGTGTGAAGTCGGTGATTTGGAGAAGATCATACCGCTTCAGTTTTCGGATATCATTATTTAGTTTTCCATCATTTTCGCTTTTTCTTTTTCAGAGATATATCTGTTCTGCTCCGGATGCAGTTCGTCGTAGGTCATCTTAAGCTCCTGCAGACGGCCTTTTTTAGCTGCCAGAATCAGACATATGATGCCGAGCAGCGCGTCCGCTAAAACTGCAGGAATTGCGCCTTCCACACCGAACTCATAATTGTAAATGAGATTACTTTGCGCATTCAGCGCATCCATCTTGAAAATGGAGGCCTCTGAAACCAGTCCGCTGTTTGGAAGCCCGAACAGGAAATTCTGGGTGAAATTCCATGCTGTATGGATCCCCATCGGGAACCAGATGCTCTTTGTATACCATTTCGCAATGGAGAAACCGAGTCCACAGATGAAAATGTCCAGAATCGGCAGGAATCCCACACCCGGATTGAACACATGGAGCGCTCCAAAAAATGCCCCATTGACAGCGATCGCAACCCAAAGAGGATAATGGACATTGATTCTCTCATAGATAAATCCCCTGCACCACAGTTCTTCGGATGTGCTCTGGATAAAGACACAGACAAGTGCAAAGAGCATGAACGGTATCTCCGCAAGAATAAAATCCAGATAGAGCTTGATGTCACCATGGGCGAGTGCGCAGACGATGCAGCCAAAGTTCATGATGAAACCGACCAGCAGTCCCTGCATCAATGTCTTCATACCATTGTTCTCATAGGTAGGGAGGAACGATTTGAAAACAAAGCGATTTCGTTTCGTTACCGCTGTATAAACAAGAATACCTACAAACGGAACAATCGTGCTAAGATACATCTCAATGACGAACATCATTTCATTTGATAGATCCAATCCTATCATCTCCAAGAAGCCGCGACTTGAAACCACTGCCTCCAGAGTTGAAAAGATAATTACATACCATATGAATGCAATCACTAATATCCAGATGATTCTGTTGTTGATTACCGTTTTTCTCATTATAGCCCGCATCTGCCCTTCAGTGTATTACTTCAGTTTCGCATTATCTACGACAAATTCAAGGACTTTGTCCCTAAGTACCTGTATGTCATAGTAATTGGTTTTCACGTAATCTTCTACGCTCATCCCTGCTGCTTCTTCAAATTCTTTTGCAGTCATATCATTGGCCTCAAGGATTTCGTCATAGAAATCTTCCATGTCGCTCTTCTTAACCTTGATACCCTCTTTCTTGGCAATGGCATGAAGCGCGAGTTTCTCTTTCAGGGATTCCTTGGCCATCTCTTTATATCGGTCTTCTGTAATACCCATGGCTTCAGGAGACATACCGTACTGATCTGCCATGCGCTGATACTGTACTTTCTGAATCTCTGTCTCTTCCTTGATCATACCCTTCGGGTACTTCTTGACCTTGGTCTTTTCAAGGACCTTCGCCCACAGTTCTTCCTGAAGCTGTGTCTCTGCATCTTCCTTAGCCTGCTTCGTCAGTTCCTTCTTGACGGACTTCTCATAATCCTTCTTGTTGTCATATTTGGAGACAGACTTGATGAATGCTTCGTCGTAATCAGGAGTAACCAACTCCTGCTTGCTGTTTATGGTAACATCGAATTCCGCGTCTTTTCCAGCCAGTTCAGCAGCCTGGTAATCTTTCGGGAATGTTACGTCGATCGTGCATTTCTTTCCGACCTGCTTACCGATCAGCGAATCTTCAAAGCCCGGAATCATGGTTCCGGATCCTATCTCAAGATCCTGTTTCTCCGCTGTGCCGCCTTCGAATGTTTTACCGTCTACTCTTCCGGTGTAGTCAATGTTGATGGTGTCGCCATCCTTGACTTTACCCTTCTTAACAGTCTTGGTCTCACCGGCCGCTTCAAGACGGCTTTTGATTTCTGCCTGCACATCCTTATCGCTGATTGATACTTCGACCTTCTCGCCCTTCAGCCCTTTGTACTTACCGACCTTGATCACCTTGTCGTAGTTGATTTTGCTGTAAGGATCCGCGTGATCATAGATGATGATACCAGCACTGGCTAATACCATAGCGACGATGATTGCCGTCATGATCCAGGTACTCTTTTTGACCTTCTGATACCACGGAATTTTAACTTCTTCGATAACTTTTCTCTTCTTTGACATATTGTGTTCCTCCGGAGACTATTGTACTTGTTGTCTCTCCAATTTGCAAACTAAGGAACTGAGGAATCTTATTTCTTCTTTTTCTGGAAATTAACCGTGACTTTATAACCCTTTGTCAGCTTCTTCAGGCTGAAAGTGTATGATTTTGCATTCTTCTTAACCTTCATGGCCTTCTTGCCGACATAGACAGATTTGATCACGTAACCCTTCGCGGCCTTAGCTGTGATTTTAGCCGTCGTTCCGGCTGTATAGGTCTTCGCGCCGGTTACTGTGCCTTTTCCCTTCTTCTTGACGGTTATTTTGACCTTGTATTTCTGGAAGTTTGCTGTAATCTTCTGGCTTACGGTCAGCGGATTAAGCGCGAGCGAATAGCTGCGTTTGCCCTTTGCCGCTTTCACTAAGGTCTTACCTTTATACAGAGATTTTATCTCATAATATTTTGCTGTCTTTACCTTGATTGTCGTGCTGCTTCCCGGAACGAATGTACCTGTTCCTGTAACGCTGCCTCCTGTTTTCTTCGGTGCTGTGATGCTGATCAGGCCACTTGCGACCGGCATCTTGTAAAGAACGCTGTCATATGTTCCGAACAGCTGGTTTCCGACAGCGATTCCCTTGATTTCGTCAGCATCCAGTCTGGTAATGAAGTTATATCCTGTATCTTCAAAGGCATCCTTGGCCACATCGTATTTGAACGTATCCCCGTAATCAACTGCCGGAATTCCCGTGTAGACGATGCCGCCTTTGGTCAAGCTGATATTGCCTGTTGAAGCGATATACGAATTGCCGCCTCTGACAACCGTCTTCTCAATCGCAAGCGGTTCGATGGCTTTGTCATTACCAACCTTGGAGACGGTCCACTTCTTTCCGTCAAAAATCAGATTCGCCGGATACTTCTGATCCATCGGATCCGTACCGTTCTGCGCCTCAGAATAACCCAGTGTGTAAATCAGCTTGTTGCCGCTCTGCAGCGCCTTTCCTCCGGCTCTGCCCTCAGGCAATGCAGGACCCTTGCTCCATTTCTTCGTCACCGGATCGTAGATTTTGACCAATCTTGAGAACCCTTTGGTATCTTTGGCGCAGCTGTAGCCGCCGATAAAATAGAGCTTGCCGTTATATGCTGCCATGGTCCAATCGACGGTGCTCTCCAGATCCGCCGGGAGCTTACCGAGATTTTTGGTTACACCGCTGTTGGCTTTGATGCTGACCAGACGCAAATCGCCGGAATAAATTGGACTGGCATCTCCATCGTTACCAGAGCTGCTGATGGATTCATCTACAGCATAATTATTGAAAATGATGAATTCATCGTCATCTGATTCCGGTGTATCATACTGACCGTACTCAATTACGTTGTAGAGCATGCCCTTGCTGTACGCCAGATCCGATCCGAACAGCATGGTATACTGCGCGTTCTTATCCGTCATACCCTTGAACAGCTTTGCCGGATCGATATCAAAAGATTCCATATCATAATCATCCCACTTGCGCGGGTTAATCTGACGAATCGATCTGCTGCTGGAGTCTGCTGAGTAGATGATTTTTCCGTTCGTGGCTATGGCATCTCCGAAATCAACATCGAAATCCTCGTCCTTTGTATAGGTTTTCTTGCCTTTTACAAGATAGATATCGTCACGAATATTCTGCTTTCCGGCAAATCCTGTGACACGAATGGTCTTAATGTTGTTGATCCATCTGTTATCCTTGATCGTCACTTCACGGTCGGACTGACTGATGATGTCGGCCTCTGCGACCGGCTGCAGGGATGATTCATCATTCCCGATTTCAATCGAAATGCCTGTGGAAGGATTCAGTCCTGATCCTTTGATGGTAACTGTCTTCTTGTCTGTGTTTACAGTGACCTTACCGATTCTCGGGCCCAGCTCTGCCGGTCTCTTGCTGAAATCGAAGGAGCTCTTCTGTATTACCGGAAGCTTCGGAGTATCTTTAGCCAGAGAAACTGTTTCATTGACCAGAACCTCTGCATCAATATCCTGTCCAAGCTCTGCGTTCTTCAGAGCAACTGCTCCGGATATGTACGGTGCAGCCATAGATGTTCCGGACATGAAGTCATACTTGCCGAATTCCTTCTCATCGGAAAGATTCTGACGGCTCAGCCCCATGTCATCCAAACGTACCGTAAAGTCCCCCGCATCTGCCGCATAAACCAGTATGACAATTTCTCGCTTCAGCGGATCTGTATTCTGCGACGTCTCCTCTTTTGGTTCCTCTTCAGCCGGGTCACCATCGCCATCATCTGCCGAGATTTCCGGATTAATGGAGGACGGCTCTCCTGCTCCTGCGGAATCTCCTTCCGGATTCTCTGTTACGGTGCCATCTCCTTCTGACTCATCAATCGGTGCCTCAGTGGACGGTTCTCCCGCTCCTGCAGTATCTCCTTCCGGATTCTCTGTTACGGTGCCATCTCCTTCTGACTCATCAATCGGCGCCTCAGTGGACGGCTCTCCCGCTCCTGCGGCATCTCCTTCCGGATTCTCTATTACTGTGCCATCTCCTTCTGACTCATCAGTCGGCGCCTCAGTGGATGGTTCATCTGCATCCGGGTCCCCTGCTTTGCTGATCAGCTCCTGCAGGTCTTCATCTTCCAGACAATCGACTGTGAAATGATCCCAGTAATCCTCTTTGCCGCTGAGATATGTACCAACTAAAGGCTCGTTTTCAAGCGTCTCAATATCAAGTGTTGTCCCCTGCTCTGTGTCAAGGAATCCAAGAATCGAATCCCCGAAATCCATCTCTGGGCTGTCAGCCTGTGCCATGACACTGAATACCGGTTCTATCGAAGCGGAACGGCTGATTTCATAAGGAATCGTAAGGCAGACCAGATCTTCCGCCTTGAGGTTTTTTAATGTCATCTCAAGGTCGGCCCCGTTTTTATTCAAGAAACCGCCCTGCCCCTTTTGCACTGTGATTTCTACTTTCTTAGGATCGGTCTGCTCCGCCGCATATTCACTATATGGAACACCGTTCAGATAAATATCTTCTTCTGTGGCGAGTCCCCATGTCTCATCTCCTTCATAATCATTGAAATGATCTGAGACGTCTCCCTGCTTATTTCCATAGATTGTCGGGTTATAGCTATAGTAAGAAACGGAAGAGAGAATATCTGTCCCTGGTGCAGCGACGTCTACGGTCTTCTCTCCGTAGTTGGAGAAGGATACCAGTTTGCCATCCTCTTTCGTTGCTGCGACACTGATCAGATACGGACTGTCGATGCAGGCAGGATAGTCTTCATACTCGTCGTTATTATTGTTTTCGTTTCCTGCAGCGCATACTGTGATAGCGCCCTTTTCACCGACGATGTCCACCAGTGTGCGGAAGATGTCGCTGTCATCCCCGCCGCCCCAGGAATTGTTGATTGCTTTCACCGGTTCCTTGAGGTCTAACGCAATGTTAATGTAGTTATATGCTGCGATCTCATGGCTCATCCACGCGCTTCCGTCTTCATCCAGGATACGCAATGCCATCAGTTTGATATTCTTATTGACACCGCTGATGCCAATGCCGTTATCTCCGGATGCACCGATGATTCCGGCGCAGTGGGTTCCATGACCGTTTTCATCCATCGGATCGGCGTCACCTTTGATAAAGTCATATCCACACTCTCCCTTGAGTTTCGGATAGTGACTGTTTTCCCACATGTTATCCTTCAGATCCGGATGGGTGTAATCGATTCCTGTGTCGACCACAGCAACGATACTGTCAGAACCGCAGACGTTGTTTGTATTCCACTCATAGGATACATTCGGCGTCTCTTCTCCATCTCTCATACTCCATTGATAATCTGAATACGGATCATTCGATATGCTGAGCGCTTTGATTCTATAGTTCGGTTCTGCATATCTGACATCTTTTCTGGCGTTCAGACGCTTCACCAGCTCCGGTGTAGAAAGTGTTGCCGACCGCACAAGAACAACCGTATCGTATCTGTTTTCGGTATTCTTTGTTATCTTTCGGATGCCCTGGGAGTTCTTGGCGAGATGGCCTTCGCTCTCAAAGCTCCAAAGATTATCCACTGTCAGATCTCCAACCTTGTTCAATCCGGAGCGGAGTGTTGATTTTGCCTTTGTTTTGCTCAGCTTATCTGTCGTCTTGAACATGACCAGAGCAGCATTCGGCATGTAATCCTCAGTGCCTTGCTCCTGCTGCAGGCTCTGTGGAGGTTCCGGATCCCCGATGGTACCCAGATCCTGCTCCGCGCCATAAGCCAGGCTGCTGTCAAAAAAACAAAAAACACCGACCATCATCAGTGCCGTAACAATACTAAGAATTCGTTTCATTTTAAGCCCTTTCCGGCAGGTGATTATCTAGTTCCCTGCCACATTCTGTCATATCTCTAACCAAACACTGAGAGTATATCATATCAGCGCCATTTCGTCCACTCTGGAGAGAAAGAATCACAGCTGCGGCCGAACAAAAAAGAGTGCAACATTATGTCCAGAATTTCCGCATTTTCTTCCCGACGGTTGATTACAATCCGGGAATGTGCTTTAATATAGCTGGATTCAGATTTATCAGAAAGGGAGAAGTGAAATGAATAGACTCAAAGAAGGAATCGTGGAAGTTAACGGCGTTGTACTGAGCCCTGAAACGACACTTGCGGATATGGAAAACATCGGCATTGATAAGGCTGTTCAGAGGTTTCATGGAAATCAGTTTCTGGAAGTCATCTTCAATCAGCCAATCGAAGATGATGGAGTGACCTTCCAGGTCTCCGTCAAAGCATCCCAAGCCAATGACAGCAAAGTCATTCTCCTCGATCCGAAACTGAATGTTCCAATCAGTAATATTGTTGATGAGAGCCGTGCGAAACAGGAAATCTGCGAAGAGTGGCTGAAACGCAACATGGGCGTTGAGCCGACGAGGGACACGGACGATGGAATCGTTTATTCTTTCCCTTGGGGACATATCACCAGCACAGCTGCAGAACATATCAACTTCGGTCACATCGATGGCTGCATTCTGCTTACTTACGACGATCTCCCAATGAGAGCCCTGTAGCTGATTCATTCATTTAAAAGTAATGAGACTCCGGTATGCCGGAGTCTTTTCTATTGCTCTTGGAATACTATTCCTCACTTTCTCTGTTCTCACTTCTTCTGAAAGTCTGACTCAGAATCGATCATCTGCCTCCATCCGAATCGTTTGATGGAAAGCAGGACGGATACGATGATAAAGACCTCATTGATGATTGCAGAGTAAGCGCCTACGAGAATATCGTAGATGATCCACGGCGGGGAGATACAGGTCAGCCCGGTTAGACGTATGATACCCGCATTGTTCGTATACATCCCGATCGTCCCGAAAACCATGATGAACAGCGGAATCAGACTGATCGGACCATCCCAGGTGTAATAAGTGATTGCAGCAGCGGCTGCAGTAAACACAATAATCCAACCTTTGAATCTGACCCATGCCCACTGGTTGTATCTGCTCAGCATGAGATTCCTGATGATGACGAAAAGCTGACTGATGCAGCCGCTGTAAGCACCCAGAAGCATATACTGGATGGCAAAGGCAGCGCAGCCGGCTGACTGCAGAAGATATAATCCTTTATTCGATTTTACCTGATAGGAGAGCAGGAAGCATATGGTCGCTATGATCCCAAAACTCTGCACAAATAAAAAATGAAAACTCATAATGTAATTTCTGTTCTGTTATTTATGATACAATGACTATTGGTATAGTGCATCCAATCATTAAGCAAGAGGTTTTATGAAACAACAGCTAAAAGGAGAAGGTTTATTATTTCTCGCTGCTCTCATCTGGGGCGTGTCATTTGTCTTTCAGAAAGTGGGAATGGATTACGTCGGTCCAATGACATTCGGGCTGATGCGATTTTCTATTGGTTCTGTTGCGTTGTTTCCCTTTATTGTCGCATACGATCGCTACACTGCATCGAAAGGTCGTATCCCGATGCGCTTTAGTGACCGCAATTTGCTCAAAGCCGGAATTCTGACGGGTCTCGCCAACTTTGGTCTCAGTTCTTTTCAGCAGATTGGTCTTGTCTATACAACAGCCGGCAAAGCCGGTTTCATCTCCGTTATGTATGTCGCGCTTGTTCCTGTATTTATGATTTTTCTGCGGCGAAAGGTGCGCCGTCTGACCTGGCTTTGCATCGCATTCGCTCTGATTGGACTGTATCTTTTATGCATGAGCGGCTCTGCCGGTCAGTTTCTCCATCTCCAGCTTGGTGATGGTCTGGTTCTGCTCAGTTCAGTCTTTTCCGCCTGCGAAATCATTCTGATCGATCACTATGTGGACCGGGTCGATCCTTTCAAACTCTCTTTCATGCAGTTTGTGATAGCGGCTGTGCTATCAGGCGTTTGTGCCTTTGCATTTGAGACTGTCAATGTGGATGCGATCATCGACTGCCGCATCCCTATCTTATACACAGGTCTTCTGGAAATCGGCGCGGCCTATACGCTGCAGATCTTCGGCCAGCGAACAGCACCGCCTGTCATGGCGACAATCATCATGAGTCTAGAGTCTGTATTCGCTGTCCTGAGCGGCGCTATCTTCCTTCATGAAGTCATGAGCGGCCGCGAAATCACAGGGTGCATCATCATGTTCATCGCCCTGCTCCTCGTTCAGATTTCAGATGCCCCTAAGAAATGATATCCACATCCTGCAGGAAACGCAGCAGCCCCGGAGGCGCCTCTGCCATATCCTCGAGATTCGTCCATCCGATTTCAATCATTTTGTTGCCGCCGTGGTAATCGCTGCCGGCAGTGATGTACAAGTCAAATTGATCGGCGAAGGCAAGACATTCACTCTGGATCTTAGGAGAAAAACCGGAGTAATATGCTTCCACGCCTGCAAGTCCGAACCCAATGAGATGCTGCAGTCTCTGCTCCATTTCATCGCCCAGAATCAGGTCATCCCCATCCCCATAAGTCGGGTGTGCCAAAACCGGAATGCCCCCGCTCTTCAGGATGCCGTGGATGGCGTCTTCCGGACGCACATGTTCGTTTCTGAATTCCCTTTTATTGATGTAGCTTTTGATGGCATCCTGAATAGTCTCTGCGTAGCCGTGCTGAATCATCAGATTTGCAATGTGCGGCTTGCCCGGATTGTCTTTTGACAGCAACTCGTTGATCTCTTCCTCTGTAAACTGGAATAGAAATTCCTTCTGCAGGAACTCCAGACGCGCCTTAGTTTTTCTCATGCGCATCATATGTCCCTCTGCAACGACTTCTGCGATGCCGGGAACGGCAGGATCATATCCATATCCGAGGATATGGTATTTGCCCAGTTCGTCTTCACAGGAAAACTCAATGCCGCGCACGAATGCTGTCCTCTGTTCCGGGTCTATTACCGCCAGCATCGGCGGAATCATGATGCCCGCTTTGATGGAATCGTGATCTGTAACAGAGAACAGGTCAAGTTCCGCCTTTCGGACATTTTCTATAATCTCCGTCAAACTGTCCGTTCCATCCGATATTTGTGTGTGTAAGTGTAAATCTATTTTATTCATTTTTTGCTATTACTTTGACTGCTCTACTTCTTTGATGTCTTGCTGCGACGCTTCTTTCAGCGAATAGGTGTCGAAGGCAGGTTCACTCGGCAACTGTATCTCGATACGGTTGATTTTGTCCAGAAAAACTTCTCCTCTTCTCATCTGCAGATCGAAGACGTGTCCTCCCCATTTGCGGTCTTCCGAGATGAAATGCAGATGCCATCCAAGTGCATTGATCCCGTCCATGTAGTCCGGATAATAGATGCACACCATTGTCCCGCGGATCTGTTCGAAACAGAAAGACTTCTGCGTCTTCCCTAGAATGTCCTTCAGCTCAACATGATGGGAACGGTACGCAGATTCCGATCTGGCATCAACACGAACAAAATCGCCTTTGATCTTCGCGACATGCATGCTGTTCAGACCGAAGTCCTCCTCGATTTTCAGATTGAGTTCCATCTTAAGATGCTCTATATCCGGGACGTCATACAAGGGAAAAACCTTATCTCCCTGCAGATTTGCAACGGAGGCAAATGGAACCCCTGTGTCCGGCGACATTTCTGTGATGGAGCCTTCTTCCGCTGCCTGATAGCAATGGCGATCTACAACGATCATCTCTCCATTCACATCTTCGAAGGTCCCGAGTCCGGTATTACCATGGGACAGCAGCTCGTCCGTGCGCACCACCGAGCGGGTATACCCAAGAGCCAGCGCCTGAAGCGTTGATACTTGATACATACAATTTTTATCCATGTTCCTATTGTAGCACACAGCCACGCTCTGTTGTTGTTTATTATGCCCGCCTATATTATACTTTTTCTATGACGGATACAAATCTTACGAAAACTGAATTATTATCTGATGTACTGTTGAACTGGTATGATCGGAACCGGAGAATCCTGCCTTGGCGCGAGGATCCTTCCCCTTATCATGTCTGGCTGTCGGAGATCATGCTGCAGCAGACGCGCGTAGAGGCAGTCCGTGATTATTATGCACGGTTTCTGGAAGCTCTCCCGACCATCGAGGCTCTTGCAAAGGCAGATGAGGATCTTTGCACGAAGCTCTGGCAGGGACTTGGATACTACAGTCGCGTCCGCAATCTACACAAAGCCGCGGTACAGATCATGGAAGAATACGGCGGAGACATGCCGCAGTCTTCCAGGGAGCTGCAGAAGCTCTCCGGCATCGGCCCTTACACGGCTGCAGCCATCGCATCGATCTGTTTCGATGAGCGGATCCCTGCCATTGACGGCAATCTCCTGCGCGTCTTCGCAAGGATGACCGGTTACGATAAGGATATCAAAAGCAACACTGCAAAAGCAGCCGCGCTGGCTTTTTATGATGCTGTTTTTCCGCAAACACGCTGCGGCGATTTCAATCAGGCCCTGATGGATCTGGGCGCAACGGTCTGTCTGCCGAACGGCGCACCCCATTGTGAATCCTGTCCGTGGGCAGAGCACTGCCGCGCAAAGGCAGACGAAACCTGGCAGCAGCTTCCTGTCATCCTGCCAAAGGCCAAGCGCACCATTGAACATAAAACCATATTTCTGATTTACTATCAGGGAAAACTGGCCCTGCGCAGACGTCCTGACAAGGGTCTTCTGGCGGGTCTCTATGAATATCCCAATGCCGAGGGTACCCTTCGGGCTTCGGAGCTCTCTGAATACCTTCGCACGCTGGGTTTTTCTGCAATTCAGACCCGTTCATTGGGAACTGCGAAACACATCTTCACACATAAAGAATGGCACATGACGGGCTGGGAGATATTAGCCGATGAATGGGAGGAGTTCTCCCCCGGCAAACCTCGCCGGCACGAATTGTTTCTGGCTTCCGCTGCTGAACTTCAAGACGTTTATTCAATCCCGTCTGCGTTCGCGAAATACACCAAGCAGATCCGTACAGATTATCTGGACTGAATATACAAAAAACGATGACAGGCAGTACAAGTACTGCCTGTCATTATTGTTTTTCTAAAGGTGGTGTTTTAAGATTAAACTCATTATTCTTTCATTGTAACTGCGCCGCGCGGAAGTCCGGGGCCGGTTACATTCCAGGCTTTGTCTGTGCTGCCGGTGATATCGATCTGTTGCTTCACAGAATCGCGCAGTGTATCAGCGATAATCGGCCAGAAATCATAAACCTGATTTCCAACGAGTTCCGTCCCGCTGATCTTCGTATACGCTGCTTTCAGCAGGTCATTACAGACATTCACCTTATTGATTCCGCTGCGGCATGCGCGGCGGATATTCTCTTCTCCCGTGCCGGAGCTACCGTGCAGAACCAGCGGGAACTGTGTCATTGCCTTGATTTTCTCAAGCCGTTCAAAATCAAGATGCGGTGTGCCTTTGTATGCTCCGTGCGCCGTACCGATGGAAACGGCACATGCGTCGATTCCCGTCTCTTTGATGAATCTGAGGGCCTCTTCTGGATCTGTCAGTCCTTTGCCGGCTTCGTAATCCTCGCCGGAACCGACATGACCGATTTCTGCTTCCACTGAGATTCCCAGCGGATGAACCATATCCACGACTTCCTTCACGCGGGCAACATTCTCTTCATACGCCAGCATAGAACAATCGATCATAACAGAGGTGAATCCTCCGCGGACTGCTTCTGCCACCTGCACAATATCTGCGCCGTGATCCAGATTGATCGCAATCGGTACTCTTGACTGCTGCGCCAGCATCACTGTGATCCTGCCGAGAAAGCTCAGATCATTGGTCGTCGGATATGCCACCCCGAGAATCAGAGGCGCGTTCATATCTTCTGCTGCCTCAATAAAGGCTCTGGCATCGATTTCAGAAAAGATGTCCGGAGCCAATACTGCATAGTTTGCAGCATTGGCTCTATCCAATATTTGTTTCATGGAAACTAGCATGGTGTTTCTCCTATAAGTTGGAATAAATTGGGCTCTTGCATGGCGCATCCCAAAGACGCTTGATTTCGTCATTGGCTTTGCAGATTGAAATGGTGATGCCGCACGCTTCCTGCGCAGTAACCAGATCGAATGCAGTTCCGGAATAAACGGATACACCCCTTGATGCCAGATACTTGCAGGCATCTCCATAAGCGATGGACATTTCCATCATAGTTGTTCCGCCCATTCCTGTGATCAGAAGCAACGCTTCTTCTCCTTCCTCAAACGGCATATCTTCCAGCAGCATTTCTGTGACTTTGCTGACCATTTCATAGGAAGTTGTAAATGGGATATTGGTTGTTCCGCCTTCACCGTGGGAACCTGCTCCGATGTTCGCGATATCATCAGGCAGATCCATCATCGTCAGACCAGTCTGCGGATGTGTTCCGCCGCCAAGTGCGATGGAGATCGATCTTGTCCTATCCCTTGTTTCGTTAAAGAGCTCTACGCAGGTCTCCAGGGAAGCGCCTTCTTCTGCAGCTGCTCCTGCAACCTTTGTCGGGAAGAAGATACCGTTGACGCCTCTGCGTTCCTCCGGTGTCTCCTTCGGTGCGGACATGATATCGTCGTAGTGGACCACTCCCTCGATGTTGATGCCGGCTGCCTTTGCTTTTCTGATGGCCAAGTTGCCGTTCATGACATCGCCTGCGTGATTTGCAATCAGCAGCATGATCGGGCTGCCGTCATCAAACTCTTTGATTGCCTGGAACAGTTTCCTTCCGGACTGGGCTGCAAACACATCACCAACTGACACCATATCGAAAAGGCCGTATCCAATCTGACCAGGTGTTCCCGGCTCATGGCCTCCGCCATTGCCGATAACCAGCTTTACCTTTCCCTGCTCCTTCGGGGTCGCTCTGGTGATATTGTGCGTACCCTCTTCCAGTGACAGGTAGTGTTTATTCGCCAGGACGTACCCTTCTATGGTCTCCTGCATGATGTCTTCTGTTTTGTTCAAAAATTTCTTCACGGCAGTCACCTCATTTACTGATTGATATTATTACTGATTAATATAGTCACTCATTGCTCTGATGATCTTAGACATAGTTACTGCACCAGCGTCCACATAGCCTTTGGACTCTTCCTGCAGGAATTTCGCTCTTCCTTTTTTCGCAACCATGTCAGCAGTTGCCTTTGCGCCAGCTTCCGCAGCATCCGCTGCGCTGCTGATACATTCACCTACAGCTTTTCCTTCGTCCAGAGCCGCCTTGAATGCATCGCATGCCGGGGAAAGCGCATCGATCAGTGTTCTGTCGCCTTCTTTGGCGCCGCCGATCAGTTTGATCTCTTCCAGACCTGCGCTCAGCAGTGTATAGATGTCTTCCGCTTCGAGATCATCTTTGTCTTCCATGGCTTCTGCTCCACCTGCGAAGAGTCCGCCGATGATGAGTCCGATGGCTCCGCCCATTGTGTCTGCCAGTTCATCACCGGCTGCCTCCAGGGCTTCCTTCGGGGAGGCGAAGTCAGCTTCTTCCAGCATGGCCTTTACTGCGGAGAATCCTCTCTCTACAGTGAATCCATGATCTCCATCCCCTACGAAACTATCCAGTTTGCAGAGTTCTTCTTTGGCGTCGATCGCCGTTGTGCTGACTGCATTCAGCATATCGATGATTTCTGCTGTTTTCATAGTTCTACTCCTTATCTATCAGATCTGCGCTTATGCCAGACCCTCTTCTACCATCTGCTTCATTGCTTCTTCCGCTGCTTCCAGAGTCCACTGTACATCTTCATCTGTCAGGACGAAGCACATGAGCCAGCGGTTTTCAGGAAGGATGAGGACGCCGTTGTTTTCCATCAGTGTACGGAATCTTGCGTTCTGCGCTTCGCTCTTGTCTGCGATCTCATCGAAGGTGTAAACTGGCTTACGTCCGCCTTCTACGCCGAAGATAGTGTAGAAGCATCCAGGGTTCTCTGTAATTCTTACCTTGAATCCATACTTGTCTGCCAGATCAACGATACCGTCCATGATTTTTTCCTGCTTCGCATACATGTCTTTGTACAGCTGTCCGTCATTTCTTGTCAGGATATCGATTGCCGTTGCTGCTGCTCTCTGTGCCAGCGGCCATCCGTTAAAAGTTCCTGCGGAAAGAACATTCTGCTCCGGAAGAACTCTCATAACTTCATCAACACCTGCTACGAATGCTGATGCAACACCGCCTGCGAACATCTTGCCGAATGTTGCCAGGTCAGGCTTAACGCCGAACAGTTCCTGTGCGCCGCCAGGGCCAACTCTGAATCCTGTCAGAACTTCGTCCATGCTCATGACAACGTTGTACTTTGTGCAGAGCTCTCTGATCTTCTCGATGAAGCCAGGCTTCGGCTGGATGGAGTATCCATTGATTGGAACTGCTTCAAAGTGGCAGATTGCAATCAGGTGTCCGTAGTTTTTGAATGTATCCTCAAGGATGTCGAAGTCATTGAACGGGATAACCAGTGTCTCTTCTCTGGCGATTTCGCTCAGTCCAGGGCACCATGAGTGATCATCTTCTTTGACGGTCATGACTGGCATACCGCTTGGTGAAGGATCATAGTCACCGCCGAATACGTTATCGATCCATCCGTGGAAGCATTCAGCAAACTTCAGGATCATCTTCTTGCCAGTGTATGCTCTTGCGATTCTGATTGCCACCTGTACAGCTTCTGTTCCTGTCATCGCCATCTTGATGCGGTCTGCATTTGGAACGTTCTTTCTGATCAGCTTACCTAGCTTGATGTCATCTTCTGAGAAGAAGAAGCTGGAGGTAGGCTGTGTTCTGATCAGATCTACCAGTGCCTCTGACAATTCCGGATGAACTGCACCAAGTGCTGTTGGACCATAGGAAATGCAGTAGTCGATATATTCATTGCCGTCTACGTCGTAGAGCCTTGCGCCTTCACCGTGATCGATGAACATTCTGTAGTTCTGTGCGCTGACTTTGATTCTCATATTTGAATGAGCAACCGGGAAGTAATCCAGAAATTCTTCTGTCATAGCTCTGCTCTTAGGGCAATCGTTTTTCTTTTTCATAATCATTGTAGTGTTCCTCCTTAGGATACTTATCTTGAAGTCAATTAATCTATAATGCTGTGTTTAGCCTTCCATCTCGATGCTTCCGGAATCGATGCTCTCTCTGAAGTCCTTGTTGAACTTGTAGTTGAACAGCAGATACAGGATTCCGATGATTGTCCAGATAATACCTACTGTCAGCGTGATCTTAGCAAGGCTGCAGATGACGACTGCGATGCTGATTGCTGCGAGAGCAGGGATAATCAGGTTGCGGAAGACTTTCTTCTCCTTCTTTCTGACCCAGAAGTATGAAATCATAGAGATGTTTACGAAGAGGAATGCTACGCATCCGCCGTATGAGATCAGTTCAGCCGTTACTTCCCAAGGGATGAACAGTGCGCCTGCAGTGCAAACTGCGAAGACGAAGAGGATTGCGAAGATCGGTGTCTCTGTCTTAGGATTCAGCTTCGCGAACGCCTTCGGAAGAGCTCCGTTTCTGCCCATGCTGAACAGGATTCTGCTGGAGATTGTAAAGAAGGACATGATGCACGCCAGGATACTGATGTTGTTGATGACAACCAGGATTGCTGCGAATGTCGGATTTGTGAACAGCTCGAGCATGTACATGTAAGCAGTATCGAACTTCGCTTCCGGAATTGTCTGCCAATCCATAACTGCACCCATCAGATAAGTACTTGTAATCAGGAAGAATTCCTGAATGAGTACAGCGATCAGAACCGCTCTGCTCATCTTCTTCGGTGTCATCGTTGTTTCTTCTGAGAGTGTGGTCATGCCGTCAAATCCCAGCATAGCCATGAATGCGATTGCGGTACCATTGAGTACGCCGCCCCAAATGATTTTGTCTGAATCATAGACTGCATCAGCGTGGAACAGGTTCACTCCATTTGCGAACATATCCTGTACTGCACCGAATTCGAGAACAAGTACGACCAGGAATGCGGCGATACCGATGATGATCTGGATTGCCGTACTGAGTTTCAGGCCAATGATACATGCTGCTGTGATCAGTATTGAGAACAGGAGAACCCATACAGGTTCAGGAATTCCAAAAATCTCTGTAAAGTACATTGCATTCAGATACAGTGTGAACATCGGAACTACACCGTAGTCGATCAGCAGGACCCAACCGACGATGAATCCGATCTTAGGGCCAAGTCCTTTTGATGTATAAGCATACGCACTTCCTGTCTCCGGGAAGGTCTGTACCATCTTCATATAGGACAGTACTGACAGGAACATGATGCATGCTGCAATAAAGAATGAAATCCAGCAATATCCATTGGACATTGGCTGAAGGATTGGGAAGTAAGTCATTCCACCGCCAGGGCCCATTGCCAGTACGCCGAAGAATACGACCGGCCAGAAGCCAATGGTTCTTTTCAGACCGACTTCACCATTCAGTGTAACGTTATTGTCGTTCATTATTTGCCTCCTTTAGATAATTATAACGAGTTTTTTCTATGGTGCGATGATACAGGAGGAGGCTTACGAAAAACTTACTGTAAGTGTGTATTTCTTACACATAACTTACACACAGAGTTGCCGACAAAAACTTACATATTAATTTGTAATTGAACTATTCCTTGTTTTGAGCTATGATTTAAATAGATTGGAATTGGTGTTTTCAATGTCGGAGGATGAGATTATGCCAGTACAACTCTTCCCAAATAGCGAAAAACAAGGTGAAGAAATCTCTGTGATGCACCGTCCTCGTCTCTATCGGGAGCTTGACGAACACCTCCGCTGCCCTTTGATCGGAATCATCTGCGACAGCGGATTCGGTAAAACAGCTCTCCTGCAGGGTTACTTGTCATGCAAAGGCATCAAAGCTCTTTGGTGTGACTTCGGCGACGGCGATACATGTGACGAAGATATCCGCCAGACTTACGACTTGATTCAGGCAAACACTGATTTTGACGTAATTGTCTTTGAACGCTGTGAAGCGGCAGCAGATGACCCGAAGTTTTCGGAAGCTGTCACAGACCTGCTGAAAACCTTTACAGACTGCACGATTATCCTTTCCGGGACCACTCTGCCAAATCTTCCGTACGCCGTCATGCGTGCGAAAGAACAGTATTTCGAACTCACCTATGAAGACCTGATGCTCGACCGCTCGGAAACAGAGTCTTATTTTAATGATTATCTGGAAATGAATCTGCGCGACTACGAGCTGGATTTTATTGCAGAACAAACCCACGGCTGGTTCACCAGCAACCAGCTCATCTATACATACCTTAGAAAAAACCACCTTAACAATCTTGATTCTCTGGATTTGAATTTTCTTTCAGATATTACAGATATTAATGATTATTTCAGTTACAACCTCTATGAGAACCAGACACCTGAAATGCAGGATTTTATGTTGCGTATCAGTCCGTTAACTGAGTTGGATCCTGCAATCATCAACTTGTATCTGCAGATAGAAAATGCTGATCAATACATCGCCGAGCTGGAACAGCATCATGGGTTTATTTATCTGGGGAATGACAAAACGCTCAGACTTCATCCGCTGTTGCGGCAGTTCCTGTTTGAACGATACAATCAGCTCCATCACAATGACTATCTGACAGCACATCAACGGCTTGCGGAAATCTACGAACAGAAGCGCCAGTACGTCAAAGCTTTCGCGCATGCAGTTGCATGTAACGACTATGTTACAGCCATCCGCCTCATGTCCAGAATCAGCGACCGGTACAACGCCGTTCAGCTCATGAACATCATCGATGGCCATCTCGAAGAGATTTCTCCGAACCTGCTCTTTTCCAACACCTCGCTGTTTTTAATGAGGTGTATGCCGGAAGAGCTGACGATTCAGTTTGTTCAGCCATTAGCGGAAGCTATCAAAGTTGAAACCGACACATTGCGTCAGGCAAATCTGCAGCACCGTCTGGGGGCTTTGTATTATCATCTTGGTAATGTGAACATGTCATTTGAACTGTTAGAAAAGTCCCTGACGAATGCGGAGCTGTTGCGTAATGCCGAAGTTATGGCATTCAATTACCAGCTTCTTGCAGACTGCCATATGACGATGGGAGATATCGATCAGGCGCTGCGCTGTGCGCGCAACGCGCTGTATCTTTCAGAGCAGAATGATCTCCCTGTTTTGCTGTTCCATACGCTGGAGGCATTTGCTAGAGTGCAACTCGCCAAAGGAAACACCCGTGCAGCAGAAGATTATATTGCACAGGCCCTGGAACTCGCTCGGCCTGACGACTATGAACTGTTCTGGCTGCATGCAGTAGAAAGCATGCTTGCTGTTGCAAACGGCGACGCGGAGCTGGCAATCCAATGCGCAGAGAAATCTGCCGCCATTGTCAAGGACAGTCTATGCGGCTACGACATTGCTTACACCAACCTGATCCTGGCTCAGGCGCTTACCTTTGCAAACCGTCCGGATGAAGCAAAGAACCGTCTTGCTTTTGCATTGGATAAAGCACCTCTTTGCGATCTGCTGCGGTTTGAAATACTGTCGGAGCTCCTGAAGCTGGAAACCTCAGATGAGAATATTGTCGCAATAAGAACGGAACAGTTGGAAATCATTGAACGAAACAATTATCACTGGATTACTGTGGAATCTGCTTCAGATGAACCAGAGAAGTCTGCGGATACAAAGGCGAAACCGAAAAGTTCATACATCAACATACACACCCTCGGTGATTTCAGCATCACCTGCAACGGGATTCCAGTGAAGCTCAAACGATCCGCGAGCATCCGGCTTCTGCACCTGCTGATTATCAACCGCGGGCACTTTGTCAGCAAAGACTACATCATTGACCAGCTGTTCCCTGACAGCAAAGAAACAGCCGGAAAGAATAACTTTAATGTTGCTTTATCTGTCCTGCGAAAAAGTATTGATTCCGCAGCCGGACTGCATGGCAGCGATACTAGTTGCGTCATTCGGGAAAAAGACCGCTATCGTCTGAATCCTGATATCGTCAATATTGATGCTGCGAACTTTGAAACCGCATATATGCAATTGAAGAGAAATGCCTCACAGGACTTCTATAAATGGCATGATCTGTCCGTTCTCTACAGCGAACCGTTTATGCAGGATTACCCTTATGAAACCCTTCTGGAAAGTGAACGTGACCGTCTGTCTTCCTACCAGAAGGATGTTGCTGTCACAGTTGCACGCATCTATGCAGAGCAGGGCGACTACGATCATTCTCTCACTTATTTCGACCAGGCATTAATAATTGATCCATATGACGAAGACATATATTATGAAGAAATTGAAATGCTGTTGGATGCAGGATCTCCTGCAAAAGCACAGCTGATCGCCGATAAGATGAAGCTCCACGTAGAAGAGGAGCTCGGTGTCCCATGCAGCGACCAGCTTCAGTCAATGTTTGATTACTACTACAAGAATCCTTAATCCGCGTACCCATACCGTTTGCGCAGTATCACGACGAAGATGATGACAGGGATGATCGATCCAACCTCTGCGACTGACGCGGAAAACCAGACGCCGTTTAATCCGAAGAAAATAGGAAGAATCATGACGGAACCGATTTCGCAGATGACGACGCGTACGGTCGCGATGAATGCGGATACAACTCCGTTGTTCAGAGCGGTAAACATTCCTGTTACAAAGATGTTGATGCCGCACGTGATGAAGATCAGGGCGTAGATGCGCATTCCGTGGACTGCCATATCAACGAGATCTGCGTCATACCCTACGAAGATAGAAATCAGCGGACGGGCGAATATGACGAGTATGGCAAACATCATCAGTCCACCGCCTTCCATCAGGATCATGCTCTTCTTGAAAAGATTCTTCATTTCCACACGATTATCCGCACCGAAGTTGTAGCTGAACAGAGGCTGGACACCCATGTTGTAACCAGCGAAAACTGCGAAGAATATAAAGGTACAATACTGCATCACACCGAAAGCGGCGACGCCGTCAGCGCCGGCAAGACGCAGCAGTTGGAAGTTATACAGCATTGTAACGACCGATTCGGAAACTGTAGAGACAAACTCAGACAGCCCGTTTGTGCAGGCCTTTCGAAGCGCGCGGAATTCCACCCGTGGCTTGCCGATCCGAAGCAGACTGTCATTGGGGCGGCTGAAGTAAATGAGCGGTACAACGCCTCCGATAACCTCACTGATTCCCGTCGCAATGGATGCACCTGCTACGCCCCAATGGAGTACTACGATCAGGAAAAAATCCAGTACGATGTTTGTAAGTCCTGTAATCACCGTGATCCAGAATCCCAAACGCGGCTTTTCGGCAGTGACAAACAAAATCTGAAACAGAAACTGCAGCATGTAGCAAGGAACCGTGATCATTCCGATGATGCCGTACACCATGCAGTCCCTGACCATACGCTCTTCCACACCGATGATTTCAATGGCTGGCCTTAAAATGAATACGCCTAAGACGGCCATGACGATGCCGACTGCAATGCATATATAAACAAAAAACGAGAAGTATCCGTTTGCCTTCTCCGGCTCCTGTTCGCCCAGATTTTTACCGATGATCGCCGCTCCGCCGGTACCGATCATCAGACCAAACACTCCCAGTACAGAAAAAATCGGGAATGTAACATTGACAGCGGCAAAGGCAACCTTGCCGACGAAATTAGAAATAAACAACCCATCGACGATACCATAAATAGACAGAAAAATCATGTTCGCAATTGTCGGCAGAACAAACGTGAACAGTCTTCTGTATGTAAAGTGATCTGATAATTGTATTCTATCTTTTGTGCTCATATACTAGTTAAATCTCTTCTACCAGTTAATACTCTCTTCAGGTTTTTATTTTTTCAATCTCCTGCTCCGAAAAACCAAGTTCGCGGAGCACTTCTTCTGTATGATATCCCGTCGGATAGCCCGTATGTCTGTACTCCGGAGGGCATTCCGACAGTTTCAGCGGACAGCCCGGTTGCTGGATGCTCTGCACTGCAGTCTGTCCATAAGCATTCTCTGGGAACGGCACCTGCGGCATCATCTGCCGCACCTGAATCTGCTCGTCTGCCTTTGCTTCCTCCAAAGTCATTACAGGCTCTACACAAGCATCCAGAGGTGCGAATATCTCACACCACTCTTGCTGCGTTTTCTGCGCAAAAGCTTCGCGCACCCGGTTCTTTGTATCAGGGTCATCCAATGCCGGATTTTGTTCTTCTGAAATACCGAGACCTTTGCACAGTGCTTTGAAGAATTTCGGTTCGAGTGAACCGACGCTCATATATCTTCCGTCTGCCGTTTCGTAAAAGTCATATACAGTTCCTCCGTTGAGGAGGTGTGTCTCTCGCTCCGTTAGTGATCCTCCGCCCAAATAAGCTGCTCCATCCATTCCATTGAACGGCACGACGCCGTCCATCATAGAGACATCGATATACTGGCCTCGTCCTGTCCTGTCCCGGTAATGCACCGCTGCGAGAATGCTGATGATACTGTTCATCGATCCTGCCGCTACGTCTGCAATCTGCACATTCGTGAGAACCGGTCCGGTTTCTTTGCGCCCGGCCTGAGCCATATTGCCGGAGCGGGACAGATAATTGATATCGTGACCTGCTCTCGCTGCAAGGGGACCTGTCTGGCCATAGCCGGTCAACGAGCAGTAGATCAGCCGCGGATTCAAAGCATGCAGCCTTTCATAACCTAGACCGAGCTTCTCCATGACCCCCGGACGAAACTGCTCGAGAATGATATCATATCCTCCGCCTGTGACCAGTCTGTGGATGGCTTCAACACCTTCCGGTTTTTTCAGATTAATGAATGCCGTCTTCTTGTTGCGGCCGATCCACGCCGCTACTGCGGTAACACCGCCGGACGGCAACTTTTGCGTACCTTCAATAATCGGAGGCCATTCTATCAGAATGTCTTTGCGGCCCGGTGCTGCAATGCTAAGTACCTCCGCACCCATGTCCGCCATCACAAGTGTTGCGTACGGCCCTGGAAGGAGTGTTGAAAAATCCAGTATTTTCATTCCTGTCAATGCGCCCATGTATCAATCCTCCAGATATCTTTACTCCCAAGCATTATCATTTTAACACATTATTAGTCCAGATTAAGGCGATTCGGATAAGATTGTTTTTATTTGGGCTTTTTATTGACGAAGCAGGAATAACAGAGCTATCATGCAGAGTGTGCCTTTCGGGTACCCAAAATATACATATTATTTAGGAGATAGATAAAATGGAAAATCAACTCGAAAAAAGATACGGCCTGATTACCGCAATCTGCGTCGTAGTCGGTATCGTAGTCGGTTCCGGTGTCTTCTTCAAGGCAGAAAAGATTCTTGTCTGCACCGATGGAAGAACGACGCTCGGCATTTTGGCTTGGCTGATCGGCGGTATTATTATGGTATCATGCGCCTATGTCTTTGGTGTGCTTGCATCACACCATGAAAAGTGCAATGGTATTGTTGACTATGCGGAGGAAATGTGTGGAGAAAAATACGGCTATGTCGTTGGATGGTTCATGGCGACCATCTATTATCCGACGCTGACCTCTGTGCTTGCTTGGGTTACCGCCAGATACTTCAGTGTTCTGGTTGGGTGGGACATTGTCGGTCCTCAATGCATGGCATTGGCAGGTTTTCTTTTGATTCTGGCCTATGTCAACAATTCACTCAGTCCAATCATCGCAGGTAAGGTTCAGGTTGCCACAACGGTCATCAAATTCATACCGCTTCTGCTTATGGCAATCGTAGGAACGATCTTCGGGCTCCACAGCGGAATGACAATTGAGAACTTCAGCTATGTGGCTCAGGATGCAGGCCCTGCAGGCTCTGCTCTCTTTACAGCAGTTTGCGCAACCTCATTCGCTTATGAAGGCTGGATCATTGCGACATCCATCAATTCTGAAATCAAAGACTCCAAGAAGAACCTCCCGCGTGCGCTTTTCTTCGGATCGCTGATTGTCGTTTTCATTTACATCGTTTACTACATCGGCCTGGCTGGTACTGTCGATAATGAGACGATGATGGCAGGCGGTGAAGAAGGTGCGAAGATTGCCTTCACCACTCTCTTCTCGAGAATCGGCGGCACAGGTGTGTTCGTACTGATTGTTGTATCCTGCTATGGAGTGCTGAACGGTCTCATGATGGCCAATGTCAGAGGTTTCTACTCTCTGGCAATCAGAGGCAAAGGCTATAATCCGAAGATGTTCTGCCAGGTCGACCCAGTTACCAACATGCCGTCCAATGCATCTATCATGGGACTGTTGGTTGCCGGCTGGTGGCTTCTGTACTTCTACGGCGCCAATCTCACTGCACCATGGTTTGGTCCATTCTGTTTTGATACGTCTGAGCTTCCGATCATCACGATCTACGCGATGTACATTCCGCTTTTCCTCGTGTTGATCAAGAAGATCAAGAATTACAATATCACGCCGATTATTCCGGTCATCGCTATACTCGGTTCATTATTCATGGTCATCGCCGCGATCTTCGCTCATCGAATGGCGGTTGTCTTCTATCTGATTGTATTTGCCGCAGTCATTATCGTCGGACTGCCGAGAATGAACGCCGTTCCGATCGATCGACTCAAAACAAACAAATAAGAAAAAATATGAGGTGTGCAGTTACAGTTGCACACCTCTTTTTATTTGCCCAGTTGAATCGTATCGTCTACTATTTCCGATAGCAGCTCACTACTGTGGGTTGCGACGATAATCGTCTTTCCAGCTGCTTTCAGTTCCTTGAGGAACTGGGTCAGCCACTCCTGTGTTGTTTTATCCAAACCTGCATAAGGTTCGTCTAATATCAGAACATCCGGATTCAGAGACAATACCGCAGCGAGAGCGACCCGCTTTTTCTGACCGCCGCTCAGATGGTACGGCGCCTTATCAGCGAGCTCCTCAAGGCTGAACATCTGCAGACAGTCTGCTACTCTTGCTTCAACTTCCTGGTCTGAGATGCCCATCTGTCTCGGTCCAAATGCGATTTCGTCATAGACCCGTGGATTAAACAGCATGACATCGGGAGACTGGAACAGGAATCCGATTCGTTTATGAAACCGCTTTGAATTCGCGTTATCCTTTAAGTATTCCCTTGTGATCATTGTCCCATCAAAACAGTACTCCCCTTTTTCAGCAAAGGAAAGTCCCGTGAGAATACGGAATAATGTAGTCTTTCCGGAACCATTGTCTCCTTCAATGATCACACAGCTGCCCTCCGTCACGGTCATAGAAAAATCTTTCAACACTGCCGCCTCATCTTTTTCATAACGAAAGGTTATATTGTCTACTTCAATCAGGTTCATACTCATAGTCCCTTATAATCATCTGTAAAACCACGGCATCTCATTGCCTCATACATCTGTTCGTTCATTTCAGTCCCTCTGAGGAACGTGACTCCCATCACACCACCGACTGAGGAATACTTTTTGTTATGCCTGCCAACCGCACGCAGCTGCATCGAAGTCAGCAGGTCCTGCATGAGATTTCCAAGCAGTACGATATATTTCAGAGTAATGTCCAAGGTAAAAACAAAAATCCCCGGGACATGTATTTTTCGGAGTGCAAGGGTAATGTGATTCCACTGCGTCGTATGATTAAACACCGTGACCATTGTCACACAAAGAAACACTTTCGCTACTACGATCAGATTGTTGGGGATTCCTGCGGGATGCATCAGCATGGCAGGGATAAACAACACCAGTGTTAATGCCGAAGCTGCCATAGGTGTTTTCAGGATTCCCCAAAGTCCCTTTGCCGGCCACGTACATAGATATCCCAATACGGCAGCAGCGATCCCCATCAGTATGATGCGGTGCTGACAAACCGATGTAAGAATAATCAGGAGCACCATCGTAAATAACTTAACCAACGCAGGAAGATGTTTCTGCTTTTCATGCCCTGCCTGTGTCTTCAATCTGGACATGATCTTCCCGATGGTTTGAATCGTCTTTATAGCAAATGTGCCGCCATCTTTCGGCGGCACATAATGGTCAGTATTTTTCATCCATTCAGGAAGCATTGACCCTTTCCCTTCCTCTCATTGGTATGGAGATCAACTTGAAAATAATAATCAGAAGCGCAACGCCGATGATTGCAGAAAGAATGTACGCAACCACTTCGTTCGTTCCCCCCAGCGTATAATCCGGCATCAGTGCGTCAAATGACCATCCATTTTCAAGTCCGCTCGGCGTATACCCAAGCGGCGCTCCGTTCGAAGCAGTTTCGGCGATTTCTTCTGCGCCCCATTCTCCCCAGGCGGTTCCTGTTGCCAAAAGACCCAGAGGTGTTGCCGCAATCAAAACAGCAATCAAGGCGAAGACCGGAACACGCTTTTTCTGATCTGCAGCAGGGGTGGTGCTCAAATGTTCCGCTTTGATGGCATCATAGGTTAAGTCAGGTGATGTCCTCAGCACGAAAGCATAAATCGCAACTGTAAATATGGCTTCCACAACGCCTGCTACCAACAGGTGCGGAATCGTCATTGCCGGAATCGCAACAGACAAGTCATAAGGACAATACAGCGCATTTCCAGCAGCGTCTGTGAACAGAATCGGCTGCAGGCCAAATTCGATTGCCGCGCAAAGGGCTGCTAAATTGATTCCAATATAGGACCCTATCGCCGCCGCCACGTATTTATGCTTGTTTCCAACGCGTTCATTTCCGCCAAACAGTTTTATGAACAGACGGTAAACAGCATATCCTGCATACGGCAAAACAAACGCCATATTGAAGCAGTTTGCCCCGAAAGCGAGAATACCCCCATCGCCAAATATCACCGCCTGCAGCAATAGCGCAATCGAAACCGCTATGCAGGCGGCATCAGGGCCGAACAGAAGCGCAATCAGAGTTCCTCCTACTGCATGCCCGGTCGTTCCTCCGATAAGCGGAACATTGAACATCATTCCGAGGAACGAAAAAGCTGCTCCAACACCAATCAATGGAATTTTCTCTTTGGGCAGTTCTTTATTGACTTTTTTCACCGCATGCGCCCATACAGGAACCATTGCCGCTCCCATAACTGCGCAGCTCGATGGTGAAAGATAATTCTCCGGTATATGCATCTTCTCGGTCTCCTTTCTTCTTCGTTACTAAAATTGTAACTATTCAAGGAGACCCCCGCAACCCGGGTAGGGGGATAAAAAAGCTGCAATTTCTCCATAAGATTGCAGCTTTTGATACTATTTCACATTCGTTGTCTCACTTACTGATTGTTGTCTTCCAGCAGCCAGTGGAATCCATATCCATCGAAATGGAGTAAGGCGATTCCGTCACCGGAGGCCTTGATTTTCTCTCCACTCAGGATATCTTTCCACGCCTGTCCAAACAGCATGATGTCAACTGGCTGTTCTGAGAAGTTGAACAGGCAAATCAGGGTCTGTTCACCGTAGCGGCGGAGCAATCCCATAACGCGGTCATCACCGGTATAGTAAACAAACACATCCGCGTCACTGCGGAACGCGTCATATTCCGCTCTGATATCTTTCAGCGTTTGCAGGCCGTCAAAAATGACTTGCTGCATCGTACCTTCTTCAAAGCGCTTCTCAGCTAACGCGAAATCAAACTTCCCCCTGTGCACATACCGGCTGTCTTCACAGTGTGCAGGATCCTCATGATAACTGTAATCATTGAGCTGTCCAATCTCATCGCCGCTGTAGATGACAGGAATGCCTGTCTGGCTGAACATCCATGCGTGCATCATCAGGTCACAACTGAGACCTCGGTTCAGGGACACATCGCCTTTATTGTCCAACGCTTCCAGTATGCCGCACTCCAAACCGCAAAGTGAAGCAGTGGTTCCGCATGCTCGGGCATCTCCTAAGGATTCGTCATCATTATAGAGTTCCCCGCGTGACCAACTTCCCGGCCACTTCCCGGTAAACCAGTCGTTCAGGTAGCGCTTGTGCGGCTCCTCTCCAATGCCGAACTGACCGAGAAAAGCATAATCCAATCCCCAACCGATATCATCATGGCAGCGGAGATAATTCTGGAAGAAGCAATTCTCAGGCAGCCTGCAGACCTGCTCCATCTGGTACTGCAGCAGTCTGACATCACGGGTTGCCAGAGTGTGCCATGTCGTGCACATGGTCGTTACATTATACAGAATGTCACATTCAGGTTTCTCTGCCGGTCCGAAATATGGAACGATCTGCCGCGGTTCCATGACCACTTCACCCAGAAGTGCAACGCCAGGGCAAACAATCTGACAAGCCAGATGCATCATTCTCACCAGTGTGTGCACCTGCGGAAGATTTCTGCAGTTTGTTCCGAGCTGCTTCCAGATGTACGGAATCGCATCGAGTCTGATGACATCCATTCCTCGGTTTGCAAGGAACAAAAGATTGTCCACCATATCGTTGAATACCATCGGATTCGCGTAATTCAAATCCCATTGGTAATCATGGAAGCAGGTCATGACGACTTTCTGCATCTCTTCGCACCATGTGAAGTTTCCCGGCGCTGTCGTCGGAAATACCTGAGGTACGGTCTGCTCAAATTGATTTGGAATATCCCAGGAATCGTAAATGAAAAAGCGATCCTGCGCTGTTTTGTCACCGGCTTTGGCTGCTTTTGCCCATGCATGTTCATCGCTGGTGTGGTTCAGAACGAAGTCCAGACACAGGGCGATTCCCTTTTTATGACAAGCGTCGGCCAGAGACTCCAGGTCTTCCATCGTCCCCAACTTCGGTCTGACCTTCTTGAAATCTGCTACTGCATATCCTCCATCGCTCTTGCCTTTTGGAGAATCAAGCAAAGGCATGAGGTGCAGATAATTGATGCCGCATTCTTCCAGATAAGGCAGATTTTTTTCGACTTCCTTTAGATTGCCGCCGAAGTTCTGTACATACAGCATCATGCCAAGCAGTTTGTTCGACTGATACCAATCCTGTTCTTTCTGACGGATCTCGTCGAGCGCACGAAGAGAATCCTTTCGCTCATCTGCGTTCCTGCGGAGCATGTTCTCAAAATACGCAAAGGCTTCCTCATCTTCATAGAGCTCCATATAGAGCCATTTCAGTTCGTCCAGCAATTGTGCTTTTGTTGATTCGCTCATATCTATTCTCCGAGTTCTGCTAGCGTCGGCATGGCTGGAATTGCTCCCGGTCTGGAGCATGTCAGGGCCGCCGCGCGGTTTGCAAAGGTCAGCATCGCTTCCAGATGTTCACGTTCCGCAGGAATACTGCCGTTGCTCGCAATCTGCGCCAATACTGCTCCCAGGAAGGTGTCTCCGGCTCCGTTTGTATCACATACGCTCACTTCTTCGGCGGGAACGATGCCGTACAGATCTCCTTCGCCTGAATTGCCTTTGCAGCGATAGAATACACCCTCACTTCCGAGAGTAATCATGATCAGGCTGATTCCATACTCACCAAGTATTCTGCTTCCTTCCTCCAAATCATCCGTTCCCGTCAGAAGAAGCAGTTCTTCATCTGATATTTTCAGAACATCAATCATATTGAGCGGTGTCTTCATCCAGTTGACCGCGGTTTCTTCACTGTCCCACAGCGCCGCCCTGTAGTTCGGATCGTAGCTGATCAGGACTCCCTTTTCACGGGCGCGCTGCGCAGCTTCCAGCGCCGCACTTCTGGAAGGTTCTGTTGTTAAACTTAGAGACCCGAAGTGCAAAATGAAAGGCAATTCTCTGTTTAGGAAAGCAATCGCTTCTTCTTTTAACAACTGTGTATCCGCTCCGGGATCTCTGAAAAACGAGAAACTCCGCTCGCCATTGGCATCCACAGAAACGATGGCCAGCGTTGTTGGAACCTCCTCTGACTCAAAAAGAAATGCTGTGTCCACATAATCTGTTTCCAGCGTTTTGCGCAGCTGTGCGCCGAACGCATCTTTGCCGATCTTCCCGATAAACCCGGTTTGCGCACCGAGCCGGGACGCCGCGACCGCTACATTCGCCGGCGCGCCGCCCGGGAACGCGGCAAACTGCGGGATTCCTTTATTGTCTGTTCCTGTCTGCGTCAGGTCAATGAGAACCTCACCCAGCGTCATGATCTGTGCCATGATAACTGCCTCCTATACCTGAAAGATACAATGTTCATATGCATTGATAATGGTTGTTCCATTCCACTCGCTTCTCTGCGGGATATGGACTCCGTAGTTTTTATGTATATGTCCGTGTACGAGATACACAGGATGATATTTTTCCATAAAGTGGACAAAGGCTTCAAATCCTCTGTGTGAGATGGAATCAAAATCGTTCAATCCTCTTGCCGGTGCGTGCGTAACCAGAATATCTATTCCGCCGTGCTTGCGGATCGCCCTTCTGAGTTTGCGCACACGTTTTTCCATTTCTGCTTCGGTAAAAGTGTTTTTCCCTTCCCTGTATTTGAAGGAACCTCCCAGCCCTGCGATTCGAAGACCATTGTATTCAAACACGGTATCTTCGATGCAAATGCATCCGCCCGGCGGATCATCAATCAATATATCGTCGTGATTGCCGCGCACATACAAAACAGGACAACTCGCCATTGTTGTCAAAAACTCCAAATAAACTCTATTTAAATCTCCGCAGGCAAGAATCAAATCAATATCATCCAACTTCCCAGGAGAATAGTGTTCATAGTAATATTTCGATTCATCATCAGCGACGGCCAGAATCCTCATTGTTTTTCTGACCGGCTGACGTATCAGTTCCTTAAGCTGCAGAGGGCTTAACGCCTTTACTTTGTGATATCCATGCAGCTCTATGAACATCAGCATGTCATCGCAAAGAGACCTCAGCGTCTTCCCCTTCCCGATTCCAACATATTCCTTATGAAAGTAGTAATAGAAGGAGAGGAAATCTTTACGTTCGTCTTCTGTCCAGTGTTCCCCTGGTCTTTTGCCAACCAAAAACTGTAGGCGCTCATAGGAACCGGGATCGGAAAACTCTACTGTTCTCATACCGCTCCAGTCATGGAACTTAAGAAACGCTTCATACAGTGCAGCCTCTTCTGTGCCGTCCTGCGCAGAAGGTATTCTGATTACGTGGGCATCAATGCTGTCAGCCTCGAAGTACTTCAGTATGCTAACTCTCTTGTTGCCCTCTTCCACATAGAACCTGTTTCTGTATTCATAGACTTTGACAGGTTCCCGTATGCCTTCCGTCAAATGTGCGTTGCAGAGAGTTTTCCACTTGTCTGCAAATTCTGAGGAATTGTCGAGAAGGGGCATAAAATTCCGCGCAAACGCGTTATTACGCCCCTCATGTTTCGTTCCCACCACCAAAGCCAGCGGAATCTGCTCAAAACCCAGATTCCGCCCGGCCGACATCTGTCCGGATGAAACGATTGTCTCCAGACCGATGGGATACGGGGATTCTCCCCGTGCAGTGGCTTTTTTGTATTCTTTTATCGCGAGCTTTTGGGCCTCACGATAATCGTTTTCTGACATGCCCTGGTTTCCTTATCCTTTACCACTCAGGATGCAGAAGGTTCTTTTCTGTTTCCTTATCGAACAGGTGAATCTTCTCCATATCAAACGCCAGCTTCGCCTCAGATCCTGTCTTCAGTGGTGAATCAGGCGCAACACGAGCTGTCATCTGAGTGCCGGCTACATCGAAGTACAGGAATACTTCCGCACCCAGCATCTCACGGACTTTGATCGTTGTCGATACTGTATGATCTTCATTGGCAGTGAGGAATGCAGGGTCGTCGGAAATGTTTTCCGGACGAATGCCCAGAACAACAGTCTTACCGTCATATCCGCCGTCGATCAGAACCTGCTTTTCTTCGTCAGGCACATTCAGCACGTTTTCTCCGACAGTCAGTGTAACCTTGTCGCCATCAACGTTTACGAGGGTATCGATAAAGTTCATCTGAGGTGACCCAATAAATCCCGCAACGAAGAGGTTGCAAGGCCTATTGTACAGATGTTCCGGTGTGTTGATCTGCTGTACAATACCATCCTTCATAACAACGATTCTGGTTCCCAGCGTCATGGCTTCTGTCTGGTCATGTGTTACGTAGATGATCGTCGTTCCCAGTTTCTCATGGAGCTTTGAAATCTCTGTACGCATCTGCACTCTCAGTTTCGCATCCAGATTTGAAAGCGGTTCGTCCATGAGGAATACCTTAGGGCTTCTTACGATGGCACGTCCCATTGCGACACGCTGTCTCTGTCCTCCGGAAAGAGCCTTTGGCTTTCTGTCAAGAAGCTTTTCCAGGTCGAGGATCTTTGCCGCTTCGCGTACCTTCGCGTCGATTTCATCCTTCGGAACATTTCTCAGTTTCAGAGCGAATGCCATGTTGTCATATACTGTCATATGCGGATAGAGCGCATAGCTCTGGAATACCATCGCGATGTCTCTGTCCTTTGGCTCAACGTCGTTCATCAGAACGCCGTCGATCCTGAATTCACCTTCAGAGATGTCTTCCAGTCCGGCGATCATTCGCAGGGTCGTCGACTTTCCGCATCCTGAAGGTCCGACAAAGATGATGAATTCTTTGTCTTCTACTTCCAGATTGAAATCCGTTACAGCATGATAGCCATTCGGATAGATCTTCTGGATTCCTTTTAATGATAAGCTTGCCATTATTTGTTCTCCTTTATCCGGTACTTCGCGATATCCATAATCGCGGCACCTTTCACATAGAAGGTTATATCTTCTGCATGTCTGTCAGTGTAAATTACAGTTGACATGACCTGCTCTCCATCATTGATGAATAATTCAGCACTGAGTCTGTCTAACAGGATTCTTACATCCAGTCTGCCGCTGCGGTCTCTCACCGCAGTCTGCACTTTCGTAAGCTCTGTCTTCCCTGGACCTGCGTGACTTCTGTCCAGTGTGATCACGGAACTGTCCGGTTCATAAGTGAACTCTGTATAGTGTTCCGCATCTGCCGCAAACCGCATCCGGAAGAGTTCGTATTGGTTGAATGGCTCAATCGAAATCTCCATGTCGACCGTTCTTCCTGAGATGCCGTCCAATCTGGTTTCTTCTTCTGCGTGCTCTCCGAGTTTCACTTTCCGGTAAACAATCTCGTCTGTCCGGTAGTCGTTCAACTCTCTGACAGGCCTTTGCAAAAGCATTCCATCCCGTAACTGAAGCTCTCTGGGAATGCTCATCTGCCCGTTGATCGGCAGATCGACCTCTCTGTTCTCTGCTGTCTGGGGATTCTGCATCCATCCGATCAGGATGCGTCTTCCGTCAGCTGCGGAGACGGTCTGTCCCGCGTAGAAGTCAAATCCTTGTTCAGTGGTCTGCCACGCTGTTTCGTGAAAGAGCCCCTGTTCGCTGTCAAACTCACCGATCCTGCAGACGCTTTCCACTTCTCCCATCGTCCCTGCCAGCAGTACATACTTGCCGTCCAGAGGAAAGAAGTCCGGGCATTCCCACATCCATCCGGGTTTGCCTTCACCATCTGCCAGCACGTTTTCAAATTCCCATTTCAGTCCGTCGCTGCTTCTGAAAAGCAGGATCTGGGCACCGTGCGTCTTGTTGTGATTGGCGATGACTGCCCTGAATGTTCCGTCTGCTTCTCGCCATAATTTCGGATCACGGAACTCGTATGGATCGCCGCCCTCCGGCAACATGTCCCCGGTGATGACTGGATTGCCATCATACTTTTCGTAGGTTGTTCCATCTCCGAAGGCGATGCACTGGATCTGCCGTCCGAAGCCCTGCTGATTCTCCTGATCCGGTAAGCAGCCCGTATACATGAGCATGTGCCGACCGTCTTCATCAGTCAGAGCCGTACCTGAGAAGCATCCACCGATGTCATACTCCCGGTCCGGTACAAGTGCGTCCGGGAGACGGTCCCATCGGATGAAATCTTCGGTGACCGCGTGTCCCCAGTGGGTCGGTCCCCAGTTGGTTCCATCAGGGTAAGCCTGGTAAAACAGATGATATTTTCCGTCGTACCAGCTAAAGCCGTTCGGATCGTTCATCCAACCCTTCTCAGGTGTCAGATGAAACACAGGTCGTTCTGTTTTATTAAATTCACTCAGCTGCTGTTTCTTCATTCGATTCCATTGTTTCGAAAATCGGATTGTATATCATGACACATAGATAACCCGGTATGGTCAGGCCATACAGCAGTACCAATAGCGTGATTCCATGTGCGAACCACAGGAATGCTGCCCAGGCGACACAGATTGCCAACATGCCCAATGTTCTGAGGATGTGCCCCAGTGCAAGGGTCGCCGCATTGACCAGAGTGCCGCGCGCGGTATTTTCAAACCGTGAGAGCAGTGCGAAGGTGTAAATTCCAACGCCGAACACGCATATGCCGATCACTGTGATGATGATCATGAACATGGTGGATGATTTTGCATCTATGGAGTGCAGCATCATCAGTTCCAGTCCTGCCACAGCGAAGATCGCTGTATACAGCAGTCCCAGTCCGATTCCCTGTTTCAGGTTCTGCCGGAAGGATTTGATGAACATCTTCCAGACATAGGTTTCATCCTTTCTCACAAGGTGAATCAGCACATTGTTCATGGCCGTGATCGCGGGGCCTGCTGTCACGATAGGGATCATGCAGGCAAGTGTCATCAGATTGAGCACTGCCAGATCCACGATGCGCGCGAGGAACCGCATAACCGGATTGTTTGCGTCAAAAAACCGATCCATTTTCCCATACTATCCTTTGACTGCACCTGCTGTAACACCTGCAACGATATGCTTTTGCAGGAAGAGATACAGAATCAGTATCGGCAGCATGGCCAGCAGCAGCGCCGCCATGACAAGTCCGATGTCTGTGGAATAGGTTCCGTAGAATGCCTGCGTAGCGATTGGAATCGTGTAGATTTCCTTATCTGTCAATACAAGGCTTGGCAGGAGGTAGTCGTTCCAGAAGGCCATTGCATCGATGATGGCCACTGTTGCGACTGTTGGTTTGAGCAGTGGGAAGACGATCTTCCAGAAGGTCTGCCATCTGCTGCAGCCGTCAATAAGGGCGGCTTCCTCCAGCTCTATCGGAATATTGGAATGTATTGCGCCGTGGAACATAAATGTTGCCATGGACACAGAGAATCCCACATGCATGAAAATCAGGGTGATTCTGCTTCCCAGAATTCCGAAGATTCCGCCGTATACGGATACGAGAGGAACCATGAGGACCTGGAATGGAATGACCATGGATGCAATCATCAATGCAAAGAACAGCGTACATGCCTTCCAGTTGTTACGGACAATAACGAAGGACGCCATCGCCGAGAACAGAATTGTCAGGATTGTGGCACTGAATGTGATGATTGCGGAATTCTTGAATACGTTCCAGAAATCCATCTTAGCCATTGCTTCCGGGAAGTTCTGCAATGTGAATCCGTGCTCGCCGATCAATGCGAGTGGATTTGATGTGATATCACCTTTTGTCTTGAAAACATTAATCAGGACAAGAAGGAAAGGTATTACGAACAGGATGAACACTATGATCAGCACAATGATCGTGATGACCTGACGTCTTTTTTTCTGCTTAGCAGCTAATTCGTTCTGGTTCATTACGCTTCCACCTCCCCTTTCTTACCAATATACACCTGAGCAATACCGATGATTGCGCAGACTACGAACAGAATCAGTGCTTCCGCCTGGCCTGTGCCGAAGTCTTTATAGATGAACGCCTTGTTGTATACGTGCATTGCCGCGAGTATTGACGACATGAACGGTTCACCGTTTGTCAACGACAGGTTGACATCGTACACAACGAAGCATCTTGTGATGCTCAGGAAGATACAAGTTACAAATGATGTCCTCATCAGAGGAATCGTGACGTTGCGCATTGCCTGTGAAGGCGTGCACCCATCGATCATCGCTGCTTCCTTCAGACTGTCAGAAACGCCCATGAATCCTGCTACGTAGATCAGCATCATATAACCAGCGTACTGCCAGACAGATACCAGGATCAAACAGAACATAGCGCCTCCCGTCGATGACAGAAGCGATGGGACGGTTCCATCAGTGAATGCTGCGCCGATAGCAACAAAAGCACGGTTGAAGACGAACTTCCATACATAACCGAGAACGATGCCGCCGATCAGGTTCGGAATGAAGAACCCGGCACGGAAGAAGTTCTGTCCCTTGATACCGCTTGTTACCAGATACGCTAATGCAAAGGCAACAGCATTAACAAAGACTACTGCAAATGCAGAATAAAAGATCGTCCTGCCCATGGAAGCCCAGAAGTAGGCATCCTTAAAAGCAGAAACATAGTTCGCAAATCCTACGAATGGTTTTTCGGCTGCTACGCCATCCCAGCTCGTAAAGGTCAGATACAGACCGTAAAGAAACGGAATGATGATGACCATACAGAACAGGATCAGTGCAGGGCCGGCAAACATCAGGAATTGCTTTGATTTATACGACATTGTATTTCGTTCCATATTTTCCTCCTCCCTGCATTAATTCTCATGTGGTTCAAGCGTCTTAGTCTTCCAGAACGTCGTTACGTCCTTGGCGAAGCCCTTGCGGTCGCTCTTGCCTGCCAGATACTTCTGGAACTGTGCGCCCAGGATCGCGTAGTGATCGTCAGGCAGATAGTTGTAGTTTGGCACCAAAGCACCCTTGTCCGCGTAGTACTTAACCGATTTGCCCAGCGGGTCTGAAACTTCCCTTTCGATGTTTGAGAACGCCGGAACCAGCGCGCAGTCATCTACGAGGAACTTCTGTCCGTCCTCGTTGTAGACGAGCCAGTTCAGGAAATCCATCGCCTGCTGACGCTGCTTCTCCGACGTGTTCTCAGAAGAATCCAGGAAGATAAACTTGGAACCGCCGCCGACCAGCATCTCGTTCATACCGTCATCCAGATCCTGCGGTACCGGCATCAGACCCATGTTCTCCGTGTAGTCAAAGGCGCTGATGACCGACCAATCCCAGTTGCCGCCGAACAAGAAGGCGAGCTCGCCCTCTGCCAGCTTCTGTTCCGTAACTTCTCTCTCCGCAGAGATTGCGCTGTTCTTGGAATAACTGTTGTTCTTCAGAACATCGAACGTATCCATCAGAGCGTTGAACTTCTTGTCTTTGATCAGCTTCACTGATCCGTCTGAAAGTCCTCTGACAAATGCGTCCGGATCATCTCTCTCCTCATATACCTGCGCCAGATAGTGTGCACCCAGAGACCAGTCTTCCTTCATGACTCCCGTCGGAGACTTCATGCCGCCTTTCTTCAGCTCTTTGATCAGCCCCTTGAAGGCTTTGCATGTCTTATAGTCTTCCGGTTTGAACTCTTTGCCTGTGATCTTTTCGATAGCATCTTTGTTGTAGATGATGCCTCTCGCTTCGATACAGACTGGGAATCCATAGATTTTGTCCCCTACGCCAATGGCATACTGGGTGTCCTGTACCCACTTCTGATCGCTCATGTCGACAGCGTGATCTTCCGCCAACGAATAGATATCCTTCGCATCGACCATAGACAGCGTATAAGGGTTGCCGGAAGCATACCTTGTCGCCAGATGCGCAGATACCGTGTCAGAAGAATAATACACTTCTACCGGCACGCCTGTCTCCTCTGTGTAGCGTTTAGCCATCTCCAGCATCTGATCCTGAATCTCCATCTTGGAGTTGAAGATCGTGATGCCATTGCTGTTGCCCGCCGGTTCTTCTTCTGTAGCAGTGTCACCGCATCCGGACATGAAGCAGAGTGCCATAATGAACGCCATCACCAGAGTGATCAGTTTCATTAGTTTCTTCAATATGTCACCTCCTCATTATTGAATTCTCACTAAACAGTATAGATATGAAATTTTATCATTTTCCGGCAATGCAAGTCAATTTGTCGCTTTGTCGCACAAAAGCGCTAATTTTCAGTCTTTTTTGCCCAAAAAACACAAAAAAAGAACAGAACCCCTTGCGCCGCAAGGGGTTTGCTGAATATAGGTATGATTTGCTCTGATCATTGAGGCGAATAATTAATTTACTGTTTGTGCAGGAATCCTGAAATTCTCTTATATACAAGGAATGTAACAAGTCCATTGATGCCGGCTTTGATCGCATTGAATCCGGCGATGAACGGCATCAGGCTCCATACTACACTTGCAGGAACACCCATAAAGATCGGTGTGATGACCATGTTTGCGCCGATCATGACAACGGTCATAGCGATGACACCGCAGATCAATGCAATGACTGCGCCCTTGCGGGTCTTGTTGTATTTGTAGATGAGACCGGCTGTAATAACGAGCGCGCTGGTTGCGATGATGTGCATCAATATTCCATATACGCCGCTAGCTGCGCTGACTGTCGTTCCCTGAATAATCGCTGTTACGATGGTCAGCAGAACGCCTGCAACCGGTCCGAAGGCGAATGTTCCGATAAGAATCGGAATGTCTGCCGGGTCATACTCCAGAAATGCGACAGCCGGAAAGATCGGGAAGTGGATGAGTGCTACCAATACAATGGAAACCGCAATGAGCATCGCCATCTTCGCCAGTCTGACCGTCGCGATCTTTGCTTTGTTCTGTGTCTGTACCTGAGTTTGTTCTGTTGTTTGGTTTGTCATGTTTAGATTCTCCTTTTCATTTTGATAAATGTTTTAAGAATCTGTCTCTCAATAAAAAGCCCTGAGATCACTCTCAGGGCGAAAATACTCGCATACAGCGCAAAAAACGCTACCGCTTTCTTGTTTCTTCCATCCGGACTGTAACCGTCGGTAAGGGATTCGCACCCTTTCAGCCGAAGCTCGCGGACTTGTAGCTAACTCGCTCATCACCGCCGGTGAGGACTTCCACCTCGCCCTGAAACAGATTCAATTACTATTACAAAAGGATTATATGCCTCGCATGATGCTTTGTCAATGGATGAACTGTTATCTTTCTTCATAAGAAGGTTGCCATCCCGCGAACTGAAGCAGCTGTTCATCAGTGCGATGGTAATATCTCAATCCCTTGTCCATCTTCGCGATCTCTTCCATTTCCTCATCGGTCAGAGTGAAATCAAGAATATCCAGATTGTCCCTGATGTGATCTACGTTCTTGCTCCCTGGGATGACTGCGAAGCCCATCTGTGTGTGCCAGCGAAGAATCACCTGCGCCGACGTCTTGCCATACTTCTCACCGAGTTCCTTGAATATTGGTTCCTCAAGCAGGGATTTGTCTCCATGTCCCAGCGGATACCATGACATGAGCTTGATATCATATTGGTCCAGTGTTCTGCGGAGTTCCTGCTGCGTGTAATAAGGATGTGCCTCTACCTGGATGAACTGAGGAATGATTTCCCATTTTGTCTGCAGTTCTTCCATATATTTCCCTTCGAAATTTGAGATGCCGATTGCCTTTGCTTTACCTTCCCTGTATGCCTTTTCAAGCTGTCTGTAACCGGCCAGCCAATTTCCTGCTGGCTGATGGATATAAAGCAAATCTACGTAATCAACACCGAGTCGTTCCAGCGTTTCATCCACTGCATTGTCGTTTTCATATTCACTTGGCCAGAGTTTCGTGGAAAGAAAGACCTCTTTACGGTCAATGCCGCTGTCTTTGATGCCGCGTCCGACAGCTCGTTCGTTGACATATGCGTTGGCAGTATCCACCATTGAGTATCCCATTTTCAGTGCTTCTCTAACGCTGTTCTCCGCATCTGCAGGTGTCAGCATAAATGTTCCGATTCCGATAACCGGGCAGGTGTTTCCATTGTTCAGTATGATCTTTTCCATGTGTATTCCTCCTTATAACATACCATTCTCTCTGAGCCAGTCACTGACGATATCCTGTGAATCCGCAGCGCTGCTTCCGTTGACAGGAAGTCCTGTCTTTACCGTTGCTCCAGGTGCAGCTTTTTTGATGTCTCTTTCACTTGATCCCATTCCACTTCCTTCATTTGTGCAGAGAGGCAGGATTGTCTTACCTGTGAAGTCATATCGTTCCAGGAATGTGAACACTGCCATCGGCATGGTGCCCCAGTAATTCGGATATGCCAGAACGATTGTATCGTAGCCATCGATTTCATCCAGATAATTCGTCAGCTGCGGTCTTGCCTTTGCGCGAAGATCTTTCTTAGCCTCATCGATGCAGGTCATGTAGTCCGGTGAATACGGCTGTGCCATTTCGATCTTGAAGCTGTCTGCTTCAATCAGGTCCTTCATCAGATTGCAGACGATTTCAGTATTGCCTACCTTCACATATCTCATCGTGCCGCCGAAGTAGTTTTCATCTGCTCTTGAAAAAAATGCTATCAGTGTCTTTGCCATTTATCGTTTCCTCCTTTGTCGATCAAAGTATTCGTTTTCTCTTTCTGTATAGATTGTCTCATGTTATTATTGAAAAATCCAATTCAATAGTTATATAATCAATTTAATAATTAAATGATTATCTTAGGAGTCACCTTATGAATACGAAGCAAATCGATTACTGTATTGAACTGGCGCACACGCTGAATTTCAGTCGTGCCGCAGATAACATGTTCGTGAGTCAGCCTACCCTTTCCTACCAGATCAGACTTCTGGAGGAAGAAATCGGCTTCCCTGTTTTTGAGCGGAGCGGTAAGGGCGCTGCCCTCACCCCGGCAGGCGCTCAGTTTGTTGCATATCTTACCCGCATGCGCGAAGAAATGAAGCGCGCTATTGAGCAGGGTCAGAATTTCAGCGCAAAATACAAAGATGACATCTCCATCAGCCTCATGGTTCATCAGGCGGTATACTTTCTTCCGGAAGCAATCCGCTTGCTGGCAGATCTCCATCCGGATGTGCAAGTCACGCCGAAGTTTCAATACGAAGGCGGACTGGAGAGTTTCCTCAAAAATGAATCCGACATCTTTTTTACCCTTGAGGAACACACCCATCATATTCCGGCAGTCAATGTGCACAAACTATTCACCAGCAGAATCTATCTGATTTGCACCAAGGACGACCCGCTCGCGAAAAAGAATCTCATCACTGAAGACGATCTGAAAGGGAGAACGCTGATGGTCGGCGGCGGATCACCTGCCGCTCTCCGCAGTGTCCAGCAAAGGATGATTGCATCAGGTAAAATTCAGTATTTCAACAGTCCTGATCACGATACGACCCGGGTCAATGTCGCCGCCGGCAAGGGCATCTGCCTTGCTCCCGGTTTCTTGAATGACCACAGCAAACAGTTTGCCTGGATTCCATTTGACTGCAAAGAAAACTTCTCCTGTATCCTCTGCACCCACAAAACAGACCAAAGAAAAAGTCTGCAGGATTTTATAGATATCCTTACAGACCTTTATTGTGATGCAGTCGCTTTCCCTTTATAGTTCAAGATCATAATTCGGGATATATTATTTCACCTTTGCTGCTGCGCACTCATATGGAGCGTAGCAACCACTCGCAGTCGCTCTGTTCATATTTGCAAGCACCGGCATTTCACACTCGAATGGCAGTTCAATATTCTGCTGTGTTTCGAAATTGCAGACCACTACCCATTTGGAATCCCCATGACTGCGCGTATATACAAAGAAGTCATCCTCCGCCTTTGAAAAGACCTCAACATCACCATACTGGAACGCTTTATTATCTTTTCGCAGTTTCAGCAGATCCTTATAAAAACGGTAAACCGACTTTTCCGATGCCAGATCCTTTGCGACATTGACCTCTGCCGCTCTGTTGTGCGGAAGCAGCCATGGTGTCGCATTCTCATCAGTGAAACCACTGTTCCTGCTGTCATCCCATGCCATAGGATGGCGGGCATTGTCACGACTTCCGAAATTGATCTTCCGGAGACACTCCTCTTCGCTCAGAGTTTCCCTATATTTATGGTAGTATCCAAGGCACTCCACATCATCAAAGTCATCAATACTGTCATAATGCGCTGCCGGCATGCCGATTTCCTGACCCTGATAAATGAAGGGCACTCCCTTCAGTAGGTAAACCATTGTTGCTATGTCAGTCGCTGATTCGTATCTTAATTCTTTATCGTTTCCAATGCGCGAGATTATCTGCGGCTGGTCATGATTCTCTATAAACAAGCTGTAAAGCAAATCATTCTTATCCGTTTCCGTCTGCCAGTACACAAGATGATTCCTGAGCGTCTTAAGGCTGTCCTCTTTCGGCGTGAACTTGTCGGAGCGGCCGCACTCCATGTGGTCAAAAATAAAGAGGGTTGACAACTCGTTTCGTTCTGAACCGCAGTGGAGTACGATGTCTTCAATATCATTTGTGTTCCCTTCGCCCACCGTAAACAGATGAGAGACTTTTTCTCTGCCAAACAGCGCCCGGATGTACTCATGCAAGCGAGGTCCATGGCTGTTCTCTCCCATTTCGATGTTCTTTGAAATACAGTCAATGACATCGATACGGAAACCGTCGCAGCCCTTGTCCACCCAAAAGTCAACGACGCCTTGCATCTCCTTCACAACTGCGGGATTGTCCCAGTTGAGATCTGCCTGACTGGCGGCAAAGGTATGCAGATAATACTGCCCTCTCAGCGCATCATACTGCCATGCACTCCCTCCGAACGCTGACTGCCAGTCATTTGGGATCTCATCAAACCAGTAATAGTAATCACTGTAAGGATTGCCCCTTCCCTTGCGTGACTCCTGAAACCACCTGTGATCCGTCGAGGTGTGGTTTGGCACAAGATCAAGAATGAGCTTCATGCCGCGGCTGTGGAGGCCTTTGATCAGAGCATCCATGTCGTCCATCGTCCCGAATTCATCCATGATATCGCGATAGTCTGAGACATCGTACCCGTTGTCATCATTGGGGCTTTTGAAACATGGGCACAGCCATACGGCATTTGCTCCGAGCTCTTTGATATAGTCAAGCTTGCTGATGATACCCTGCAGATCTCCTATCCCATCGCCGTTGCTGTCCTGAAAGCTGCGCGGATAAATCTGATAAATCGTCCAGCCTGTAAAGTCCTTATATTTTTCACTTAACATTCGTTTCCTCCCGTTTGATGAATCACTTATCACATTTATACTACCACCAAAATAGCGCAAACAATACTGTTTGCGCTATTTATCAGATGAAATAATATGCTGCTTTTGCGGCAGTTTTTTACAGTAGCTCCTGATAACCCGGAACATACAGGTGTCTTGGAATTCCGTCGACCATGATCGGTGCTACATCGCCCTGGATCAGCGGTTTCACATAGGTAACGAATTCGTTCGTAACATATGTTCCTTCTTCATTGATCCACTCTCTCGGCACGAGTCTTTCATCGTTTGCGATCTTATGCACGTCTTTGACCGCCGTTCCCGCCTGATACGGGTCATCGGAGAGTCTCTCAATAACGACCATCTTGCCGCTGTCGCCTTCATCGGCAGCCTTCATAGCTGCGCCGCCAACCTCAAAGGCTTCCAGAATATCGATACGGGAAGCACAGTGGCTGGCCGCTCTCTGGAGTGTTGACAGCTCGATAGCTCTTGTCTTGCAGCCAATCTGTTCTGAGAGGATCTCGCACAGATATCTGGCTGTTCCTGTCAGCTGCTTATGTCCGAAGGCATCGACGTATTCGATCACGTTGCCCAGCTCACTGACATAAGTGCCGTCTGCCAAATGGATTCCTTCGGAAACAGCAATGACGACGGACGCTTTGTTCTCAAGAAGTCCTCTGCACTTGTTGACAAATTCATTGATATCGAAATCGATCTCAGGCAGATAGATTGCGTCTGGTCCATCGCAGTCTTCACCTCTGGAGAGAACCGATGCTCCAGTGAGCCAACCGGCATCTCTTCCCATGATCTCTACGATGAGGATCTGACCGTGCAGTGTCTCCAGACTCCATCCATCACGAATGATTTCCTTAACAGATGTACCGATGTACTTGGCTGCAGAGCCATATCCCGGTGTGTGGTCTGTCAGAGCCAGGTCGTTGTCAATGGTCTTAGGACATCCTACGAAACGGATGTCAGAACCTGTTACGATAGCGTAATCAGACAGCTTCTTGATGGTATCCATGGAGTCATTACCTCCAATGTAGATGAAGCAGTCGATTTCAAGCTCATCCAGTGTCTTGAAGAGTTCTTCATAGAGCGCCTTGTCTTCATAGATATCCGGAAGCTTATAACGGCAAGTCCCCAGATAGGCTGACGGAGTACGCTTCAGCAGTTCTTCATCAAGTCCGGTCTTGATATGCTCTGATAAATCGATATACCTTCCTTCCATAAATCCCTGGATTCCGTGCAGCATTCCATACACTTTGTTGTACCCACGGTCCTTAGCTGTTCTGTAAACGCCAGCCAAAGAGGAATTGATCGCAGCAGTCGGGCCTCCGGACTGTCCTACGATAACATTTCTTTTTTTCGTCTTTACCATCTTTTTTCTCCTTTATTACAGAAACTGATTCAATCAGTTATGATTGTTCCAATAATCATTTATGATACTTCTCAAACGATTATTCGTCAATATCATTTCTCAACAGTCACCTTGCAGATGCGGACATTCAGTGTTCAAATCCCTATTCTCTTAGAACCATGCTATAATATGTCTTGAGGAGGACTCACTATGACTGATAATTTCGCAAGTATCCATCAGCTTCTGAGGGATCATCTGGAGCAATATGAACAATCACGAAAGGGTGTATCTGCCGATCCGCATCAGCAGCTTCTGGCAGCACTGGAACACCCTTATATGACCCTTCCCAATCATGACGAATTTCTGCAGGCGCTCCGTCAGGAACTGACGGCGGACGAGTGCCGGGCATGGTTCGCGTATCCCGACTTCAGTTACAGAGCCGATGCCTTACGGCCGGAGGAGGCTGCCGGAAATGCAGACGCAGATCTGAAGTCATCTTTCGCTGCTCTGTCGGACAGCCTGATTCGCAAAGGCTTCCTGACGCCAATGCCAAAGAAGGACGGAAGTACAGGTTATCTAAGAACGTATATGTTGTATCTTTGTTTCAATGCAGTCGAAACAAATACAGGTTCTCCTCTGAACAAAGCGCTGCAGGACTTCTGGCTGTATATTGCCGATGTGGACGGTTCTAAACTTCGCACGATGGCTCCGGAACACCGGGTTCTTCCGAATCCTGTTTCTCTTACTGGCAAAAGAACCGATGGCAGAATCGTAATGAATGTCGAGATTCCTGACACCAGAGAAGTGATTCCTACAGACTTATGCGAAGAAATGCTGCACCGCTGCACACCTATTGCGGTCATCAACTGCGTATGCCGTCAGACGATGGAGAACCGGGGCGACCGAGCTTGCGACTATCCAATCAAAGATGTCTGCTTCCTCTTCAACGAAGCTGCTTATGAGGCGATTCGCGGCGGCTGGGCAAAAGAACTGACCATTGAGCAGGCGCGGAAACAGTTGGAAGAGCTTCGCGAACAAGGTCTGGTACAGGTCATCAGCAACCTTCAGCACCCATTGTCACTGTGCAATTGCTGCTCATGCTGCTGCATCTGCCTGCGGACAATGGCGCGAAACGAAGATACACTGGCTGTTGCCTCCCGATTCAGCGTTCAGGTCGTTAACCCTGATCAGTGCATTGGCTGCGGCAGCTGCGCCGCAGTATGCCAAATGGGAGCGGTCAGTTTCTCTGACGCCGGCGTCACCATCCGGCCTGATCGGTGCATCGGCTGCGGACAGTGTGTCTGCCGCTGCCCGAAGTCCGTTCTGAAGATGAAAGAGGTTCCGGACGCACAAGGGCCTGACCGGTACTGTGTCGACAGAATTTTCCTGTAAGCCACGGACTTGCGCGCTTTTGTGCTTTTCCTATGTGTTCTGATTTAAGTAAAGAAAACCCCTTGCGATGCAAGGGGTTTGTTAATTCATTATTCCTCCGCGATTGCAGCCATCATGTCCAGATTACCATGCTGGATTTCATGATCCAGCGCCGCGACGATACTGTCTTTTCTGCGGATGAAATCTGGCCCGGTCAGGTTTTTCCCTGAAACGGTGTGATGGGTAATAAACGTACAGTCACAGGTCAGGTTCTCGACAAAGGTCTTCAGTTCGACCAGCATTTCCTTCTCTGACAGCGGTGTGAATTCTCCTCGCTCTGCCTCATCCAGAAGTGGTGTTCCGGGAAACAGCACTAGCCCGCCGGTCCCTACAAGCATCGGTTCACATTGGCTGAAGATCTTCGCGGAGTTTATCGCATGCTCCATGCTGTGCTCCTTGCCTGCGACTCCATTTAGGAAGGACATCCAGAAATCGATTCCTGCTTCTTTCAGCTTCGCACACTGCTCAATGATATCGATGGCATGGTAACCTTTGTTCACTCGCTCCAAGGTCCAATCATCTCCGCTCTCCACGCCGAGAGAGATCTCCCGGAGACCCAGTTCTTTCAGGTGTTTCAACTGCTCGACAGTTTTATTGCTAATGTCTGTTACTCTAGTGGCAGCGTAGATGTATTCCATCTCCGGAAGGTAGTGATTGATCATCTCCAGAATCGGTACCAGTTTCTCATAAGACAGAGTCAGTGGGTTTGCTGACAAAAGCTGTATTGTCTTTGCATGCGGATCACTCTGCGAAAGTTCTTGCAAATCTTCTTCAATCCACTCAGCCGGCTGCAGACAAAAGTCCACGTTTCGGTACATGGTGCAGAATTTGCAGCTGTTATGGGTGCAGCCCTGCGTGATCTGCAGCAGCGGCCATGTAGGCCAGTAGGGGTTTCTGTATACAGTATCGGTAAAATGCATTCTATCTATGTCTCCTTATTCTGCAAACGGTCTTGCCAGTTCATTGACGATATCTTCGCAGGAATCGATACTTTTGATCAGGCCTGAAAGGTTGCTTACAGTGTTAACACCGGCATCCAGGTCGCCTTTGTACATGCCATAATAGAAGCTTCCCTGCGGTGGATTCAAATCTCCGCGCTTATTTGCTTCGATGGGCCTGCTGTCAAAGAAGCGCTCAGAATACCGTTCTTTTGCTAGTTCTAAAAAATCCATATTGTCTCCCCTCTCTGAAGTGTTGATCTTTGTTCTTACAATTGGATTCTAATATGCCGTCAAGGAAAAAACTACTTACAGAAATTTGTTTATGATATAATTATTAACAGATTTGATATTTTGTAAGATTATTGGAGGTAAAAATGGCCATCAGAACGAAACAGTGGATTGCTGAAAACATGAAGAAACTCATGCTGCAAAAGCCCCTCGACAAGATCCGTGTTACGGAGATCTGCCGGGAGGCTGAAATCGAACGTCCTACTTTTTATTATCATTTTAAAGACAAGTATGATCTGGTCGCCTGGATCTTCACCCGTAACGCCTTTGAGACAGATGTTCTTTCTGTCGAATCAGCGGCGAAGAGCATGAACGGGATGCGGCAGGACTATCTCTTTTATAAGCGGGCCTACGAAGACAACTCACAGAATCCTCTTTGGAAATACATGGTGGAATACTTCGTGAATCGCTACACGCAGGAGGCCATGCGGATCCTCGGCGTGCAAAGGCTGGACACCAAGCTTTCCTACAGCATTCGCCTTTATTGTCATGGGGCAGTCGGCATGACCCGGGAATGGCTTCTTGAAGACAACATCACTCCGGCCGAGACAATCGTGGAAATGATGTTTTTTTCCATGCCGGAAGGATTGCATAAAATCTTCTTCCGGTAATCTGAATTCACACATCAATGGCCCGGGCAAACAAAAGCACCAGAACTGTTGGCGTTTCAACGGTGCATGATAGATTCATCTGCAATGATTCCCATTTGTTTAATATCACTAATTGATAATTATTCTTAATGCTTTCTTTCTGACCTTTTATAGTACAATATCATTGTAATCTTTAGCGGCATAATCATTTACGAAAAAGGAAACGGTGAATTCTATGAAGAAACTATGCGCACTAGTATTATCTTTTCTCCTGTCTTTTACGATGATCATCCCAGAGGTTGCTTTTGCAACAGATGGCGACGATCCACCTGCAGACCCGGGAAGTGGAGAGCAGACAGAAGAACCGGCAGACGGAGAACTGACTGTAGAGGATTCCTACGGGCCCCTCAGACTTAAGGATGCTTATGACCAAGGGGCCATCGCGCTGCCAGAAAGCATGCAGCCAGTGCCTTCTGCTGACGACCCTGATAAGATGGTCGATCAGGTGACATTCTCTGAACCGAAGAACGGGAATGGCCTTCTTCTCACCGGCACAGCCGGCGTTCTTCAGAGCGGCCGAATCGGGCTGAATGCAGCTCTTGATTTTGCCGGCAGCCCTGTGGGAAGAATCAGCGTCGACGGGCTGCGGGAAAGAGGTGTGACAGTCACTGTCCACGTGTACCTGGACGATCAGGAAAACCCTGTCGCCTCGTTCGCCCTGAAGAGCACAATGGGAAAGAAAGACTGGGAAAACGCCGGCGACCGCACTAAGGATGTCTACGGTCTCGGTCTGACCGGGCAGCACCGAGTATCTTTTAGTTTTGAGATCAGTGGAATCAAAAGCACAAAAAAGACCAGTATCCTGCTCCGATTCATTGAGTTCTCAGAAAGTTCGATTCCAGTCCTGTATTTCAATATCGATGAAAGCCTTGGCTCGATCGGCGCGATGAACGGCAGCCCCGATCATAGCGCTGAGTGCTATGGTACGGTCGATCTGCAGGTTCCGGAAGGGTTTGCAGGCGATTATGACGGCGGAGCGCAGACGAGTCTGGACGGTCTGGAAATCGAATACCTTCGCGGCAGGGGAAACTCCACTTGGGACGCGGACAAAAAACCATATAAGCTCAAACTGAAAAAGAAGAAAAATCTCTTCGGCATGGGTGAAAACAAGCACTGGATCCTGCTTGCCAACCGCTATGACAACAGTCTGATTCGCAACCGCATGACGTATTGGCTTGGTGCGCAGATGGGGCTTGACTATACACCCCAATGCATCCCCGTTGACGTTGTCATGAACGACGAGTACTACGGCAGCTATCTCCTCTGCGAACAAATTCGTATCGGAGACAGCCGCGTTGCGATTGACGATCTGGAAGCAGATGAGGATTCTAAGAAAGCGACAGATCTTCCATTCATTTCCGGCGGCTATCTGCTGTCTATGGCCCCCTACGGGGATGAAGACAAAGCAAACATTTTTGAGACCCAAAAGAACGTTTCCATGTTTATCGAAAGTCCTTCTTTCGATGATTATGATAACGATACACAAAGGCAATATATCATTGCATTCATCCAGGCGACGGAAAACGCGATCTTCAGTCCTGGTTTCAAAAGCGGTGATATCCGTTATACCGATCTTATGGATCTTGATGCGGCGGCAAAGTACTGGTGGATCCAGGAATTCTCCGCCAACGGCGACGCCTACGGTAGCGGCAGCACATTCCTTTATAAGACGAGAGACAAAGAAGGTGACGACGGCGCACCCGGCGAATCCGGCAAACTCTTCTGGGGTCCTCTTTGGGATTTTGATTACGTCGCCTGGGGTGATCTCGACTATAACGGTGATTCGCCAGACGGATTCGAGAACACTTCGACGCCATGGTTTGACAGGATGAAAGCTGATCCTGTATTCGCTGAGAAACAACTGGCGTATTGGACCGGCAAAGACGGCGACGAACAAGTCCCGAGTTTAAACGCTCTGCTCACCGAAATTGTAAAAGACGGCGGACTGCTGGATCAGTATTACGAGCAGACGAAGACCTCCTGGAAATACGACCATGAGAAATGGGGCGCCTACGGTGAAGGTTGGGGAGATACCTCCTCGGATGGAACCGATGGCACACCTGCACAGACCGCTGGTCCAAGAACCTATCAGGAAGAGGTCGATCAGTTGAGAAACTGGATTATCGGCAGACAGAACAATGTCAATCAGGAGATCAATTCCCTGAAACCGGAAATCGTGACCGTTACATTCAAGATCGGAAGTAAGACGATCGACACGATACCGGTCCGCAAAGGATCTTATATCGAAGAATTCCCGGAAGCACCTGCAAAAAAAGGCTATGTGTTCCGCGGCTGGAAATCAAAAACTAACGGCATCATCTCTGAAGGCGACGAAATCGTTGAAAACATGGTGCTCACTGCTTACTATATCAAGGAAAGCCAGGCCATCAGAGCGAAGAATCTGTTCTTCCAACCATATGATGTATACCGGCCACTAGAAAGCTATTACGGTGACAATGAATATTATCCGACCTACTCGATTTTGCCGTTCGATTCCGATGAGACACAAATCCGATGGTCTTCCTCTGATCCATCCATCGCTACCGTCAACAGCGAGGGCACCGTTTCCTTCAAAAAAACCGGCACGGTAAAGATCACAGGAAAAGTAGGGCGCGTCAGCAATTCCTTCACGCTGCACATTTACGACCCTAAAACAACGGAAATCGGCTTGGCAGAAGAGATTTCTTTCAATAAAAAATCTTTGATGCTGTCTGTCAAAGAATATGCTCAGATCCGTGCAGTCCTTAAACCGCAGCCCTGTGAGGACAGCTTCCTGACCTGGGTCAGTCTTGATCCAGACATCGCGTCAGTGGATTCTGTCGGCACAGTCACCGGAATCAAAGCAGGCAAGACTGTGATTGTAGCATTGAATACTGATACGGGCATGTATCAGGCCTGCAAGGTAACTGTCACCTCGAAGACTCCTGCGAAGCTTGCTGCGCCGAAGCTGACTCTCACACCTGAATACGGCAAGAAGCAGATCAAAGCAAGCTGGAGTAAAGTCAAAGGCGCAAAATCTTACAAGATCGACTACCGCAAAGCCGGCGCGAAAAAATGGAAGACCCTTTCGACGAAGAAAACCTCTGTCACGATCAAGAAACTCAAAAGAAGATCCATATACGTGTTCCGCGCGCAGACCATCGGCAAGAACAAAAGCAGCAAGTGGACCAAACAGAGAACACTGTACTTCAGCAAAGTCAGCGCTAAGGTCAAGGCCAGCAAGAAAAAAGTAATCGTCAAGTGGAAGAAAGACAAAAAAGCCAACGGTTATCAGATCCGCTACTCCTACTCTTCAAAGATGAGCAAAGCGAAAACGATCAATATCAAGAAGAGCAAAAAGAAATATGTAATCAAAAAACTGAAGAAAGGCAAGCAGATCTACGTTCAGATCCGACCGTACAAGAAGTACAAAGGGAAAACCTACTATGGCATTTACAGTAAGAAAAAAGCAGTCCGTGTGAAGTAAATCTGTAGGCAATAATAGATGGAACCGTTGATATTTCAACGGTTCCATCTATTTCTTTATTCCCATTCGGTATCCCGAGTTGTGTTGATAGTGCTTTGCAGTCTTTTCGCTACATTTACTAGCTTCTATTCTAATGGTTGATTCGGGTTATTTTCTTTCTACGATGATTTTGTACTCAAAATGTACTCACAGATTGCTGCTGTCGACTACAGTAAACCAGCCTTTTCACCTATTTCCTGTTTCAATAACGGAACATCCTTTTTAACGATTTCCCAGATGATCTCATCTTTCACTTTGACATAACCGTGGGCGATCACATTTCTTGTTCCGTAAATTTCGTGCCATGGAATAGCATTCATTATTTCCTTACACTCATCGGAAAGACGATTTGACGCCTCACCGATTTGGAACACATTCATTAAAACTGCATCTCTGTAATCCGCGTCAGCGCTGTACTTTTCAAATGAATCTCCGAATCGCTCTTCAATGCTGCTGATACGATCGCAGTAATCCAGAATTGCAGCCAGATTATCCTTATCCCTTTCACTTAATTCTCTCATAAATAATCACCTTATCCCTTTCAATATGCTCTCTTAGCCTCTTTGCAGACCGGGTGTTGTCCGCCTCAAGTGCATCGGCCATTACAATATCAACATTCCTTCCGATTGCTTTTTTAAGACTATCTTGCAGACCGAGATAGCTTTCCATGTTTCTGATATTGTCGCATTCAATCAGAAGATCTATATCACTTCCCGCTGTGGCCTCTCCTCTGGCATATGATCCGAACAGCGTCACTTTATCAATTCCGTACTTTTGAACAACCGGAAGTACCATAAGCCCTATTGCCTCAACTGACAGGACCTCTTCTTTTCCGCAGATGTTTTCTCTTATCAGTTCTTTGATGTACCCCTGTTTGTTCCCCACCTCATCCAGTTTCGCTAGAATATCTGCATCACTGGTCGTATTGAACTTGAAGAGAATCGATCTGGTATGATTTCTGTCATACTTTGCGGATGCCTTTCGTTGTGCAACTGTAGTCATGCATCATCCCTCCTTCCGATATAAGTATATACCTATATTGTCTCGAAGTCAATAATCAGGCAGATGCATCCGGCTTTCGCGTCATTCCCCGATTTGGACTATGTCATCATACAGAATTCTTACCCTTCCGTAGCCTGTGTCTTTATGATGATGCCCGCAGTACCATCTCTTGTAATCTACAGTCTCTTTTATATTCAGCAGGAAGTCTGGCAACTCATATGCACTGTAACCTTCCCTGTATAAATAATCTGCCGGGGCTTCATGCGTTACGATATAATCAACTTTATTGTTTTGCGCCCGCAGATTCTTTAATGCCTCAGTGTATTCTTTCTGCAGAGGAAGCTCATCCTTCCACCAGATTATATGTGCATCCCGCTTTTCAGTTCCTGTCACAGGACCACGATCATGACTGCGTGCCCCACCCATAGTAAAAATGCTCTTATTATCGATCTGATACACCTGCCCTCGCATCAGGTGGATCACGGAATCTGAAATCATTTGCACTTTCCCGCCGTTCCACTCCAATGCAGGATATTTCTTCAGTCTGTCATAATTCTCATGGTTTCCATCAACAAACAATGTTGTGAAAGGTCTTTCCTCAAGCCAATTCAGCCACCACAGTTCTTCTTTGTCCCAGCAGTTATCTTCTGAGCATGACGGGAGGCTTTTGCCAGTCTCACGGTAATTAAAGAGAAGACCAAAGTCACCGCAGACAATCAGATAATCGTCCTTAGACATATTCATCTGATCCGGCCATTGGGATGCTGCGATTTTATGAATATCAATAGGTATGTGTGTGTCACCTGTTAAATAAATCATTTTCTGTTACCATTCATCTTCATTGGCTTCTGCTAAAACTGCTCTCCCAATATACTCCAATTCATTTGCAGATTCCATGCTGAAAATATATGCTGTCCCTTTTTCTGGCATGGGAACTCCCACCATATACCGAATATCATTGATGTATTCTTTCTTTTCAGTTACTATTCCAAGGCAGCCACACCATTTGTGTTTTTCATTAAACTGAACGACATCTCCTGTTATCATTTTATCATCTCCTTTCAAACTCTTATTAACAAAAAAGCGATAGAACAGCGTGCCTTGAATCACGCATATCCTATCGCACTTAACCCGCGACTAGGTCCGACCGGAAAAGACCTACACTTTTTAGTTTTTTACATACTAACGCAAATTCTCCGATCTGTCAAGAACGAACGTTCTTTTCCTCTTGTTGTTGAGTACAAATCTTGCGCAATTATAAATAATAAATAGATGACAGATAATACGTGTACTACCTGTCATCAGAATAATCATTTGCAACGATATACTAATATTTTTTTACTCTTTTTATTCCCACTCCTCGGCGGGCTCCGTTATAGCCGGGCTACCAGCCCTATTTGCGGGCTTATGCATCTCTTTCTAATAAGAAATATATGCGGTCTTTGTGGTTTTTAAAGATTTTAGAACCAAAATAGAACCACGAGCTTATTGGCGGCCTTCGGGTTCATCGTCCCCGTAGGTCCGCTCCAGATAGTACTTTCTGCTGACACGGCCGCGTATAACCAGATATCCCGCCTGTTCCAATTCCTCGTTCAGCTGCTTGATCAGCTCATATGCCTTGGTTCTTGAAACTCCGAAGTCTTCCTGGACCTCTTCAGATGTAACAAATCTCTTGTTTATCATAATAATATCACCGCCTCTTTCTGAAATCCATACCCACTTAGTTTTCGTCTTTGCCACCGTAAATGCGTTCAAGATATTACTTCTTACTCACTCTTCCGGCTAATCAAAGTCGATCTTCTGTGGTTCCGGCATGCTTAAGGTCTGCAGGTATGCATCCTTGATCTCTGCCGTGAGCACATGCAGTTCTTCCCCACTGGTGAATCTGGCATACGCCTCATCCAGATAGATCGTCGGAGCTGCTTCAGACTCCTCCCTCTTGAACGTCAGGCCATGATGCTTCTGGTCATTGGACTTCAGGACCATGGTATCCTGGATCTCCAGTCCTTTCCTCAGTTCCTCCGGGATCATCTCCATCAGTTCTTCTTTCACACGGCTGATAAACTCATCTCTTGTCATGCTTTTGCTTCTCCTTTCTCATCATCGCGATATACGCACCGAGCCTGCGCAGCTGAGCGCGGCGGTGCGGACTGTCTTTTGTAACGATTCTGTCTGTCAATTCTTCTTCCTCCTTCGTCAAATTGTTCTTATCCAAGCCCCAAAAGCTCTCTGGAAATCCGGTCGCTCATCTTGACCGCGCCTACCAGCACCAGCATGTTGAACACCAGCTCCCCGACATACTTCCACACCATGGCTGCTGGAGCAGCATCTGAATCCACCGCAGGCGGACTGCCCGCGAACTTCGTGAAGATGATGCACGCCAGGATGATGACCGCGCCTTCCATGCAGACCGCGGCGTAGCTTTTGAGAAAGCCGATGCCGATACTCTGAGACGGCTGCCCTGCAAAGGACGACAGCGGGATCGGCGAAAGCGCAGTGTACATATACAGCTTGAAGAAGCGGCCGTACACGGTCAGGATGATGATGAAGGACAGCACAGTGATGAACAGGCTGCCGATCAGCGTCACCGCCCACAGCGGGATGCTTTCAAAGAACCCGCACTCTTCTATGGCGCTCACCATCTTGTCCGGAAGGGTTGCCTTGCCGATCTTCGCTACACCGGATGCCTTCATCATGGTGCTCATCACGCCCTGGGCGATGGTAAACAGCGCCAGCATCAGTTCCAGGCCGTAGGTCACCACTCCCTTTGCGATGCAAAAGCGGATAAACAGCTTCAGTGCATGCTCTGGACGCTTGATCTCTGTCAGACTCGCTGTTGTCTTCACCACACCTACCAGAAAAAACAAAACGAGCAGTGCAAGCCCGATCGCCTGTACTGCTCCGTTGATCTGGAGTATCACCTTCCATATACCGCCGCCCTTGAAGCTCTGGGGCGACATCAGCAGAAGCTCCCACACTTCCGCCAGTTTCTCATTCCACGTATTCAGCGCATTGTTAAGATTCTGCACGACCCACGAATCCGACATGTCAGCAGACCTC